>NZ_DATERI010000001.1:0-8792 GCF_035271705.1 Buttiauxella sp.
GGGAGGCCGACATCAGGATTGAAGAGTTCGCGTTGCAACTGTTGATCAGCGCCTTTCACTGGGCCCGTGACGTTGGCCCTTCCCAGCCGCTGACGGTTGCCGCGTGGCATCTCGACATTGAAAACAACACGCTGTACGGGCATCCGATTGATCTCGCAGCGCTTCAGCTTTCAGACGTCATCAGCTATCACGCCTATGTTCCTGCAAACTATCAGCTCACGGCATTGCACCACCTGTCACAACTCAATCGCCCTGTGCTTTGCACCGAGTGGCTGGCGCGGCATATGGACTGCACTTTCAGCGAGCAACTGCCGTTATTCGCCGCTTATGATGCGGGTTGCTACCAGTGGGGATTGGTGCAGGGTAAAACCCAAACTTGGATCCCCTGGACCGACGTTAACAAAACGCATCCTGATCCGCAGTCGTTATGGTTTCACGATGTTCTGACCGAGCAGGGAAATCCGTGGAATGAAGAAGAAATGCGCCTGGTTAGCCACTTGACGGCTTACCGACAGAAGAAAGTTCGCGGTTAATCACAATGAGGATGGAACCATGAAGACAGCACTTCTTTTTTTACTGATCTGTTGCACGCTCGGCAATGCGTCGCTGGCTTTCAGTAGCGAACAAGTGGAACTGCGCTTCTCCTGGTGGGGCGGAAAATCCCGTAACGTCGCCACCCTGGAAGCCCTGAAGGCATTCGAAGCACGCTACCCCAACATCAAAGTTAAAGCAGAATACACCGGTTGGGACGGCTATTCCTCTCGCGTTACCACGCAGCTCAATAGCGGCACGGAAGCAGATATTATCCAGACCAACTGGAACTGGCTGACGCTGCTTTCCCGCACCGGAGACGGTTTCTACGATCTTAATAACGTCAGCAAAGAGATCGGGCTTGAGCACTATTCCCCTGAGTCGCTCGCCACCACCACGGTTAACGGCAAAGTGAACGCGATACCCATTTCCAGCAATGTCATGTTGTTCTATTACAACGCGCATACTTGGGAAAAAGCGGGCGTTCCACTGCCCACCACCTGGGATGAATTACGCGCAGCGGGTCAACAGTTTAAAGCGAAACTCGGCGACGACTATTTCCCCCTCGTCTTATCAGGACAAGATGCGTTGCTGCTGGTACGTTCTTACATGTACCAGAAATACCAGAAAGAGATGATAGACGTTAAGAGTAAGGCATTTGCCTGGAGTCATGAGGAGCTGGTTGAAGGGCTAACCTTCTACAAAAGTCTGATGGACGCGCATGTCGCCCCGACCATGAAACAAATCGCCTCTTTCGGCAAAGGCATTAACTATGAAATGAAGCCCTGGATCAACGGCGAGTGGGGCGGGGTTTATAACTGGAACGTGTTGTATACCCCTGAAGCGGGGAACCTGATGCCCCCTAACAAACTGGTTATTGGCCCCTACCCGATGCTCCCTGGCGCGAAAGATGCCGGACAGTTTCGTAAAACCGCGTTGATGTATTCGATAAGCCGTCACACAAAGCACCCGAAAGAAGCCGCTTTGCTGCTCAATTTCCTGCTCAATGAAAAGGAAGGCGTGGTGCCTGTTGGCCTGGAACGCGGCGCACCCTTGAGTAAAGCAGGGGAAAAAGCGCTGCGTGACGCCGGGATCTGGCAGGATGACGATCCTGTCATTCAGGGGCTCGCACAATCGGCAAAACTGCCTAATGCTTCGGCCACCTTGCCACAGCTGGAAGATGGGCAGTTTGTCACCCTGTTTGACAACGCCAGAGAAGAGATTGATTACGGTAAGAAAACCGTCGATCAAGCCGCGACGGAATTTGAACAGCAGGTGAACAGAATATTAAAACGCATCATGCGCTAAGGTGAGAGTTCACCCCCTGTCAGCAGAAATTATGCCCGCTGACAGGGGGTGAGAGCGATCGCAGGACGGTTACCGGTCTACCCAGTTTCCGCTTTCAATGCGGGTTAATCCATCCACCTGCCGTTGGTACACGTACATCCACGCACTACCGTATGGGGTCTGAATCAGTTGGCGTTTATACTCGCCACCTTTGGTGCGCAAAGCATCGAGCTCAGAGAGTGTTGAAGCATCAATGCGATACACCTCACCGACTACGGTACCTTCACCAGGAACAACACCGGGGTAATGGCCGAGGCTGTATAACGTGTAATTTTCGACACGATGGTCCCCAAGCCACTGGGCGTTGGTCATCCAGTGACTATTACCTTGCTTGCGTCGTAAACTGCCGTAAACAAATATTCGCATTGCTAAAACTCAAACTGATAAAGCAGATCAAGAGCCTGATCAATACCAGACACCGCTTCCAGATACAACTTAGGCATTAGGCGATAGCGCAGTGTTAGTGTCGCCAACGAGTCAAAAATGCCCACGCCATATTTTACCTGGAGACCCGGCAGTACATAGCCACTGACCACCACTTGTGAAGAATCCCCCACACCTGCGGTGTCCAGCGCCAGGTTGCTTACGCCAAACGTCTCGCCGATTTTACCCACAACCTGACCACTTTGTGCAACCCCCAGGCCAACAAGCATTGATGTCATGGCGTTACCATCATCACCCGAAGTGTCTAAACCTTGCCCGCGAAGCAGGTAGGACAAGGCTTCTTGCTGTGACATAGCCGGATCAGAAAATATTTCAGCTTTGGGTTCATCAGCCGTTCCTGTGACACGAACACCGGCAATAACATCGTTTTCTGTGGATTCCGGGTTACGAATTGCCTCGATGTTCAGCAACGGTTGGTCCGGAGGACCCGAGAACAGCAAGATGCCTTTGCGAACGATCAGATCCTGCCCGTAAGCACGGAAACTCCCTTCTGGAATATTGATCTGCCCGTTAAGACCTAATCCCTGCTTATCCTGAACCATTTTCAAATCGCCGTTCAAACGCGCTTTCAAACCAAAGGCATTCAGGCGCACGTTATCGCCGACGTGGATAACCAAATTACTGTTGATGGGAATACCCGCGGTTTGCGGTTTAATAGGCTTCAGGTCTTTATCCAGCATCACTTCGTCACTGGAAACGCCGACCGCGCTCTCAGGCACCTCTTGCACCACGATACGCGCCCACGGAATGTCAACGCGACCATCCAGCGTGAACAAGCTCGGCGTCGCCACAAACTCAACATCTGGCGAAACGTCGAGACGCACCATCGGCGGAACCGTAATACGCACTTTATTGCCTTTCGCTGCCACACGCGCTCGCCAATTGTCGAGTTGCGTCCAGTCCGCGTCACCGCTCAGAGCAATATTCCCCTGTCTGGTGCGCACCGTACCGGCAAGCGTTGAGTTCATACCGTTAAAGTTCATGGCAAGCTGGCTTGGCTGCATATCAAACGGCATAAAGTTACCATCGATATCCATACCGTTGAGCTGCAATTGCCCGAACAGTTGAGGCCGCTCAACATTACCTGCCAGGCGCAAATTAGCGTTGAGTTTCCCGGCGGCTTTTTCCCCGCGCGCGAAAATTGGGTTGGCGATAGCCAAATCAAAGTTACGCATATTCACATTACCGCCGAGATTACGGCGGCCTTGTGGATCGGTAATTTGGACTTGTCCGTCGAACTGGCCGTTTTGCGCGACGCGGATCAACCAGCCAAGCTGCGCCCGGTTATTTTTCAGTTCCGCATTCAGATTCAGCGTATCAAACGCCACCAACAGCGGGCTGTCGTTGACCACTTGCGTGACTTTGACGCCGTTACCTTGCAGTGTGACGCTGCCTTGTGGCAGCCCCTTAGATTCACTATCCCAGCTCACATCCGCACGGCCACTAAAGGTGCCCACAGCTTGTGTATCTTCCGGCATAAAGGGTTTGAGCATCGCTAAATCAAAGCGATTCAGGTTGACTACCGCACGCCCTTTCGCGCCAGCATCAATCGGTTGTGGCACGCAAAGCTCCGCATTCGGGTTAGTCCAACAATGCGCACCGATATTGATTTTCTGCTCTTTATTGCGGTAATCGAGCGCCAGGGCGCGATTAAGGGACCACGGGCCGACCGGCGTGTCGAATCGCGTATTGTTGATATTGCCACGCCAGCGCTCTTCCGCACGAGAGAAGCTTCCGCTTAAATCAAGTTGCCCGGAAACCGGCTCACCCTGGATACGCACTTGCAGCTGGTGCTGCTTTTCAGAACCTTTTGCGGCGAGGGTCACCAGGTTGATGTCGACGCCTGGCTGGGCCACTTGCTCGACGCGTAAGTCCAGACTCCCGGAGATTTGATCGGTGGATTTCACCTCCCCTTTCAACAAGACGCGTGCAACGGACAGCTCTTGCCAGCGCAGATTGTTCGCCGTGACATCCGCCAGCAATTGTGGCGCTTTCACATCACCGCGCACTTTAATGATGCCTTTTGCCGTGCCGCCAAGGCCGGGTAACGCGTTGTCGAGATTAGGGGCATCAATGTTGGCATCCAGCGCCAAATCTTTTTCGCCCAACTCACCTTTAATATCCGCGCTGTTACGCCCCAGTTCGATACGCACACCAGGGGTTTTCCACTGCATATAACTGTTGCCGTTGAGTTTCCCGGCAACACTCACTTTGTTATTTTTGACGTTACCGGCGAGCTTCATCTCTGAGACATCCACCTGCCAGGAGCCACCGTACAAACTGCCGCTGGTTTTCACCAGGCCGTCAAGCTTCGCAGGCCAATCCGGGAATTGCTTCGCGGTGTTGATGCCATCGAGTTTTAACTCACCGCGCCAGCTAATCGCTTTGCTCCAGTCAAGAACCGCTTTCAGGTCGGTGTTGCCCTGCAACGCGCTCACTCGTAGCTTGTCGAGATTAAGCTGTTGCTCGTTGCCTTTAGCGTCCAGTGTGATGACGGCTGGCGGGATTTGCTCGCCTTTTACGTCCGTGCGAAATGACAACGTGTAATCCGTCATTTTCCCGCTAAATTTCAGCTTCAGGTCGTCTGCCTGGTACTCTTTTTTCCCGGTGAAAGGCCAGTAAAGCTGTTCGCTGACCACTTCCAGATTGAGCGGTAAACCGGCCTCGGCCAGTTGCGTGTGCGCGGTGATGCCCATGTCGACCGGGCCTGAAAGATTAATGCCGACTTTCAGCACATCTCGCAGTTCCCCACCGATCTTAATCTTCACCTTTTCACCTTTAATCGGATCGATATTCAGCATGGTGTTTAAGGTAAGGTCTACCGGCCATTTATCACGCAGCTCCGCGCTACCCATGGCGTTGACCTGCCCCTGGTTAGAATCGACATCCAGGGCGTCCAGTTTAAGAGAGCCGTCGATACTGCTGACTTTTAACAACAGGCTGCTGACCAGCAAATCGGTATCGCCAGTGAGGTGCAATAGCGAGCCGCGAAATTCCTGAATATTCAGATTCAGCGGCAAATGCACATCGGTCATTTCTGGTAAAACAGGCTTTTCAAACAACTGTTTCAGCGTTTCCCCAAGGGGCAACTCGTCCGGTTGTGGATTCTGAATCTTCGGTTCAACCACCTGTTCCTGCGCAACTTTGGCCACCTTCGGCAGCGCAATCAGCAAACCTTCGAGATAAGTTGGCGTCACAGTCAGGTTACGCTCTTGCCAGTTCAGGCCAGAGGTAAACTCCATGACCGAAACGGTGGTGTTATCAATCTTGATATTGACGTTATTGAGCGCCACACGACGTAAGGTGATGGGATACGGCGTGGTGAGATTTAACGGGCCAGTGTCTTCTTCCTGAACGGCTTCCGACTGTGGCATTTTCTTACTGTCGACTACGACGTCGATATCTTTGAGCGAGAGATTATTCACGCACAGACTGCTATCGCGCAGGCAACCGAGTTCGACCGCGAGGTTAATTTCACCGGCAGTGACATTGACCCCCGGCTGTTGGTAGCGCAAACCTTTGATGCTCAGATTGCGCCAGCCGCCTGTTACGCTCGTCATGTCCAGTCCCGGCACCCAACGGTTGGCAGCATTAAATAAGACGTGCAGCCCGCTCGTGGTGCCCACCAGGAAACCGGCTGTTCCCATCAGCAGCAGCACAAAAACCAACACCGCGAGGCTTATCTTCTTCCAACGACTCATAGTTCAGGCCCCAAACCGATGTAAAACTGTAAACCATGCTCATCTTTATCAGCCACAGGAACGGCAAGGTCGAGCTTGACTGGCCCGACAGGTGACTGCCAACGCACACCAAAACCTGCGCCAGTTTTAAAGTTGCTCTGTTTGAAATTGTTGACTGCTTCGCCTGAGTCAACAAACACCGCCCCCCACCACTTACCCGTGACGTTGTACTGGTATTCCAGTGAACCGGTGACCATTTTTGATGCACCTGTCAGCTCACCCTTGTCGTTTTCCGGTGAGACAGATTTATAGGAATAGCCGCGAATACTGCGGTCGCCACCTGCGAAGAAGCGCAAGTCCGGCGGCACTTTGTCGAAGTCGTTCGTTTCAATCCAGCCCACGTTGCCGCGCACGACAAAGCGGTGTTTTTCTTGCAACGTACGGATCCAGACTTGCTGTGCCTGAATGACGGCAAAGTCGACGTCAGAGCCCCACAGGGTGTTGGAAACATCAAGCGAGTAGCGTTGTGAATCGCCCCAGGTTGGCATCAAACCACCCCGTGAACGGGTACGGTTGAGGCTTACACCCGGATAAAGCAGCATCGTCGTGTTGGTGACGTCGGCTTGGGTAAAGTGGTCGAGGCTCCAACGCAGGTTGATAGCATGTTGCCAACCGCTTGATAAATCCCAGTATCGGGAGACGGCGAACGTGCTGGAGTCGGACATGGTATCGTTCAAGTCCGTCGCTTTAAAGCCACCCTGCACCAGATAATATTGTTCCAGCGGGTTTTTGAGCAGCGGCATTTTGTAGCTGAAATCGATGATTTGTTCTGGTGCTGAAAGGCTGATACTGCTGGTCAGGCTGTGGCCGTAAGAGTTCATCCACGGTTTTTTCCACGACGCTTTTACACGCGGCCCAACGTCGGTGGAATACCCCACACCGGTTTCAATGGTATTTTCAGTTCTTGGGGAAACGACACCCTTTAATGGTAAAACTTTGGTTTCGCGAGATTTGTCGAATTCCGGCGCCACCACCACCGAGTTAAACCAACCCGTCGCCGATAAGCGGCGGTTTAACTCAGCTAAATCTTTTGAGGTGTAGTAATCACCCTGCTTAAAAGGCACCAGATTTTGCAAATATTCTTCGCGAATTTGTGAGCCTTGAAAGGTCACGGCGCCAAAACGGTAACGCTCACCACTGTTGTAATCGATGTCCCAGAACGCCTGGCGGCGCTCAAGCGAAACCCCGAGTTGGCTTTTGAGGAATTCACTGTCGAAGTAGCCCTTTCGCACAGCAACATTGGAAAGATCTTTTTTGAAACTATCGTAATCATGATGATTCAGAATGGTGCCGATTTTCGGGCGCTCACCCAATAACGCGATGTAATCCTTATCGTCACGCGCACCGCCACGCAGGATAACATCGGTGCCGCCAATCAGCACTGGCGGGCCGGGATCAACTTTGGCGAGTAGAACCTGACGCCCTTTGGCGGGGGGTGGCAGCAGGTTGAATTCAATGGTTGGCTCATAATATCCGAGGGCTTTCAATCCATTACGGATGGCATCATCCACGCGCGCGCGAAATCGCCTGTCCGGCGTAACTTCATCCCCCTGGATCGTAGAAAGCTGGGCGCGAACGTTTTTTTGTAGCTCTCCGCTTAACCCATCAACCTGTAAACGCACATTGGCAGCTCCGGCCCACGTGCTTACCAGGCACAAACAGGCCGAGCAAAATATACGAATTTGTGGCACGTTTTCTCCTGAATATCCTTGTTCCCACCCCGGGAAGGAAACGTTATATACCCTAAGTAATTCGGGTTGCAGGTAGGCGGCGATGCAGTGAATCCCCGGGAACTTACTCCAGTAAGTGACTGGGGTGAACGAGGAAAGCCAACGCACTTGCAACTTGAACTATGACGGCTATCGCCGCCCTTAGGATTAACAAAACCCCAACAACCGGGGTTGAAAACTGCACAATAACCCAAATAATTCTTATATGTACTGTAGTCTCATAATGCGTGCTTATTGTCTGAAATAACACGCTACGTTACAACCGATCGTCGGTTGTTGTTAAATTTTGTCGATATCGGGAGAGCATGACTGATGAAATTATTTGAGAAAACCCATCCCGTGACCCAGTCTGAAGCGTTACCTGGTCGCAATACCCCGATGCCGATCGCCACGTTACATGCGGTTAATGAGCATTCAATGACCAATGTACCAGATGGGATGGAAACCGCTTATTTTGCGATGGGTTGTTTCTGGGGCGTTGAACGTATGTTCTGGATAATACCTGGGGTATACAGCACCGCCGCGGGTTACGCTGGCGGTTTTACGCCCAACCCGACCTATCGTGAAGTGTGTAGTGGCATGACCGGGCACACCGAAGCCGTGCGCGTGGTTTACGACCCGCAAGTGGTGACTTATGAACAATTACTGCACGTGTTTTGGGAAAATCACGATCCGGCTCAGGGCATGCGCCAGGGCGGAGATGTCGGCACGCAATATCGTTCCGCAATTTACCCGCTTACGCCAGAGCAAGATAGCGCCGCACGCGCCAGTTTAGAACGCTTCCAGGATGCGATGGCTCTTGCCGGAGATGACCGTAAAGTGACCACGGAAATCGCCACTGCGGGTCCGTTCTATTACGCCGAAGACGACCACCAGCAATATCTGCATAAAAATCCGTACGGATATTGCGGCATTGGGGGTATTGGCGTCTGTTTGCCGCCACAGAATTAATATGTTCTCTAACAAGCGGATGGCTTTCATGGCTGTCCGTTTTGCGCTT
>NZ_DATERI010000002.1:0-21088 GCF_035271705.1 Buttiauxella sp.
TGCACCAATTCCCCTGATTTCAACTCGTCCTGAACCATATCATCAGGGACGCAGGCCAATCCGAATCCAGACAGTACGGCGTCTATCCTTTCGGAAAGGAGATTAAAAGTCAGCTGCCCTTCGACACGCACGCGCAGTGGCTTACCTTCTTTTTCAAACTCCCAATGATACAACCCGCCAGCCGTGGGTAAGCGCATGTTAATACAGCGATGATTCTGTAATTCATGCGGCGTTTGTGGCACCCCATGTGACTGCAGATATTCAGGTGAACCCACCACCAGCATGCGCAGATCCGGCCCGATTCTCACCGCCACCATGTCTTTATCAACACTTTCACCCAGGCGAATCCCGGCATCGAAACGGCCCTCAACAATGTTCACAAAGCCGTTATCAACCACCAGCTCGACATTAATATCCGGGTACTGTTTGAGGAACGGTTTAAGCTTCGGCCAGAGCAGTTTACGTGCTGAATGTTCCCCAGCAGAAAGCTTAATATTGCCTGATGCGCTGCCATTTAATTGCAGAATGCTTTCCAGTTCGCTCTCAAGATCCGCAAGGCGAGGCTCGAGGCTTGCGATGAGCCGTTCACCGATTTGGGTGGGGGCAACACTGCGAGTCGTGCGGGTCAGAAGCCTGACGTTTAACCGTTCTTCCAGGGCTTTCACCGCATGGCTTAATGCCGATTGTGAAACGCCCAGTTTCCCCGCCGCTTTGGTGAAACTCCTCTCCCTGGCAACGACGAGGAAGATCTGGAGTTCATTGAAGTTTTCTTTAAGCATTGCGGTTCCTTGGGCCAATCACGCTACCAGATATAACCCACTGCAAGCATTGCATACACTTCCCCGCTGTGCTGAACGATAGGGCTGTCTGCGATATCTTTGTCATATAATTCGTAGTTGGCGGCAAACATCCCCACCCAATTGGGATTAAAGCGATAAGTGGTAATCACGGCGGCCATCGGTGAGTAAGTGGTGCCGGTATCCCATTCCGGGCGACTCGCTGTGGCTTCGCTTTGCGAAACGCCACCGAAGTAATAGTTCGCCATTTTATCGCTGCGAATCATCAACCCCATGCCCGGCATAACCAGCAATGGCCCTTGAATGATCGGGAAGTCGGCCCACAGTAGCAACTCCTGGCCATTGCTGCGGCCGGTCACATCAGAGCTAAATCGCGCAGTCAGCAACGCATAAGGTGTAATCAGCGTTCCGCCTGCACCTGCTTCAAACTGTGACTTGCGTTTATGCATACCATCGAAGGCATCTTCATCATCAGGATCAAGATTACCAAAACGATATCTGCCGTAAGCGTAGGCTGCGAAGGTATCGTCAACATGAAAGTAATAACGAGCACGATCGCCCAGATACATGAACTGATCGCCAAAATAGAGCGCACCGGGGATGACATAATTCTCATCTTTTTGCGCTTCATAGCGGGCGCTACCGTGAATCACGGTGCCACCCAACACCAGGCCTTTAGGGATTGGGCTGGTGTCGTTGTCTTCTGAGAACAGCTGTAAAGAACCGAGATCAACTTCGGCGTGTGCGGTGGCTCCGAGCAATAGCAAAGGGCAAAGGGCAAAAGCAAAATAGCGATTAAGTCTCATCGGATATCCCTGAAGTGGTAAGCGCGTCGATTATTTTCTTTCTTGCCACAATGTCCGTCCCGTTCTAATCATTGCTGATGATTTCATTATGTTTATGACGGTTCTTCTACCAGGCGAGCTATTTGCTTAGTTTAGCCTAACGGCTCAAGAGATAACGAAAATATTTATACTGTAATCAATGCCATGAAACCCGAAAGGGAACACCTTCGGTGGCGACCGCACTCAACCCTGAAAGGTAAAAAGCCCGATACTGCACAGTGCAGATCGGGCTTTTTTTCACCAAAATAAAGCGGTTAGATACTGTTTCTTTACGCCATTTTTTTCATTGGAATCAATGAAATGACAAAGGCACCCAACACCAGGAACCCGGCAACCATGTAAATACCCGCGTTGAAATTACCGGTGACATCTTTCATCCAGCCCATTAACAGTGGTCCCAACGCCGCACCTGTCATGCCGGTAGCGTTGATCACCGCAATGCCAAGGGCGCGGGCTTGCAAAGAGATGGATTGATCAGGTGTGGTCCAAAAAATAACCATCGCGGCAAAAGCACCCGTTGAGGCCATCACGATCCCGGTCAATTGCAGCATCGGGTGGGTGCTTGAGGCGGTTAATATCCAGCCTGCGGCGGCAAACAGATACGGCAACAGGGTGTGAAGTTTACGTTCATTAAAGCGGTCGGAACGCTTACTCCACCAAATCATCCCGACAATGGTACAAATTTGCGGGACAGCACTGAGTAAACCAATGGTGATGTTATTACTTTGCTCATTAAAACTACGCAGGATAAGCGGCGTCCAGACACTCAATGCGCTTAAGGTGTTGGTGAGGCAAAAATAGGCCAGCGTATAAAGCATAATGACTGGCGTAAATAATTCCCGCAGCATGCTGCGATGGGTCGTCGGGCCAATATTGGCACTGTGTTGTGACTTCGGAATATTCAGCTTGTCGGCTTCCATCATCTCGTTCAGACAGGCTTTATCGTCGTCGGTCAGCCATTTAGCTTTCGCCGGTGAATCATCGAGCCAGACCCACACAACCACCCCTAACAGTACCGACGGGAAGCCTTCGAGCAGGAACAGCCATTGCCAGCCTTTAAGATTGAGCACGCCATCCAGGTTGAGGATGTAGCCGGAAGCGAGTGAACCTAAAGCCATGGTAACGGGCATAGCAATCATGAATAGCGCATTCGCCCGTCCACGATATTGTGCCGGGAACCAGTAGGTTAAATAGAGCAACAAACCCGGTAAGAACCCGGCTTCAGCAATCCCTACCAGCATACGCAAAACGTAAAGACTCCCCGGGCCGGTGGCAAACATGGTGGCGGTGGACGCAATCCCCCAGACCACCATCAAAACGGCAATCCAACGCCGTGCGCCGACAATGCTCAGCATGACGTTACTCGGCACGCCGCAGAAAACATACATCACATAAAACAACGTGGTCGCAAAGCCAAACATGGTGCTGGTAAGACCCAGATCTTTACCCATGGTCAAACCGGCAAAGCCAATATTGATGCGGTCCAGATACGAAAAAACAAACAGCACAAACAAGAAGATGATCAACCGACGAAATAACTTTTTAATCACCGCTTGTTGCCGTGGATCCAGCGGTATATCGACTGGCGATGGCGGGGCCAAAACCTCGGAGCGAGCCTGTTCCAGAGAAGAGTTTTCGGTCATTAAGAGCTCCAGACAATGCTGATTAGGATTGTGAGTTCGGTTTGTCGTGGATCGAGTACTGCCGTACCAGCCAACGCAAACACCTGCGCTAACGTATAGGAAAGAGGGGGAATGGATGTCAATACGATGTTCAATAAATGATACATAAATGTTAATTACGTGGCATTTATGAATCATTAAGTGTGCGGTAATCGCCCAAAAACCGGGATTGAACAATGGCTCTGCCCGAAGCGCTATAGCCGCCAGGGTTTAGCAGGTATAAACCCGTCATACTTCAAGTTGTGGGTGCGTTGGCCACGTTTGCTCGCCCAAATCACTGACTACAGTAAACTCATCGGGACTCGCTCTCTTGCCGCCATCACACAACGCGAATTATTTTGGGTATAATCGCTAAATCTAAGATTTTTTCGCTAAGGAACTTGATGAGTAACCTAAAAAAAACATCGGATGTTCAGCCTGCGAATACCGATTTTCACCGTGAAGAGTTCCCGTTTTTCTGGATAGTCAACGTCTACTCCCGCTACACCCAAATCATGGAAATTACGCTGAAAAAGGTGCAATTAGACGTTTCCGGGTTTCGGGTCTTGATGGTCACGCACCAGTACGGCAAGGCCAGCATTTCGCAAATCTCCGAATACGCCATGGTCAAAATGCCCACCGTGACCAAAATAGTGGGCCGTCTTCGCGATGAGGGTTTGGTCACCACGGCCAGCAGTGAACAAGATGCCCGCGTAACGGAAGTGATGTTGACCGCTGTTGGGCAAGAAAAAGTGGAAGAAGCCTACCGTCTGGCAGATAAAGTTTTTGAGAAAGGCTTTAAGGGCATGAGCGTTTCGCAGGTGGAAAAAATGAACCTTTCACTGAGAAAAGTGCTGGATAACCTCAACGAGCTCTGACCAAATCGACAGAATGACAAATTTGTGATCGCGTTAAACCTTTCATTCAACCCTCTGTAAAATAAATGTTTTTTATCCACTCGTCGTCCTGAATTCTCATGACGACTTTTTTGTCTTTTTCCGATTTTTTCCTTATTAATTCATCAGCATAAATCCATTTACATTTGTTAAATTCAGTTAATTCCATGTTAATTCCTCGTAAAATTTACGTGAAATATTACTTGAATTTTCATCTAAATATTCCATTATTGATTAATCTTCACTCAGAACGAAAAAGCAGCGATAACTGCTTGCTTAATGTGATTCGCATTATCTGATTAAGGTATTAATTATGAAGCGTATTTGTGAGAGCAATGGTTACGTTGAGCAATTTGTCCTCGGTGAGGGTGAACTCCGCTTTGCAGTAAAAGACACGCTGGATATCGCCGGTTACCGCACTCGTGCCGGGTGTCCGGCGCTCGCGGCAGCCCCGGTTGCCCGCCAGCATGCCAGCGTCGTTGAGACGTTACTCGGCAAGCGCTGTGTGCTGACCGGTAAAACCACGCTGCATGAATTGGCATTCGGTGTGACAGGCATTAACGCCTGGAGTGGAACGCCGGTTAATCCGCACTTCCCATCGTTGATCCCTGGCGGTTCATCAAGCGGTTCCGCCGCGGTGGTGGCATCGGGTGAGGTTGATTTTTCGCTGGGAACCGATACCGGTGGCTCGGTACGTATGCCAGCAGCCTGTTGCGGGATCCTCGGATTGAAACCGGGTTTCGGCGTTCTCAGCCGCAAAGGGGTTTTACCGGCGCACAGTTCGCTGGATTGCGTCGGCATTTTTGCCCGCAACGCCACGGTGCTGCGCCAGGTTGCCACGCATCTTTCAATTCCCGTGGGTGAGCCAATAACCGCGTTGCCGGAAGTGGCCTTTGTCCCTGCGGCCTTGCCTGAAATTGACGCGCTTATCCTCAAGTTTCTGGAACAATTAGGCATTCGTCCACGCCATTCAACACTGCCAATGCTTGCCGATGCACACCGTGCAGGGCTGGCGATTATCAGCTACGAAAACTGGCAGGCGTTTAGCCCACTGCTGAGCAGTGACGCGGTTTCGCCAGATGTGGCGAGTCGCATTCGTGCGGGTAACGATGTGGATCCTGCTTCGCTCGCGGATGCCGAACGTGTCCGCCACCAGTTCACCGAGCAGGTGGATGCGTTACTCGAACATACCCCTTTACTGGCGCTGGCAACCTTGCCGGAGCTGCCTCCTACGCTACAAGAAGCCGAAGACTCACTCAGTGTGGTCAACCTGACTCGCCTGGTGCGGCCTTTCAATCTCAGTGGGCACCCGGCGCTGACATTGCCTGTGGGTGAACTACATGGCCGCCCGGTTGCATTACAACTGGTTGCGGGCAAAGGGCGAGATGGCTTGTTGATTCAAGCCGCTCAGTGGTTTTGTCAGGTGGATAAGCAATAGCGCCATCCACCCATTGCACCCTCTTACTTTGGGAGTTCGCCATGTCTGTCGTAAACGTCCGTGAAGAGCTTGTTCCGCTACTGAGTGAAGTGACGACACGTAGCGCCGATTTTGAGCATCAGCGCCATATTTCTGAAGACATCATTACGCGTTTTAAACAGGTAGGGGTTTATCGCGCGCTAGTGCCGAAAATTTACGGCGGTGATGAATGTTCTCCAGCCCAGTTTTGCGAACTCATTGAGCAGATTGCGACGGCCGATGGTTCGGCGGGTTGGGTGGCAAGTTTTGGCATGAGCCCGTTTTACCTCGGGGCTTTGCCGCCTGATACATTGAAAGAGTTATACCGCAACGGGCCTGATGTGGTGTTTGCCGGGGGTATTTACCCCACGCACAAAGCGATGCAGGCCGATGGCGGTTATCGCGTGAGTGGACGCTGGAGTTTTGCCAGCGGCAGCATGGGGGCATCGGTCTTTGGTGTCGGTATCCAGCCTGACGAAGAAAAAGCTCTGCCGCGTATGGCGGTACTGCCACGGGAATATGTGCAGATTGACCCGGTCTGGGACACCGTTGGGCTGGCTGGAACCGGCAGCCACGACCTGCTGGTCAACGACGCGTTTGTCCCGCAGGAGTGGACCTTTATTCGCGGCGGCGCACTGAATCTGGAAGGGGCGTTGTATCGCTATCCGGTGCTTTCTCTCGCCACTCAAGTGCTGTCGGTGGTGGCACTCGGTGTGGCACGGGCAGCACTCAATGAAATCTATCATATCGCGCATCGCCAGCAGTCGGTCACTGGCGCACCTAAGCTTGCCGAAAGACCGCAGGCACAGATGCAAATTGCCCGTTGTGAAGCCGACCTGCGCTCGGCGCGTGCCTGGTTTTACGAGGCGATTGACGAGGTTTGGCAGAGTTTGTTGGCGGGCGATGTGGCCAATCAGGAACAAATCAACGCCTTACGACTTTCTTCCACCCACGTCACCCGTGTGGCGGCAGAAGTGGCACGCCAGGCGCTCTCACTCAATGGCATGGGCGGCGTCACCATGACCAGCCCATTACAGCGTTATGTCCGCGACACCATGGTGATTACACAACACGCCTTTATGGGCGACCTCTCTTATCTCAACGCCGGTACGGTCTTTTTCGGTGGCAAACCGCTACCGGGTTACCTGTGATTTTTTTCTAAAGGAGCAACAGATGAGCCAGACAAACAAATTACGTGTGCTGTTTTGCATCGGGGTTAATCAGAACTTTTTCGATGCAAGCCCGGTTGAAGCAAAACAAGTGTGGGGCGCTTTTGGCGTGATGATGAAAGGGGTTGAAGAAACCCCAGGTATCCGCGTCATCGGCAATATGGATGATGACCAGTTGATGGTTGGCCCGTCGACCACCGCGCCATGGACCACTTACATCCTGGCAGATGCTGACGCGCTGGAAAACGTCGCGGCGGTGTGCAACTTGTTCCGCACCACACCGGTGGGTGATAGCGGCAGCAAATTGTGGAAGTACTGCAAAATCGAAGCGCGCGTTGGGCGCGAGCTGATTATTCAGGGCTAACGGAGTCGATGATGAACTCACAGGACGCGCAGCGTTTACAGCAACTCGAAGACCAGCAGGCGGCACGGGTTTGTATCAGCAACTACATGTGGCTGTGCGACAAGCTCGATAGTGTTGCGACGGTTCAAGCCATTGGTGAGCTGTTTACCGTTGATGCTTGCTGGGAAGGGGTAGGCGAGCCTTATGCCGCGCGACTGGGGAGACATCTGGGACGTGAGGCGATTGTGGCCATGATGGCAGGTTATGTCCGGACCCCTGCGCATTTTGCCATGAATGCCCATTTTCTTTGCTCTGAAGCACTCAGCCAGCAGGCCGACGGCAAGCTCTATGGCCGCTGGCTGATGTTGCAAACCTCCGAGTTTACTGCCGGTGGGGCACATCTCAATGCTGCGGAAATTAACGTGGAATTTTGCCGCGAAGCAAGCGGTATGCGTATCCACCATTTTACGACGCGCAACCTGTTCAGCCGCCCGGTAAACCACTGGAGTGCTGCGGATGAACTCCCGGTGCCGGATAAAAAATAGACAGCCGAAGACCGGCAGGAGATTGGACATGCATTGTGACAACAACATCATCAACATAAAAAATATTGATACCACAGCACCTGCGGTACCTGACTGCGCGGAAATTGCCGCCTTAGTGCAGCACGATCGGGTGCACACCTCGCTGTATAACTCCGATGCGCTATTCCAGCTCGAGCTGGACAGAATTTTCACTAAAACCTGGGTTTGGGTGGCGCACACCAGTGAAATCCCTGAAACCGGCAGTTTTAAAACCACCGAAATCGGCACTCAGCCGGTGATTGTGGTGCGTGACCGTAAAGGCACTGTTCATACGCTACTGAACCGTTGCCGACACCGCGCCGCCACCGTTTGCGAGCACCGCACCGGTAAAACCAACAGTTTCGTTTGCCCGTATCACGGTTGGGGTTATGCGCTGGACGGCACCCTGCGCGGCGTGCCACATCCTGAAAGCTATGCCGACCAACTGGAAAAGGGCGAGTTAGGGCTGGTGTCACTGCGTACAGAACAGTACGCCGGAATGATTTTTGCCACTTTCAATGACCAGATTGAACCGCTGGAAGATTTCCTCGGTACCGCTAAGAAGTGGATGGACTTGTTTATGAAACAGGGGGCGGGTTTCCCGATTAAAACCGGGCCTGCGCATCGTTTCCGCTTCCCGGGCAACTGGAAAATCCAGCTAGAAAACACCACAGATGGCTATCACTTCCCGGTGGTGCATCGCTCGTTCTTAAGCTCTGTCGATAAGCAGACCGAAGAGATGCTGAACTTTGTCGATGGCAGTGGTTACGTCGAAGATTTGGGTAACGGCCACAGTGTGATGGTGATGATCCCAGAGCTTGTGGACCTTGATGCCAATCTTGATGCGCCAATTCCCGAGCGTTTTACCGAACTGGCCGATGCGCTGCGTCAGGATCACGACGAGCAGCAAGTACGCCGCATTGTGCGTGCTGTCGGCGGCTCTGGCTTTAACCTCAATATCTTCCCGAATATTGCCTGTTCGATGGCGTTTTTCCGCGTCCTGCAGCCAATTTCTGTCAATGAAACTGAAATCCATCACGCCGTCATCATGATGGATGGCGGTCCGGAAATCGCCAACCAGGCAAGGTTACGTATGCATGAACACTTCCAGGGGCCGATGGGCTTTGGCACACCGGACGACTCCGAAGCGTGGGAGCGTGTACAACGAGGTGCGACCTCAGGTAATGACCTTTGGATCATGCTCAACCGCGGGCTGGCAGGGGAATACCGTACCGATGATGGTTTGCGCAGCGATGTCAGTGCCGAAACCGGCATGCGCGCGGCTTACCAGATGTGGAAAAAACTGATGACGGAGGCGGAATAAATGACCACGCCAGATTCTGAACTGATGGCCGCAATGACGCTGATTAACCTTGAAGGCGATCTGCTCGACCAGGGCGAATTTAACGCCTGGCTGGAGTTATGGCAGCACGACGGGCTTTACGTGGTGCCTATCGATCCTCAAGAGACGGATTTTAAAAACACGCTGAACTATGCCTGTGACGATCATGAGATGCGTGCCCGACGCGTGAAACGCCTGTATAGCGGCGAGTCGATTTCCACAACACCTCGCGCCAGAACGATGCGTACGCTCTCGCGTTTTCGCCTGCTGGAATCGCACGATGACGTGATTGTGGTGCGCGGGGCGCAATCGCTTTGGGAGCATCGTAAAGGCCACAGCCGTCACTATGCCGCAGACATTACTTGGCACTTGCAAGTGCTGGGCGACACGTTGCGAATCAAACAAAAAGTGATTCGCTTGATCAACAGCGACGACGTGCTGCACAGCATTGGTTACATCCTTTAAGGAGCGACTCATGACACAAACCGTATTAGTCACAGGTGCTGCTGCCGGTCTTGGAAATGTCATCGCCCAATATCTTCTGGAGCAGGGTTTCCAGGTGGTGCTGTCGGACGTGAGCCGGGAACGTGCACAACAGGCGGCAGACCGTCTGGATAACGGCCAGGGCAAGGTGCTGGCGGTGGGTCTGGATATTCGCCAGCCGCAGGATTTTGAACACGCACTGGCGGCCTGTGTTGAACGCTTTGGCAGCCTGCAAGTGTTAGTCAATAACGCCGCACTCACACTGGCAACGCCAGTGATGGACATCACCGTTGATGAGTTTGATCGGGTGATTTCCACCAATCTGCGCGGCACGTTTGTCGGTTGCCAAACGCTGGGGCGCTACTTCGCCAAACAGGGTTACGGTCGCATCATCAACCTCGCATCCCTCGCTGGGCAAAATGGCGGTACGGCATCGGGTGCGCATTACGCGGCATCGAAAGGCGGCATTTTGACCCTGACAAAAATCTTTGCCCGTGAGCTGAGTAAATCCGGCGTCACCGTCAATGCGATTGCCCCAGGTCCAATGGATTTGCCTTCGGTTCATGCGTTGGTACCGGAAGAAAAAATGGCTGGGTTATTACAGATGATCCCAGTCGGCAAGCTAGGTGAGGCCGAGTTTGTCGCTCAGGCCGTGGCATTGTTGGCGTCTGAACAGGCATCGTTTGTCACCGGGGCAACCTGGGACATCAACGGTGGTCTGTTTATGCGTTAAGGAGGTGACATGCTGACTTTGCAAATTATTAAGCGCGAATTACAGGGCGATGTGGTGCTACTTACGCTTGCCCACGCCGATGGCCTTGAGCTTCCAGAATACAGCGCGGGTGCGCATATCGACCTGCATCTGAGTGAAGATTTGGTGCGCCCTTATTCACTGTGTGGCGACCCAAAAAACCGCCAGCACTACCAACTGGGTATTCTGAAAGACAGCCAATCTCAGGGCGGATCGTTGGCAGTACATACCCTGCGTGAAGGCGATGAACTGCAGGTCAGTGTGCCACGCAATCTGTTTGCTCTGGAGCCGAGTGCGGCACATAACCTGCTGATTGGCGGCGGGATTGGCATCACACCGATGCTGGCGATGGCCGCAGAACTGCACGCCGCCGGGCGCTCTTTTGCTCTGCATTATTCGAGCCGTTCACGTTCGGGAGCCGCGTTTATCACGCAGCTGGAAAGTGCGCCATATGCCGAAAAGGTTCAGCTGCATTTTAGTGACGAGCAGCGCCTGAATCTTTCAGCGGTGCTTAGCGATGTGCCACCGAATACCCATGTTTATGTCTGCGGTCCGACACGATTAATGGATGCGGTCAATGAGACTGCTAAAACCCTGAATTACCAGGCGCAACAGATTCATCAGGAATGTTTTAGCGCCGACGTCCAGATTCAGGGCAAGGCATTTGAAGTGGTGGCGGCTGCCAGCGGAATCACCGTCCAGGTAGCTGAAAACCAAAGTATCGTCGAAGCACTGGCACTGGCGGGACTGAAAGTGTGTGTCTCCTGTAAACAAGGGATTTGCGGCAGTTGCCTGACCGATGTACTGGAGGGCGAGCCGGATCATCGCGACAGCTATCTGACCGATGAAGAGAAAGCCGACGGTGATCAAATCCTGTTGTGCTGTTCCCGCGCGAAAGGCGCCCGTTTGATTATCGATTTGTAAGGAATATCCCATGACACTGCAAACTGAGTTTCGTAATGCGATGGCACAACTGGGGAGTGCGGTTTCTGTTATCACCACCGATGGTCCTGCGGGAAAGTTCGGCTTTACGGCATCCGCCGTATGCAGCGTGACCGATCAGCCCCCGACGCTGCTGGTCTGTATGAATCGCAACTCCTTCGCCAACGACCATTTCAAACACAACGGCGCGTTATGCGTCAACGTGTTGTCCGGTGAACATCAGGATTTGTCCGGCGTTTTCGCCAATGCCAGCCTGCGTTCAGAACAACGTTTTCTGCACGATAACTGGCAGGTGATGGCCAGCGGTGCGCCGGTTCTGAGCTCATCAGTTGCCAGCTTCGACTGCGTTATTGATACCTGCCACGAAGTCGGCAGCCATACGGTGTTTTATTGTCAGGTGCAGGCCATTCGTGTCAGCGAACAGCCGAGCGGCTTGGTCTATTTTAACCGTCGTTACCACTGTATTGGCGACGATGTTGAAGTGTAGTGCCGTCGCAACAATCATCGTCAAGCCCAGCCGTGATGCCGGGTTTAGCCAAAGGAGCCGTTAATGAATCTCGCAATTGAATCCATCTCTTGTTGGCTGGTGGATATCCCGACTATTCGGCCGCACAAACTTTCCATGGCCACCATGGGATGCCAGACGCTGACTATCATCCGCATGACCTGCGCGCAGGGCGTTGTCGGATGGGGGGAGGCCACCACCATCGGCGGTTTGAGCTACGGTTCGGAAAGCCCGGAGGCGATTAAATCTGCCATTGAATGCTACCTGGCCCCTTTATTGTGCGGCAAAACCTTTAGCGGCGTTGCGGCACTGGCGGAAGTGATGAACGCCAGCGTGAAGGGAAACACCTTTGCTAAATCGGCACTGGAAACGGCATTTCTTGATGCGCAGGGAAAGGTGCTCGGATTGCCGGTAAGTGCCTTGCTGGGGGGCGCGCTAAGCGAAAGTCTCCCGGTACTTTGGACACTGGCGAGTGGCGATACCGATAAAGATATAGAAGAGGGAAAACGCCTGCTTGAGGAAGGGCGGCACAATACCTTCAAACTCAAGATTGGTGCGCGCTCGCTGGAGGTGGATATACGCCACGCGCTGGCAATCAAATCCGCCTTAGGCCGCGATGTCAGTATCCGTGTTGATGTCAATCAGGCGTGGGATTTCACCACTGCAATTAAAGGGATGACGCAGTTGCAAGAAGGTGGGATCGACCTGGTAGAACAGCCGACGCCAATGTGGGACAGGCAAGCTTTAATCACCCTGAGCCAGCGTTTTTCCGTACCCATCCTGGCCGATGAATCCGTGGCGACCAGTCACGATGGTTATGCCCTTGCGAATGGTGGTTTCACCGGTGCTTATGCTCTGAAAATTGCCAAAGCAGGTGGGCCGGTGCAAGCGCTTAAACTGGCGCATGTGGCACAGGCGGCAGGCATTGGCTTGTATGGCGGCACGATGCTGGAAGGCACACTGGGCAGTGTTGCCTCATTACACGCCTGGTCGACCGTCAAAATGCAGTGGGGTACAGAAATGTTCGGCCCATTGCTGCTCAAGGACGACATTGTGGTAAGCCCGCTGGAATTCAGTCACGGGCAGGTCAGATTGCCGCAGGGGCCAGGGCTTGGAATTGAAATTGACGAAGATAAATTGAGTTTTTACGCCCGAAAATAATAGAAAGACCTGTGCTGTTTTAAATAAATCAAACTTACCCTACAGTGAGGAATATAAAATGACAGTTAATCCGGTAAAAACATCTGAATTAGAAAAGTTACTTGCTGTGAGCAGTGGATTAGTTTCCGCCAAAGGGAATGAACGTTTTAAAGCGATTATGCATCAACTGCTCGGTGACCTTTGCCAGACAATTAATAAATTCGATATTACCGATGAAGAGTTCTGGCAAGCGGTCAATTATCTGAATGAATTAGGTGAGCGTAAAGAGGCCGCTCTATTAGCTGCGGGTTTGGGGCTTGAGCATTATCTCGATATGCGTGCCGATGAAAAAGAGGCGGCCGCCGGTAACGAAGTCGGCACACCTCGCACCATCGAAGGGCCGTTGTATGTGGCGAACGCGCCATTAAGCCAGAATTATGCGCGTATGGATGACGGTACTGAGCAAGCTGAAATCATGTGGTTACAGGGCCAGGTAACTGACTCCAATGGTCATCCCGTTAATGGTGCGGTTGTCGATATCTGGCATGCAAACACGCTCGGGGGATATTCATTCTTTGACCAGTCGCAAAGCCAATATAACTTGCGCCGCCGTATTCTGACTGATGCGCAGGGTCGCTACGCGGTGCGCAGTATTGTGCCTTGTGGTTATGGTTGCCCGCCTGATGGCCCCACTCAAAAACTGCTGACCGAATTAGGCCGTCATGGAAATCGCCCGGCGCATGTCCACTTCTTTGTTTCAGCACCGGGGTTCAAACATCTCACCACACAGATTAACCTCAACGGCGATGCTTATTTGTGGGATGACTTTGCTTTTGCCACTCGCGAAGAATTGATTGCCGATCCGATTAAAATTACCGATACCTTGATTGCGGAACAACGCAAAATTAATCAGCCCCATACAGAAGTGAATTTCGATTTCACGCTGGTGGCGGCGAGCGATAATAATGAAGAGACGAAAATTAAACGACTGCGCGTAATGGAGTAATGCTTACTCGAGGCCTGCTCGTGGAGCAGGCCTCTATGACTAGCCTTCCTGCTCAAGCCCGAGCATCCCCCGAACCTGGACAAAGCACAACAGCAGCACACCCCACAGCGCCATCGTCAAATAGGGGCTGATGCCGAGAATATTGAAGCCGCTTTCAATAATCTGCAGCAGGAACAGCGCCAATACCATACCGATAATTCGCCCGCTGCCACCGTCCGGATTCACCCCACCGAGTACTGCCGCGAGGATTGATACCAGCAGGTAAGATTCGCCATAGGAGGCTTTCGCCGAATTGAGCTTTGACATCATCAGAAAAGCGGCCACCGCGCACAGCAGAGCGGAGATAACATAGACCCAGATCAACACTCTGCGGGTATTGATACCGGAATAGTACGTCGCCCGCTCATTAGAGCCGATAAGCATAATTGACCGACCCAGGGCACTCTTTTCCAGCAGCACCCAAAGCCCGATAGCCACCACCGCAAACAGCCACATCGGTAACGGAATGCCGAACCACTGGGCGTGATTCAGCCACAGTACCCACTGCGGGTAATTAGCAATTGCGCTGCCGCCGGTAATCAGGATATTGACCCCCTTGAGCAGAGTCATCATGCCCAGTGTGGCCAGAATCGGCGATACCCGAATGCCTGCGATCAACACTCCGTTACACAGGCCAATAATGACCGCCGCGCCAGCTCCCGCGAGCAGAGTGATTATTATTGTTCCAACGCCGGGTGGATATTGCGTGGCGACCCATGCCATCACCAGCGAGCAGGCGTTAGCCGTGGAGATAATCGACAGATTAATCCCACCGCACAGCATGGTCATCGCCATCGCCAGTGCGAGGATCCCCAGCACCGGCATTTGTGAAGCGATTGACTGGAAGTTACTGACCGACCAGAAGATTTGTGGCATAGCGATGCTGAACGCCACCACGGTCAGCAGCAGTAGGCCAATCAGATAAAACTCGACGTTATTACGCCAGAAATTTTTCATAACAAACTCCGGTTCTGATGTTGGCTCCATGCCGTCGCGCTAATACTGGCGACGATAATCGCTCCGGTAATCAGGGTCTGCCAGTAGGAGGAAACCCCCAGCAAATTGAGGCCGTTTTGCATCACCGCCAGCAGAATCACGCCGAGTAGTGTGCCGGTGAGCGTTCCCCGTCCACCAATCAGGCTGGTACCGCCGAGCACTACCGCGGCCAGCACCGTGAGTTCGTAGCCAAGCAGTGAGTCCGGTGCGACGGTCATCACCGTCCATGATTGCACCACTCCGGCCGCGCCAGACATCAGCCCCATATAACCGTAAACAAACAGTTGTAAGCGAAGCACGCTAAAACCGATGCGGCTGGCTGACTCGCGGTTGCCTCCCATGGCGTAAATCTTGCGCCCCACAGTGGTAAAGTTCATGACGAAAGCGGTCAACAGCACCACGGTGATCATCGTCAACAGCGGGAGCCCAAGACCGTAATCGTAACCGGTGGAATCGGTGTATTTAAACAGCATGATCCCCTGCTCAAACCACGGCGGGAAATCGTACAGCCAGACGCCTTTACTCAGCCACAACAGCAGGCCGTAGAAGATATTCAGCGTCGAAATGGTGATGATTATCGAAGGGACCCGCAGACGGTTGACCAGCAACGCATTCACCAGCCCCAGCAGGATGCCGATGCCCCCCGCGAGCAAGAAGGCCACCGCGAAATTGCCCCCCACCTTTTGCAGCATCACGACCATGCCGTACTGAGCGATGATGGTCATTGCCGGGAACGAAATATCGATCCCGCCGGAGATAAGCACCACAAATAACCCGCAGGCAAGGATCGTCAACATCGCGTAATTATTGGTCAGGTCGTAAAGGTTGCCGAAAGTGAGGAACTCATCGCTACGCCAGCCGAGCAGCCCGAACAGCACCACAATCAGCACACCCAGCCAGAACTCATGTTGTTTGAACAGATTAGCCATTCACGACCTCCGCTACCTGTTGCTGGTTGCTGCTGTCCGGCAGGAAACTGTGGGTCAGCCTGCCTTTCTTCATCACCAGAATCCGGTGGCTCTGATACCACGCCTCCTCAATCTCGTCGCAGACTATCAGCACCGCAATACCGTGCGCGGCCAGGTCGCTGATGATGTGATAGATTCCGGCTTTGTTGGCAATATCAACACCCACCGTTGGGCTGTCGAGGATCAGCAGCTTCGGGGTTATCGCCAACCATTTGGCAATGGAAACGCGCTGAGCATTACCGCCGGAGAGTGTATTGACCAGCAGGTTGGTGTCTGGCGCTTTAATGGTTAACGTATTGACCATGCGACCCACCAGCTCCTGGCTTTTGCTCTCACTTAGCAGGCCAAACGCGGCTTTTACCCGGTGGAAAACGGTACTGATGATGTTGTTCTTGATGGATTGGGTCATCACCAACCCGCGCGACATGCGGTCTTCCGACACATAACCGATACCGTGACGAATGGCGTCCTGATTACTACGCAGATGCGCAGGCTGGCCGTTAATCAGGATCTCACCGCTGTCAGGGCGGGTCATGCCAAACAGGCTCAGGCACAACTCGGTGCGCCCGGCACCGAGCAGACCGACTATCGACACGACCTCCCCAGCTTCTACCTTCAATGAGATGTCTTGATATTCTCCATGGCGGCTGAGGTTACGTACCTCCAACACGGGGGTACTTTCTTTACCCTGGCGCAGTTCGCGCACCTGATAATCGAATTCTTGCCCGGTCATCAGGAAGCCCAGGTGGCGTGTGGTTATCTCCGCTGCGGGCCAGGTCCCCACCAGATTGCCGTCTTTAAGTACGCTGATGCGGTCTGATACCGCCATCACCTCTTCCAGACGATGGCTGACGAACACCACACAGATCCCCCTGTCGCGCAACTGACGAACGACGTGCAGCAAGCCTTCAACTTCATGATGCGTCAGTGATGCGGTTGGCTCATCCATAATAATAAGCCGCGCATCCTGGGCCAGTGCCCGACAGATTGCGACCAGCTGGCGGCGGGCAATCGACAAGGATTCCACCGCTACATCAAGTGGTAGCGTGACATTGATACTCGCCATCGCCCGTTCGGCGCTTTGGCGCAGCTCACGGCGCTTTACCAGAGCGCCGTGGTGATAATGGTTAATGGCAATGTTTTCCCACACGCTGAGGTTCGGGAACAGCGACAGATCCTGATAAATGACCTGAATGCCCTGGGCTACTGATATCGCTGGTGTCAGCTTTGGCCACGTCTTGCCACCCAATGTTATCTCTGCTCCGTCGTCGGGACGGTAAACACCGGAAATAATTTTAATCATCGTCGACTTGCCGCAACCGTTCTGCCCGGCCAGGCAATGGACTTCACCGGGCTTAAAGTCGAGGTTGATATCGTTGAGCGCACGGTTAGCGTGAAAGGTTTTGCTGACGTGATGAAGGGAAAGGAAAGATTCCATAGCATCCCCTGGTCGGTTAAGCCGGGGCGGCAGGCGCCCCGGAAAGTGGATTAATAGAGTGAATTAATGTTGTCTTTATTAACCAGCAGAACTTTGTGGAAACGAATAATGTGTTTTTCGGTATCGATGTCGGCTTTCCCCAACCCCTTGAGTTCAAAGCCTGGTTGGATTTCTTTACCATCAAGCAGCGTATTGGCTACCGCCGTCAGAGCGTAACCCGCAGTTGCTGGATCGTAAGTAATCCCTTCGGTGATATCGCCACTCTTAATTAACGATGCCGCCTGCGATGGGATCATCATGCCGTATACCGCCAGGGTATTTTTCGCCCGTTTTTCTTTCACTGCACGCCCAGCGCCGATAGGGCCGTTAGAACCAAAGGAAACCACGGCTTTCAGATCCGGGTAAGTCTTCATCAGATCAAGGGTTGTGCGGCGTGAGTCATCGACACTTTCTGCCACAGGCATACGATTGGTCACTTCATGCATATTCGGATAATGCTCTTTCTGGTATTTCACCAGCAAGTCTGCCCACAGGTTGTGCTGCGGAACCGTCAGGCTGCCAACGTAAATGACGTAACCGCCTTTGCCGTCCATCCGCTTGGCCATATGCTCTACGTATTCAGCGGCAAATTTTTCATTATCAATGATTTCCACGTCCCAGTTGGCACTCGGCTGCCCAGGGGATTCGTTGGTCAGTACCACAATGCCGGCATCGCGAGCTTTCTTAAACACCGGCTCCAGTACGTTGGCATCGTTTGGCACGATGGTGATGGCGCTGACTTTACGCGCAATCAGATCTTCGATGATTTTTACTTGCTGAGGGGCATCGGTACTTGATGGGCCAACCTGAGAGGCATTGAGATTAAAATCTTTCCCGGCCTGAATAACGCCTTCTCCCATGCGATTAAACCATGGCATACCATCAACCTTAGAAATATTAACCACCGTTCTTTCCGCCGCAAATAATGGGGCGGAAATTAATGCAGTTCCTAACAATAAAGATGAAGCAAGATTAACGATCAGACGTTTATGCATAATATTCAACCTCATAACATTGTAGTAGGGCAGAGGAGTGGTAGCGCAATGCGCCATGAAATGCAGAAAAATCAGTATTATTAATAATTTACTGTAGGCGCAAGTTATAATACCAGATATGTATTATCTGGCTATAAAAATGGATAATAGGAGTGTAATTCTGTGGTGTGACACTTTTCACAAAAGTATAATGAGGCACATCATAATAAATAATAGTTCGAGAGGTTGGTCGCAGTTATTTTTAATTTAGACTTTTATATACACCCTCATTTCTGTCAAGCATCTAATGCGTTGATTATCGTATGCAACACTCATACTTTATTATTAGAAAGTCGCGCAAGTACACGGGGTTCGTCCCTTTTGTGGACTTGTGAAGTCACTTGGTGAATATATATATCAACACGTTGGGCATCAGATTCCATAAACGCAGCATCGACCGGTTAAATACCGGTGGTCCGTTTTTGTGGTGTAATATTGACGATTTTTTCTATTGGAAAATTGAAGTTGAAATTGAAAGTTGAAAGTTATTGAGAATAATTGACAGCGGTTGGCTTTTGAGCTTGAGTCAATATTAGGGATTGCTTGTCTGAAGCCTGCCATCACTTTGGTAAAGTAAGCCGCTAAATCGCCGTGATTATCCAGCGGGAGCAGAACATGTCAATCTTATTGTCCTTTTACAAAGTGAAGGGGGTATTTAGGTCGTTCACCCTGACTTCCAACTTCCATGACCCACCCGGGGCCTGGATCCATTCTACCTATTCGCTCAGTGACCTATTCCAGGCGCGCAATCCGAGTGCCGCGTAACGGCTTCGTCTTTTCGTACCTTCTCATACTCATTTTTGAGAGAAATGAAAATGGCCGATTTCATTAAGTCTTATCAGAAATTTATCCCCCAGAAAATCTCCAGAGCTCAGGAGGATACCGACGCTGTTATCTTCAGTTGTATATTAGCCAACCCTCTGGTGCCATTCGGTATGCGTACCTTCGATGGTAGCTTTGACAACCTGGTCACAGGGCAAGGCAAGTTTGGTGCCACAGACCATTCCTTCCTGCGCCTGTTTGATCCCTCGTTTCAAGTGGGATTCGCCGGGAAATGGTCGGTTATAGATCCGCCGCCATGGGTTATCAGTAACCTGACCGCCAACATCTTATCCGCAGTTGAAGTGAACAGAGGTGCTGCCCCGGTGATTGGCACGGGTCTGGATGGTGTGTTTGGCACGCCTGCGCAGGAGGTTATTGAGCTGGTGTCGCGTTCCAGGCTTACTACGCCGAGCCAGGACACGAGCACAGTACCTAACGGCATAAACACCCTGTCGAACCCTACCGATCCCATCCTCTTAGCGAGCAAGGGTTCGTCGACGGATGACAATGACGATGTCGGCGGCGACGGTGCCTTCCCGCTCACCGCCAGTGATGTTGCCAACCTGAAGAACCTCGTCAACGGGCTCGAAGGAGGTGAAGACAACGATGCGCTCGGGATCCGCGATCTTGAAGGCACCGGCAATAACCGTGCTCACCTTGACTATGGTTCGGCTGATCAGCCGTTCATACGACTCACCGACGCGCACTACGGCGCCTACAATGAGACGACTCACAACCGCGACATCAACCCCCTGTTCTCCGGGCTGGATCCGCGTGCCATCAGCAATGCCCTTGGCGCACAGGAAGCAAATCTGTCCAGCAGCGCCGCCGATGTGAACAGCTTGTTCACGGCCTTCGGCCAGTACTTCGATCACGGTCTGGATTTCCTCGGTAAGGGAGGTAACGGAACGATCCAGATTGGCGCTCCGGGCACGGTTCCTAATCCCGCAGACCTGACTCGCGGCACCGTTGACAGCATCGATGCCAATGGCATCCCGCAGCATCTCAATAAGACATCGCCATTCGCTGACCAGAACCAAACTTATGGCTCGAACGAACTCGTCTGCCAGTTCCTGCGCGAAGGTGACGGACAGGGCGGATTTACGGGCAAGCTTTTGGAGGGCGGAGCGGATCCATCCAATCCGAATTTCAAGCTGCTGCCCACGCTGAGTGAGCTGATTAAGCATCACTGGAACAACAACACGCTGTTCACCGACAGCTCGCTGCCGGGCGACCACAACGTGACTTTCCAGGAGTACTTCGCCGGATTGGTCGACAACAATGGCGTTATCAACCAGTCGATGCTTCCTGCCATGACGTCTAATTTCATGGGAAGCGGCTTTGCGCTGTTGCTCGACACCAACCCCTTTATCAACCTGCTCGACCACTACGTGGCGGGTGATGGACGGGCGAATGAGAACATCGCACTGACCGCGGTCCACACCATCTGGGCGCGGAATCATAACTTCCAGGTCAACGGATTGCTCGAAGCCGGATTCGATGGCACAGCTGAAGAGCTGTTCCAGGCAGCTAAGATAATCAACGAGGCTGAATATCAGCGCGTTATTTACACCGACTTTGCCGACAAATTGCTTGGTGGCATGAGAGGTGATGGCGAGCACGGCTTCGTCGAGTACAATCCAGAAGTGGATGCTCGCGTCTCGCACGAGTTCGCGACGGCAGCTTACCGGTTCGGTCATTCGCTGGTAGGGCAGACGCTGACGGTGCTCGATGCTCAGGGCAATGCAACGCAGGTGCCGCTGTTCGACGCGTTCCTCAACCCGACCAACGATACGAGCGCGTTCAACTACCCCAAAGCGCAATTGCCTTACTCTCCACAGCCAGGCTATGAG
>NZ_DATERI010000003.1:0-14223 GCF_035271705.1 Buttiauxella sp.
GAACTGATTATTACCGTCGGCAGTGTCCGTGACGGTTCCGATGCGATTTATAGCGGTGCCTCTGAAATTGCTGCGGGAAATAATGACCTCTCATCCCGTACCGAACAACAAGCGGCTTCGCTTGAAGAAACCGCTGCCAGCATGGAACAGCTCACGGCGACTGTGAAACAGAACGCTGAAAACGCGCGCCAGGCTTCACAACTCGCCTTAAGTGCTTCTGAAACCGCTCAACGTGGTGGAAAAGTGGTGGATGGTGTGGTGAAAACCATGCACGACATCGCAGGCTCCTCGAAAAAAATCGCTGACATTACGGGCGTCATTGACGGCATCGCTTTCCAGACCAACATTCTGGCGCTCAATGCTGCGGTAGAAGCTGCGCGTGCCGGCGAACAAGGCCGTGGGTTTGCGGTAGTGGCAGGCGAAGTGCGTAATTTGGCACAACGTAGTGCACAGGCTGCCAAAGAGATTAAATCGCTGATTGAAGATTCGGTCTCCCGTGTTGATACCGGCTCGGTGCTGGTGGAAAGCGCCGGGGAAACCATGAGTGACATCGTGAACGCAGTCACGCGCGTCACTGACATCATGGGCGAAATTGCTTCCGCCTCTGACGAACAAAGCCGCGGTATTGAGCAGGTTGCGCTGGCGGTTTCTGAAATGGACCGCGTCACACAACAGAACGCCTCGTTAGTGGAGGAGTCTGCATCTGCTGCCGCCGCCCTTGAAGAACAAGCCAGCCTGCTAAACCAACTGGTTGCCGCTTTCCGTTTAACCACTGAATCTGCAGTGACCCCTCCTGTTATTACCTCGACTTTGGTTGCACCGGTACTCAAGACCAGTAAACCGGTAGTCAGTGGGCAGGATGAAAACTGGGAAACTTTCTAAGCATCATTAATGGGTGTCAGCCGTGCTAACTGAGGGGAATTGATGTTCAACCGTATCCGAATTTCGACCACACTGTTGTTAATCTTGATCATCTGCGGCGTTGTGCAGATTGGTAGTAATGGTCTGTCCTTTTGGGCATTCAGGGATGAATTTCAGAACTTAAAAATGGTTGAAGTCGGAAACCAGCAACGTGACACCCTATCGCAAAGCCGTGCGGCTTTGCTACAGGCCAGCACGGCGCTGAGCCGTGCCGGGACGCTGACGGCGCTAAGTTACCCTCAAACAGATATTAAACGCCTGATGGCGAATGCCCGTGGCAGCCTGACACAAGCTGACATGTTGTTTAACCAGTTTTTGGACATCCCACCTTTGACTCAAGAAGGTGAGGAGATGATGGCGTCGACGAAGAAAAGTTACACCACTTATCGCGAAGACTTACAGCATCAGGCTACCTGGCTTGAAAGCAACCAGCTTTCTGATTTCCTCAGCGCGCCGATTCAGAAGTCACAGGATATTTTTGATGCCAACTTTAATGCCTGGCAGCAAAGTATCAATGACACGGTGGTGGCGTCGAGTGAAGACAGCCAAATGAATTACCAGATCTCGGCGATAATTTTCGCCAGCGTCACGGTGATTGCGATTCTGATGCTTGTCGGCTCAATCGTTTGGTCACGCAGAATGCTGGTGCAGCCGCTGGCTATTATCCGTAGCCATTTTGAAAACATTGCAGCCGGAGATTTGGCACGCCCAATCAGTGTTTATGGGCGAAACGAAATCTCCGAGATCTTCCGTAGCCTGAAGGACATGCAGCAAGCGTTGAAAGAGACCGTATTGCAAGTGCGCCAGGGCAGTCGCGCGATGCATACCGGAATTGAAGAAATTGCCGCAGGCAACAATGATCTTTCTTCACGTACCGAAGAGCAGGCTGCGTCGCTGGCACAAACCGCTGCCAGTATGGAGCAACTGACCGCAACAGTCAGCCAGAACGCCGACAACGCACGTCAAGCGGCACAACTGTCGCGTACTGCGGCAGACACCGCCCAGCAAGGTGGTCAACAGGCGGCAAATGTCGCCCGCACCATGCACGATATTGCGGGCAGCTCGAAGAAAATTGGCGACATCACAAGCGTTATCGATGGGATTGCCTTCCAGACCAACATCCTCGCGCTTAACGCGGCAGTTGAAGCTGCACGTGCCGGTGAGCAGGGCCGTGGTTTTGCAGTAGTGGCAGGCGAGGTGCGCAGTCTGGCACAGCGCAGCGCGCAGGCGGCAAAAGAGATCAAAGTACTGATTGAAGAGTCAGTTGACCGTGTGCATCAGGGCTCGAAACTGGTCGATACCGCGGCGACGACGATGGCAGAGATCGTCCGCTCGGTCACACAGGTTAACGACATCATGGGCGAAATTGCCTCAGCTTCTGACGAACAACGCCGCGGTATCGAACAGGTGGCGCAAGCAGTAAGCCAGATGGATCAGGTCACACAACAAAACGCCGCACTAGTAGAAGAAGCGGCAGCAGCCACCGATGCGTTGGCAAACCAGGCCGAGCACCTGAGCGGTGTCGTTTCGGTATTTAATCTGGATGGTGTCGATGAAGAAGACATCAACAGGGATTTAGTAGCCACTGAGGTGCTTGCCACCTCTTGATTGTGAGTAAGAAGGCGCTATGACATCACCACTGTCCACCGGACAAACGTCATTAATGTTACAGATGACGCAGCGTCTACCGCTGTCTGACACGCACTTCCGTCGGATATGCCAGTTGATTTACCAGCGTGCAGGTATCGTGCTGGCTGATCATAAACGCGACATGGTTTACAACCGCCTTGTACGCCGTTTGCGCACGTTAGGGTTGGACGATTTTGGGCATTACTTGAGCAAGCTGGAAGCCAACGGCAGTAACGCCGAATGGCAGGCGTTCATTAATTCCCTGACCACCAACCTGACCGCATTTTTTCGTGAGGGGCATCATTTCCCGGTCCTCGCTGAGCATGCGCGTAAACATAGCGGCGAATACAAAGTGTGGAGTGCGGCGGCCTCTACCGGAGAAGAACCGTACTCCATCGCGATTACGCTCGCTGATGTTTTAGGTATGGCTCCGGGGCGCTGGAAAGTGTTTGCCAGTGATATCGACACACAGGTACTGGAGAAAGCCCAAAGTGGGGTTTATCGACAGGATGAGCTGAAAACGCTGGCTCCACTCCAGTTGCAGCGCTATTTCATGCGCGGCACCGGGCCACATGAAGGACTGGTGCGTGTGCGCAATGATCTGGCCAGTCACATGGAATTTGCACCGATAAATTTGCTAGATAAGCAAGCGCCAATACCCGGTCCGTTTGATGCCATTTTTTGTCGTAATGTGATGATTTATTTCGATAAAGAAACACAGCAACAAATTTTGCAACGCTTTGTGCCATTGCTCAAACCGGGTGGATTGCTGTTTGCCGGGCATTCGGAGAACTTCAGTAATCTCAGCCGTGAATTTTTGCTGCGTGGGCAGACGGTGTACGGGCTGAGTAAGGAAAAATCATGACAAAAATAACCGTGCTTTGTGTCGATGATTCCGCCCTGATGCGTCAGATTATGACAGAAATTGTGAACAGTCATGACGACATGGAAATGGTGGCAACCGCGCCTGATCCTTTGGTGGCGCGGGATTTGATTAAGAAATTTAACCCAGACGTGCTGACTTTAGATGTCGAAATGCCACGCATGGACGGGTTGGACTTCCTGGAAAAACTGATGCGTTTGCGCCCGATGCCGGTGGTGATGGTGTCGTCACTGACGGGTAAAGGTTCGGAAGTCACTCTACGGGCGCTGGAGTTGGGGGCGATTGATTTTGTCACCAAGCCGCAGTTGGGGATCCGTGAAGGGATGTTGGCGTACAGCGAAACTATCGCTGAGAAAGTGCGTACTGCGGCAAAGGCAAAACTGGCGGCTCGCGCCCCAACTGCCGCACCTACCGCAATTAAAGCCGGGCCGTTGTTGAGCTCCGAAAAACTGATCGCCATTGGTGCATCAACGGGTGGCACCGAGGCGATTCGCCATGTGCTCCAGCCGCTGCCGCTTTCAAGCCCAGCGGTGCTGATTACCCAGCATATGCCACCCGGTTTTACGCGCTCGTTTGCCGACCGTCTCAACAAGCTGTGTCAGATAGCGGTGAAAGAAGCCGAAGATGGCGAACGTGTGTTACCGGGGCATGCGTACATCGCCCCTGGCGATAAACATATGGAGCTTGCTCGCAGTGGGGCGAACTACCAAATCAAGATTCATGATGGCCCGCCCGTGAACCGGCATCGTCCGGCCGTGGATGTGCTGTTCCATTCTGTTGCGAAATTCGCCGGGCGAAATGCCGTGGGTGTAATTCTCACCGGAATGGGGAATGACGGTGCTGCTGGGATGCTGGCAATGCATAAAGCCGGGGCATGGACTATCGCCCAAAACGAAGCAAGTTGTGTGGTATTCGGCATGCCGCGTGAAGCCATTAACAGTGGTGGCGTCAGCGAAGTGGTCGATTTAAGCCAGATAAGCCAGCAGATGCTGATGAAAATTAGTGCCGGTCAGGCAATACGTATTTAAGAGCCTATTTGCATAGGCAATAACAGAAGGAACCCAATAATGGCAGATAAAGAACTCAAATTTTTAGTGGTGGATGATTTTTCTACCATGCGCCGCATAGTCCGTAACCTGCTAAAAGAGCTGGGTTTCAACAACGTAGAAGAAGCTGAAGATGGTGTCGATGCGTTGAATAAACTCAACGGTGGCGGCTTTGGCTTTGTTATCTCTGACTGGAACATGCCGAACATGGATGGCCTGGAACTGCTGAAAACTATTCGTGCCGATGGCGCAATGGCGGCAATGCCAGTGCTGATGGTAACTGCTGAAGCAAAGAAAGAGAACATTATTGCTGCAGCGCAAGCCGGGGCGAGTGGCTATGTGGTGAAACCATTTACCGCAGCCACTCTTGAAGAGAAGTTGGGCAAAATCTTCGAAAAGCTCGGCATGTAAGGAGATGCACATGCACTCATCTACAAATCCCACGAAAGAGTTAAATTCATCCGGCGATATTATCGTTCGGATAGGCAGCTTGACCCGTATGCTGCGTGATAGCTTGCGCGAGCTGGGCCTTGATCAGGCGATAGCTGAAGCCGCAGAAGCCATTCCTGATGCTCGCGATCGTCTGGACTACGTGGTGCAAATGACCGCGCAGGCCGCTGAACGTGCACTGAACTGCGTGGAGCTGGCTCAGCCTCACCAAAACAAGCTCGAAAGCGATGCCAAAGCATTAAATGGCCGCTGGGACGCCTGGTTTGAAAACCCAATCGAGCTAGGGGATGCTCGTGAACTGGTGACTGATACGCGGAGTTATTTATCTGGCGTACCGTCGCATACCAGTTTCACCAATGCCCAGCTTCTGGAAATCATGATGGCGCAAGATTTCCAGGATTTAACCGGCCAGGTTATCAAACGCATGATGGATGTTATCCAGGAAATTGAACGCCAGCTGTTGATGGTGTTGATGGAGAACATGCCGGAATTGGACGCACGTGTAAAACGTCCTGCAGACAGCCTGCTCAATGGCCCGCAATTGAACGCCAGTGCGGCAGGAGTGGTGGCAAGTCAGGATCAGGTTGATGACTTGTTGGATAGCTTAGGGTTCTGATGGTGAAGTTCTAAGAAAAGTCGCTATCGTGCAGGGAAGCTCCCTGCACGAATGCCGTTTTGATTAATAAATAGTGATTAACGAATATCCATTTTTATCGTGACGTTGCCTTCAAATGCGCCATGTTCAGGTTTTTTACTGCTGGTGCTAACTGGTGCGGCCTTAATTTTAATTGCCCCATTTCCTTGTTCGTCCATCGGAACCTCAAATTCAAAGGTGCCATCAAGTGTGACGTTCTGGCTCTTTTCATTAAAGATTCGGACGCCAATGTCATCTCTGCCGATCATTTTGGCAATGAGCGAGTCGCTGCCATCAACAACCCCCTGATCTGCAGTCAGCGTCAGTTTAATCCGGTCCTCATTTCCTACGGCGTTATCGTCGCAGTGGTAGGAGATATCAACATCTTTAAGTGTATATCCCTGGGGCGGCTGGCCCACGGTCACAAATTGCGAGCTGACGATATCACCCAGTTCGGCTTCAATGGTGCTCCCTTCATTGATAGTACAGCTTAAGGGGGCAGACAATGAGCCGCTTAACCAGATGTTGGATACCTGTTGTGCACGATTGACATCGCAATTGCCTGAGCCGAAATAGAGGCAAGTATAATTTTGCGCGACAAGCGTCGAGGGTATGGTTTCGATGCCCAGAATCGCTTTCTTGATATAAAGACTCACGCCAATCACACTCCATCTGAATTTTCGCTTTATGGAAGCGCCCCCCGTTGGGCGAGTTTCCGAGCTGCACACACTGGCATTGCCTTCAGTGGTTTTGATATTTTCAATCTGTTTTGGCATAGCCGAGCGCGGCGTCGGGTATTCATTAATTTTTAAACTGAGTAATCCAGCCCCTTCTGGGGAATTAACGGCGTCGCTATAGCCATCAATGTCGATATCAATTTTGTCAGTTAAAAAGCCGTAACCGCTGACGCCCGCATTAAGCGGGCTTCCTGCGAGGGTGAGTTCATACACTGGCGTGGATTCATACATATTCTTTGGGCAGGCGCAGTTGGCTTCCATATCAGAGCCTCCGCCCGCCAAATGATCCATCACGTCGATTTTCTGGTGGGTAGTATTCTCACTCGCTGCCAGTTCACGTTCATAGGTGACGTAATAATCTAGCGGTGCGCCGAAACAATCATTCAGCGCCGTGACTGCTGATTGCGCGGGAAAATGAATCAGGCAGATAACCAGACCAGATAAAAAAGGCGCGTAAAGTCTTTTCGTTAAGTTGAACATGATGTTATTCCTGCTGGCATAAAGCGCTGATGAAACGGATCCCAGCACTGGCGGTGGTTTGTTGTGTTGAAAGTGAAGATATGTTGGCAGTACACAGCTGGTTCTGGGCGTTGCCCCATTTAACCTTGACCTGAAAAGTATCCGGAACGCCTGCCAGATAGAGTGTTCCGGTATCGTCTACGATACCGCTCACCATAGGTGAAAGTGCGGTGGCAATGGCACCAAAGGGAACCGTCTTGCCGTCAGGGCGCGTCAGTTTAATCATGGCGCGATAGCCGACATGTGCATCAAAGCTGGCAACGACAGCGGCATTGCGTGACGGAATAACCGTGACGGCTGTTTCGCTGGTATCAACATCTTCAGGCAGGCTGGTGGTATCGATGCGAATGCGGTTTTTCTGATAAGCAGTCAATGATGGGATCACGGCGTTGCCTTGCCAGTCAGTCTGGATCCCCCGTTGATTCTGGAAACGCACGCCCGAAGCATCGTTGGCGTTGACGATAGCGAACTGGCTACCCAATGGCTGGGCCAGCGTGACACCATAAGGGTGTGCAACAACGGCACCGCTAATGCCGTAGCTCAATTGTCGTGAACTGTCAGAGGAGGCGTAATAACCTGCGTTCAGGTTGGCATATTGCGAGCGATAGCTACCGTATACGCTACTGGTATCGTCACCATCATGGTTCGAATGGCTCTGTTGAAAAGAGTAGCTCAGCCGTTGATCGTCCAGCAGCGTGCCATTTAGCCCAATATTTTGCCGTGTGTAACCCCCTTTACTATTGCTCAGGCTATAGCTACTCCAGGCGTTCGGTAGCCATTTACTCAGCGGTACACTAAAGCCGAAAGAGGCCATTCGGTCACTTTCTTCATCGTTAGTTTTGCTGTAGGTATAAGCCATATGGATACTAATCCCTTCGACAACGGTATTAAGACCCGCCGAAAGGCTGCGTTCCTTTTGCGATGTTCCCCAGTAATCTTGCTGATAACCGTTAAGGTACAGGCTTACGCCGGAAAGATTTTGACTGATGCTGGCCTGAAGACGGTTGCGTTTGTTGTAACGAAACAGCAGCGAGTCCTCTTGTTCGTCATATTTTTGGTTAGCGTCAGAAAAGCTGTAGTAACCGCTGGTGGAATAGCGATAGCTCGCCAGCGTAAAGTTAGTACCCGTCTCATCAATTTTACCGGAGTAGAGCAGGCGGAATGACTGCCCGCGACTTTGGTCGTCATTATCAAGGTGGGTTTTCGCGGCGGTGACATCAGCAGATAAAGCCCCTACTGGCCCCAGCGCGATACCTGCACCCGCATTTATTGCCTGATAATCTTCTGCTGCGGTCACACCACCAAACAATGTTATCGCATTGCTCAGACCATAAATGACGCTTCCCTGGGCAAAGATGGGTTCATTTTGATCGCTACCGCTGTCGGCGCGATAACGCGCCGCAGTCACTTCGTACTTCACGTTTCCAGGGCGTAGCATGACGGCTACGCTTGAGTAGGGCTGAGTAAAGCGATGTTCGGTGCCATCAGCTTCCTTAACCGTGACCTCAAGATCTCCGCTGTTCGTCGTCGAGTACAAATCGCTAATCTCAAAAGCACCTGGTGCGACGTTTTGCTGATAGATGATATAGCCATTCTGGCGCACGGAAACTTCGGCGTTGGAGCTGGCAATGCCGCGGATAATGGGCGCGAAACCACGCTGGTTGTAGGGCAACATCTCTTCGTCTGAGGCAATATTCACACCACTATATTGCAGGCTATCGAAAACCTCCCCCCGAGTACTACTCTCCCCAGCTGTAAACTGTGCTTTCAGGGTATTAATATCATGCTGTAAATAGGTGCTGATCGCCTCCCAGGAATGGGTGTCGTCAGATTGACTCCAGGTCGAGTAGTTACGTAAACGCCAGCCGCCAAGATTGGCGCCGCTGCGCAGATTAAGGTACTGGTTTGAGCCCGTGTCGTGCTGCTCATCTTCACTTTCCGAGCTGGAAAAGGCGTAATCCATAAACGCTGTTGATACCCCATCGTCCCAGCGGGAGGGATCAATGTAATCTTTACTTAATGAAGTCACTGCGGCTTGAGGGATGCTTAACCGTAACGTCATTAACGTAAAATCCAGTGTTGCGCTGGCCTGAGGGATATAATGCCCCAAGGGTTCAGCTAGCGGATCGCCAACGTTTAGTTGCGTAAGTGATTCATATTTATCAACATTTACACCCCACTTGCGAAGCATGTCTGGCGTCAGTTGTGGTTGCAACAAGCCATTTTCACCGCTCAGATAAGTGATTTTTTCGTCATCCAGACGGACGTCGTTGATCATTATCCTGGAGGGGTATACGCCGGGTAGCTGTGCATTGGGCTTTGAAAAGAGCGATAGATCGATATCTTGCGCAATCAATGCATCTCCTTCTAAAGACGAGGGTGAAAAGGCGTATTCGCGGGCTTGTGCATGGCTGGTAATCACAAGCAGAGCGCCACTCATACAATGCAAGATGGGATTTAAACGCCACCATTTCTGGTTGTGCGAGGGACATAGTCCGTTAGTCATAGCGTCAAGTTATTCCTGTGACAGTGAAGTCATGTATTTGTCCGAAGCACTTCCGTAGTCCGTAATGCAGCGCCAGCTTACGTTTTGCCCGTTAATACCCTGTGCAACAGCAAGTTCTACCCGCGATTTGGGGGCGATGAGATCGGCTTTATCCAGTTTTGTTCCACCTAACTGAAGGTTATCGAACACGCTGTAAAACGCCCCATCGTTAATGATGGTTAACTGCTTCCCGCTGCGGGTGAAACGAAGGTTCTTACAGGTTTCCGTCGGCGTTTCTGGCAGCCCTTCAGGACGCCAGAATAATTTCAGTCGCGTTTTATAAATCAGCCGCAGAACGTTTTTATTGCCTTCGTCTGCAGCCGTTGCAGGAATGGTGCGTACGTTTAGATAGAACAGCGATTCACGGTCTTTTGGTAACGATGTCCCATTCCAGGCTATGCGTAAGCTTTGCTCTTTTTGTGCATCCAGTCGGAACAGAGGAGGGGTAACAATAAATGGACCTCGAGTTTTACCATCACCAGTATCTGTCCATGACTGAATAAGCCAGGGAAGTTCTTTCTCGTTATTTACCAGTGGTAAAGAGATCTCTTTTTTACTTTCTTCAAAGATGAGACGCGTTCTGCCAATTTGTATCCCGGCAGCATGGTTTTCAAAACTAAATATCAAAGGCAGATATAATAAAAAAGAAAATGGAAGACGCATGATGAAACCTGTATTCCGTATGCTCGACGACATAGCAACCAGACAGGGTTGACCTGACTGGTTGCACTTAAATGATAATAAGTAATTTGTATGTTTAACCTTTGGTGAATATTAATTTCAGATATTCACCAAAGGTTTCTTGTTATCGATACAGAATGTTTACTGTTAAATCTCCGTCTGCTGCACCTGCTTTAATGTCTTTAGCATCTGCGAAGGATTTATATCGTGCATTAAAGTCCATACTAATTTTATCTTCGACTCTGAGCGGAAGCTCAATATAAGCCTGGCCCTCTGTTCCATCCATAGCAATGAAAGTGGTGGCGTCATCTGCTGGACTGATGGCAATACCCATACCTTCTGCTGCTTGACCGGCGGAAGTCGTGATTTGACTGACATCCATCAGCGTGTTGGACTCGGTGAGTGTAGTCGGCCCATTAAAGGTCAATTGCACGTTAGGCAAACCGTCGCTTTTCAGCGGGCAATCAACCAGTGTAATTGTAAACGGAACTAATTCGCTTTCAGTGCCGGGCGTCGTGAAAAGGGTCGTCGGGTAGGTTCCTAATGGTACGGTTTGGTCTGTACCACTATCACCCTCAATGGTGCAGCTTGGCTCAATAATTAAACCGGTGAAATGAATGATACCCGCGTTCATTTCAGCAGCATAAGCACTGCCAGTAGAAACGGCCATTAGCGCAACGAGAAACGCATACTTCTTGATTGACATTTAAACATCTCCATATGAATGAATAGTACAACGTAATAGTGATTGAATAATTGAAGTCGTCTTGCGTAGGGTGAAAAATATATTCTGCTAAGAAACACCATTTCTTAATAGCAATATAAGTGAAGCTTAATAGTTGTTATCAGAAGTTCGAAGTTTTGCGCATTATATCTAATAGTTGTTTCCATAAAAGTGTTTTTTTAATGGCTGTATCATTATGGCTTGGAGTTGCGTGGTTAATAATATTTATTTAAATGATCTATTTTCAATGAAAGATCTATGGCGTAAATGTATTTGTGTAAAAATAACAAGAATAATTACTTTTCATGTAATTATTCTATAATTTGTAAGTAAATATATATTTTAAAGCTGTTTTTTTGACCTGTTGCCGTCACTGCGCGGCGACTTAAGGGGGACAAATAGCTGAAAACACATCTATTCACACGGCTATTCTGAGCATTAATTTATTCTCTTTCTGGCACTATCACCTTTCCTGATTGGCCTGAGTGTGACGCGTGTCAGAAGAAAGCGACGATAAAACAGAATCCCCCACAGCCCACCGACTTGAAAAAGCGCGAGAAGATGGGCAAATCCCCCGTTCCCGTGAATTAACCTCACTACTGATGTTGCTGGCGGGTATAAGCATTATCTGGATGGGAGGCGAGCCGCTGGCGCGGCAACTGGGGTCAATGTTGTCGACAGGTTTGCACTTTGACCACAGCATTATTAACGACCCGCAACTTATTGTTAGCCAAATTAGCTTGTTACTTAAACAGGCCGTGTGGGCCTTGCTGCCATTGATTTTTGGGTTGGTTATTGTGGCGATTGCCGCCCCAATGCTGCTGGGTGGCCTGTTATTTAGCGGCAAATCGATACAGTTTAAGTTCAGCAAAATGAATCCTATCGCTGGGTTAGGGCGAATGTTTTCGGCACAGGCTGGATCAGAATTACTTAAAGCCATCCTCAAAGCTGTGCTCGTCGGCAGCGTAACGGCCTCGTATTTGCTGCACAAATGGCCAGAGATGATGCGGCTGATGAGTGAACCCCCGTTGACGGCTTTAATTCACGCGCTAAATATGGTGGCGGTGTGCGCCCTGCTGATTGTGCTGGGGTTAACGCCGATGGTTGGCTTTGACGTGTTTTTCCAGATTTTCAGCAACCTGAAAAAACTGCGCATGAGTCGCCAGGATATTCGTGACGAATATAAGCAGCAAGAAGGTGACCCGCACGTTAAAGGCCGTATTCGTCAGCAACAGCGGGCCATGGCGCGCCGCCGTATGATGGCAGATGTCCCAAAAGCCGATGTCATTGTCACCAACCCGACGCACTATTCGGTGGCTTTGCAATATGACGAAAACAAAATGGCTGCACCTAAAGTATTGGCGAAAGGCGCGGGCCTGGTCGCACTTCGCATCCGTGAAATTGGCAACGAGCACCGTATTCCGGTGTTGGAAGCGCCTCCGTTGGCTCGTGCGTTATATCGCCATGCCGAAATTGGTCAACAAATTCCCGGGCAGTTGTATTCCGCGGTGGCAGAAGTGCTGGCGTGGGTATGGCAGCTGCGTCGCTGGCGTGTTGCTGGCGGTTTAACCCCGAAAAAACCTGAAAATCTTCCGGTGCCTGAGGCGCTGGACTTTGCAAATGAGAAGGACTCCGATGGCTAATCTGCTCGCTACGTTGCGTCTGCCTGCCACAATGAAATCAGGGCAATGGCAAATCCTTGCCGGGCCGATACTTATCCTGCTGATCTTGTCGATGATGGTACTGCCGCTTCCCGCGTTTGTACTGGATTTGCTGTTCACGTTTAACATCGCGCTGTCGATAATGGTGCTCCTGGTGGCAATGTTCACCCAGAAAACCCTGGAGTTCGCCGCATTCCCCACCATTTTGCTGTTTACCACGTTACTGCGCCTTGCGCTGAACGTCGCCTCAACACGTATCATTTTGATGGAAGGCCATACCGGTGGTGCTGCGGCAGGTAAAGTGGTTGAAGCCTTCGGCCACTTCCTGGTGGGTGGCAACTTTGCCATCGGTATCGTGGTGTTCATCATCCTCGTTATCATCAACTTTATGGTTATCACCAAAGGTGCCGGGCGTATTGCCGAAGTTGGGGCACGTTTTGTGTTGGATGGGATGCCAGGTAAACAGATGGCCATTGATGCCGATCTGAATGCTGGGCTTATCGGTGAAGAAGAAGCAAAAAAACGCCGATCTGACGTTACCCAGGAGGCCGATTTCTATGGCTCAATGGACGGTGCCAGTAAGTTCGTGCGTGGTGATGCCGTTGCCGGACTGATGATCATGGTGATTAACGTGATCGGCGGCCTGTTGGTGGGGGTATTGCAACATGATATGCCTGTGGGCGCTGCGGCTGAAGCCTATACGCTGCTGACTATCGGTGATGGCCTGGTCGCACAAATTCCGGGGTTGGTGATTTCAACGGCGGCGGGCGTCATTGTCACCCGTGTTGCCACCGACCAGGACGTCGGCGAGCAGATGGTGACCCAACTGTTCAACAACCCGCGTGTGATGATGCTCAGTGCAGGCGTGTTGGGTTTGCTCGGTATGGTCCCTGGGATGCCAAACTTTGTTTTCCTGCTGTTCACTGTGGCATTGCTGTCTCTTGCCTGGTGGATGCGCGGTCGACAAATGGAAGCCCCGGCTAAGCCTGCAGCACCAGTGAAACCACTGGAAAATCAGCAGGCGGTTGAGGCGACGTGGAATGATGTACAACTGGAAGACTCACTCGGCATGGAAGTGGGTTATCGCTTAATTCCAATGGTCGATTTCCAGCAAGACGGCGAACTGTTAGGGCGTATCCGCAGTATTCGTAAGAAATTCGCGCAAGATATGGGGTTTCTGCCGCCGGTGGTGCATATCCGTGACAACATGGATTTACCGCCCGCGCGTTATCGCATTCTGATGAAAGGTGTCGAAATTGGCAGCGGCGATGCTTATCCTGGGCGTTGGCTTGCCATCAACCCTGGCACTGCCGCAGGCACGCTGCCCGGTGAAGCGACCATTGATCCTGCCTTTGGTCTTGCGGCCACCTGGATTGAAAGTGCATTAAAAGAACAGGCGCAAATTCAAGGCTTTACAGTCGTGGAATCCAGTACTGTTGTCGCTACACACCTTAACCATCTGATTGGGCAGTTTGCGCCAGAGTTGTTTGGCCGCCAGGAAGCGCAGCAACTGCTCGACCGCGTCTCGCAAGATATGCCAAAGCTCACAGAAGATCTGGTGCCGGGCGTAGTGACGCTGACCACGCTGCATAAAGTGTTGCAAAACCTGCTGGCAGAAAAAGTCCCGATTCGCGATATGCGTACCATTCTGGAAACGTTGGCAGAACACGCGCCAGTGCAGAATGACCCGCATGAATTAACCTCGGTGGTGCGCGTAGCACTTGGCCGTGCGATTACCCAGCAGTGGTTCCCGGGTACCGGCGAAGTGCAGGTCATTGGCCTTGATGCCGCGC
>NZ_DATERI010000004.1:0-27733 GCF_035271705.1 Buttiauxella sp.
TCGCCACGCATTGTCGGTTACGCGCAAGAAGCCATCGCGCTGCGCGAAAGCCTGAAAGCACGCACTCTGGCGATTAACCCAAACACCACCGTCACTAACCCAATGGCTGAACTGCAACTGGTCAGCAGCGATTTGGGCGACCTGCAACGCCAGGCGGCAGAATTCGCGCCAAACCGTGATAAAGCAGAAATCGGTGAAGATATTCTTGGTCTGCGCCTGTTATGCCTGTACGGCCTGAAAGGCGCCGCAGCGTACATGGAACACGCCCACGTCCTCGGCCAGTATGACAACGACATTTACGCCCAATACCATAAAATTATGGCGTGGCTCGGCACCTGGCCGGCAGATATGGGTGCGTTGCTTGAATGCTCGATGGAAATCGGCCAGATGAACTTCAAAGTGATGAGCATTCTGGATCACGGCGAAACCGAGAAATACGGCCATCCAACACCAAGCCAGGTTAACGTCCGTCCGGTCGCAGGGAAATGTATTTTGATTTCCGGTCACGACCTGAAAGATCTCTATAACTTGTTGGAACAAACTGAAGGTACTGGCGTAAACGTGTTTACCCACGGCGAAATGTTGCCAGCACACGGTTACCCGGAACTGCGTAAATTCAAGCACCTGGTCGGTAACTACGGCAGCGGTTGGCAGAACCAACAGAGCGAATTTGCCCGCTTCCCAGGCCCAATTGTCATGACCTCCAACTGCATCATTAACCCAGAAGTGGGCTCTTATACCGACCGTATCTGGACACGCAGCATCGTCGGCTGGCCGGGTGTGAGCCACCTCGAGGGTGATGATTTCACTGCTGTTATTACTCAGGCACAGCAAATGGCTGGCTTCCCTTACAGCGAAATCGAACACCTGATCACTGTCGGATTTGGCCGCCAGACTCTGCTGGGTGCTGCCGACACACTGATTGATTTGGTCAGCCGTGAAAAACTGCGCCACATCTTCCTCGTGGGCGGTTGTGATGGCGATCGTGGCGAACGTAGCTACTTCACTGACTTCGCTACCAGCGTACCGAAAGACTGCCTGATCTTAACCCTGGCTTGCGGTAAATATCGTTTTAACAAACTGGACTTCGGCGACATCGAAGGTTTGCCGCGTTTGGTGGATGCTGGTCAATGTAACGATGCCTATTCGGCGATTATTCTTGCGGTTACCCTCGCCGAAAAACTCGGTTGTGGCGTTAACGATTTGCCACTGAGCCTGGTGCTCTCCTGGTTTGAGCAAAAAGCGATTGTTATCCTGCTGACCCTGCTGTCGTTGGGCGTGACAAATATCGTCACCGGTCCAACCGCACCAGGTTTCCTGACGCCAAATCTGTTGGCTGTTCTAAACGAGAAGTTTGGCCTGCGTGCCATTACCACCGTTGAGCAAGATATTGAACAGCTGATGAGCGCATAAGGAGCAGCCATGACTATGCCAACGCCACTGTGCCCGCATCGCATGCAGGTGCATCATATTCACCAGGAAACGCCAGATGTTTGGACGCTGTCGCTGATTAATCACGACTTTTATCCTTACAAGGCTGGGCAATACGCCCTGGTGAGTATTCGTAATAGTGACGAAACACTACGCGCTTACACGATTTCTTCGACACCTGGACTCAGCCCATTCATTACGCTGACCGTCCGTGGTATCGAGAATGGCGTTGGCTCTCAATGGCTGACGCAAGAGGTGAAAGTCGGCGATTACCTGTGGCTTTCAGAAGGCCAGGGGGAATTTACTTGCGAAGACCTAGCTTCTGAACGTTTTCTGTTATTGGCTGCAGGTTGTGGCGTGACGCCAATAATGGCGATGCGCCGCTGGTTAGCAAAACATCGCCCGCAGGCTGACGTACAGGTTATCTATAACGTCCGCTCGCCAGAAGATGTCATCTTTGCGCAGGAATGGCGTCACTATCCAGTCGCACTTGTTGCGGAGAATAACGCAACACATGGCTTCATCTCAGGGCGCCTGACGCGTGAGATTCTTGATTCCGTGCCGGATATTGCTTCGCGCACCGTCATGACTTGCGGGCCTGCGCCTTATATGGAAATGGTGGAGAAAGAAGTCAAAGCCCTGGGCGTGACAGATTTTTATTGTGAAAAATTCTTCACGCCCGTCGCAGCACCCGTCGATAGCGGTTTAAAGTTCACCACCCTAAAACCACTGCGTGATTTCTACGCACCGGTCGGCAGCACCTTGCTGGCAGCGTTGGAAAGCAACAGTGTTCCGGTGAACGCGGCCTGCCGTGCAGGTGTCTGTGGAAGTTGCAAAACTAAAATCGAATCCGGTGATTACACGGTAAGCAGCACCATGACACTGACCGCCGCAGAAATTGCAAACGGCTATGTGCTGGCCTGCAGTTGCCATCCGCAAGGTGATTTAGTGTTGGCATAAGTCATATTTAAGGGCGGGAAATGTCATATTTCCCGCCGATTAAAGTCATCGCCAGGCTGAATTTCCAGCCAACGAATAACGGCCCGCGCCGGAAAATGCTACGGCCAGTGCCGCAAAGAAGAAATACACCAGGCTTTCAATCGCCCATGCCCCAGTCTTATCCAACATAAAGGTTTTGCCCGTTCCAACCAGCAACCAGGCAATCACCATGGTAAACGCCATAACCAACGCCGCTGGGCGCGTCAACACTCCCAAAATCACCAGACAGGGTGCAACGACTTCCCCCATCAACACGCCATAGGCGATAAACTCCGGTAAACCTTGAGACGCCAGTATGCCTTTGATGGGACCCACGCCATCAATTAACTTATGTAGGCCATGAAACAGCATTAACCCGCCCACAGTCAGACGCAGAATTAACTTCCCAAAATCATCTTTTGCTAGCGCACCATTAACAGCATTTAACAACTTAGCAACCATTTGAAATGTAACCTTTTATAAGTAATAACGAGAATAATTTACACTTAATAATCTGTTACAGATACCTACCCTACTTAAAATATCTCCAATACAGCGCTCACTTTTCCAATCTGCCAGGGAAAGAACAAATTGGACTAAGCTTGTTTACGTTAACGAAAGCGAGAAAAGGAGGAGAAGTAATGAAACAGACTGTTGCCGCCTATCTGGCGAAAACTCTCGAAAGCGCGGGAGTGAAACGAATCTGGGGCGTTACAGGCGATTCCCTCAATGGACTGAGCGACAGCCTGAACCGCATGGGAACAATTGAATGGATGCCAACACGCCATGAAGAAGTCGCCGCTTTTGCCGCAGGTGCGCAAGCCCATCTTTCTGGTGAATTGGCGGTATGTGCAGGCTCATGCGGGCCCGGTAATTTGCATCTGATTAATGGTTTATTCGATTGCCATCGTAACCGAGTGCCGGTGCTAGCCATTGCGGCACATATTCCGTCGAGTGAAATTGGCAGCGGTTATTTCCAGGAAACCCATCCCGAAGAGTTGTTCCGCGAATGCAGCCATTATTGTGAACTGGTGTCATCCCCGGAACAGATTCCACAAGTGTTGGCGATTGCCATGCGCAAAGCTGTACTTAATCGTGGTGTGTCAGTCATTGTTTTGCCCGGAGACATCGCACTGAAGCCCGCCCCTGAAACAGCCAGCACGCACTGGTATCCCGCACCGCCACCCGTCATTGTTCCCCCACAAGAAGAGCTTAAAAAGCTTGCCCAGTTATTGCGCTACAACGACAACATCGCTCTGATGTGTGGTAGCGGTTGTGCTGGGGCGCACGAGGAACTGGTGCAATTTGCCGCTATCCTCAAAGCGCCGATTGTTCACGCCTTGCGGGGTAAAGAGCACGTCGAGTATGACAACCCGTATGATGTCGGCATGACCGGGCTGATTGGCTTTTCATCCGGGTTCCACACCATGATGAATGCCGATACGCTGATTCTACTCGGCACCCAATTTCCGTATCGCGCCTTCTACCCGACCGATGCGAAAATCATCCAAATTGACATCAACCCCGGCAGCATTGGGGCGCACAGCAAAGTGGACATGGCGCTGATTGGCGATATTAAAGCCACGCTTGCGGCACTCACTCCACTTCTGGAAGAAAAAACCGACCGCAGCTTCCTCGATAAAGCGTTGGATGATTATCGCGAAGCACGCGAAAGCCTTGATGAACTGGCGCAGCCCGGAGATGGCAATGTTATCCATCCACAATATGTCGCCCAGCAAATCAGCCATTACGCCGATGATGACGCTATATTCACCTGCGACGTTGGCACACCGACCGTCTGGGCCGCGCGATATCTGAAAATGAACGGCAAACGTCGGCTTATTGGCTCATTCACCCATGGCTCAATGGCGAACGCCATGCCACAAGCGCTGGGTGCAAAAGCAACCGCGCCGGATCGTCAGGTTGTTGCTATGTGCGGCGACGGTGGTTTCAGCATGTTGATGGGCGATTTTCTTTCGGTAGTGCAAATGAAATTGCCGATCAAAATTGTGGTGTTTAACAACAGTGCGTTAGGTTTTGTCGCAATGGAAATGAAAGCAGGGGGTTATCTGACTGACGGAACCGAGTTGCACGCCACTAACTTTGCCAATATCGCCACGGCCTGCGGCATCACCGGTATTCGTGTTGAACAAGCTGAAGAGTTGGATAGCGCGCTACAGCGGGCGTTTAGCATTGACGGCCCGGTTCTGGTGGACGTGGTAGTGGCGAAAGAAGAACTGGCCATCCCACCGCAAATTAAACTCGAACAAGCCAAAGGGTTTAGCCTGTACATGCTACGCGCCATTATCAGCGGACGCGGTGATGAGGTTATCGAACTGGCGAAAACTAACTGGTTCCGGTAAAACAGAGGGATATCCCCTTCATACTTCAAGCTGCATCATTGTTGGCAGCGTTCGCGACCCCGAATCACTTACTTATGTAAGCACATCGGGACTCGTTCTCTTGCCGCCGCGATGCAACTTGAATTATTTTGGGGCTTCATGTGAATAATGAGGACCCACCGTGATTGATTTACGCAGCGACACAGTAACCCGCCCGAGTGCCGAAATGCTCCAACGTATGATGGCTGCACCTACCGGTGATGACGTCTATGGTGACGACCCTACGGTCAATGAACTTCAGGAATACGCAGCTAAGATTAGCGGCAAAGAAGCTGCGTTATTTCTGCCAACCGGCACTCAGGCAAACCTGGTCGCTCTGCTTAGCCACTGCGAACGCGGTGAAGAATATATTGTTGGGCAACTAGCTCACAATTACCTGTATGAAGCAGGTGGTGCAGCAGTGTTAGGCAGTATTCAACCGCAGCCCATTGACGCGAATCCGGACGGGACATTGCCGCTCGATAAAGTTGCCGCGAAAATCAAACCTGACGATATCCACTTTGCGCGCACCAAACTCCTCAGCCTTGAAAATACCCATAACGGCAAAGTTCTGCCGCGCGAATATCTTCAACAAGCCTGGGATTTTAGCCGCAACCACAATCTGGCGCTGCATGTCGACGGTGCGCGTATCTTTAACGCCGTGGTGGCGTATGGCTGCACGCTTGAAGAGGTGGTGCGCTACTGCGATACCTTTACCATTTGTCTCTCGAAAGGCCTGGGTACACCGGTCGGCTCGCTGTTAGTCGGCAGCCGCGAATACATTAAACGTGCCACTCGCTGGCGTAAAATGGTCGGCGGCGGCATGCGTCAGGCCGGTATCCTGGCGGCGGCAGGTTTGTATGCACTTGAAAATAACGTGCAGCGTCTGCAAACCGACCATGACAACGCCCATTGGCTGGCAAGCGAACTGCGCGAAATCGGAGTCGATGTTACCCGTCAGGACACCAATATGGTGTTTGTGCGCGTTCCAGTTGAACAATCAGAAAGTCTCGGCAATTTCATGAAAGAACGCGGTATTTTAATCAGCGCTGGGCCAATCACTCGTTTAGTGATTCACCTTGACGTCAACCGTCAACAGCTGGCCGAAGTGGTTTCTCACTGGCAAGCATTTTTACAACGCTAAACGGGGTCAGGGACGATGACACAGCCACAAAATATTCTGGTACTCGGCGCAAGCGGTTATATTGGGCAACATTTGGTGCCGCAACTTGCCCAAGCCGGGCATCATGTTACCGCTGCGGCAAGGCGGGTTGAGTGGCTGGAGAAACAACCCTGGGATTCTGTCGTCTGCCGCCACGTCGATTTACAGTGGCCGGAGACGCTCCCCGAGCTGCTTGAAAATGTCGATACGCTTTACTATCTGGTGCATAGCATGGGGGACGGAGCTGATTTCGTTGCCCATGAACGCCAGACGGCGCTCAATTTGCGCGATGCGCTGCGCGAGCATCCGGTGAAACACCTGATATTTCTTAGCTCGCTGCAAGCCGCCGAAGGTGATGGCGATTCTGAACACCTGCGTGCCCGCCAACTGACAGCTGATATTTTACGCGATGCGGGCGTGCCAGTAACAGAAGTACGCGCAGGCATAATTGTCGGTGCAGGTTCCGCCGCTTTCGAAGTGATGCGCGACATGGTTTATAACCTTCCGGTACTCACGCCACCGCGCTGGGTCCGTTCGCGCACCACACCCATCGCGTTGGCAAATTTACTGCACTACTTAGTCGAACTGCTTAATCATCCCTCGCAGGAAAATCGTGTTTTTGAAGCCGCCGGGCCCGAAGTGTTGAGCTATCAACAGCAATTCGAGCGTTTTATGGCGATTAGCGGCAAACGCCGCCCTTTGATCCCTATTCCGCTACCGACCAGTTGGATCTCGGTGTGGTTCCTCAACATGATAACCTCAGTGCCGCCGACCATAGCCAAGGCTCTGATTCAGGGCTTGAAACACGATCTTCTGGCTGACGATCACGAATTACGCGCGTTGATCCCCCAGCCACTCCTGAACTTTGACGATGCGGTACGTGCGACACTTGAAGACGAGAATAAACTCGCGAACTCGCAAGACTGGGGATACGACGCTCAGGCGTTTGCCCGCTGGCGTCCAGAGTACGGCTACTTCCCGAAACAAGCAGGTTGTACGCTAAACACCTCTGCTGAACTGACAGATTTATGGCAAGTCGTGAATCAAATCGGTGGCAAAGATGGCTACTTCTTCGGCAATATTCTGTGGAAGACCCGTGGCTTAATGGACTTGTTAGTCGGCCATAAATTGGCGAAAGGCCGTCCGGCACACGAAATGCTCGAGGTGGGGGATCAAGTCGATAGCTGGAAAGTGATTATTGTCGAACCGCAAAAAGAGCTGACGCTGTTATTTGGGATGAAAGCGCCGGGGCTTGGGCGGCTTTCTTTCACGTTACGCGACAAAGGTAAGCATCGCTCGCTCGATGTTCGTGCATGGTGGCATCCCCATGGAACAGCCGGTTTGTTCTACTGGTTAGTGATGATCCCCGCGCATCTGTTTATTTTCCGCGGTATGGCCCGAAGGATTTGCCAACTTTCCGAACAACTACCCCCAAAAATTCGTTAACTTCACCTAATCTTTGGTATTCCCCATTGCAAGCGCTGCCATTTCACGGAAAAATGCGCAGCGTAAATCTCAATTATCATGAGTTGGTCTAGATGAAGGTACTGGTAACGGGCGCCACCAGCGGTTTAGGCCGAAACGCGGTCGAATTTCTTCGTGCTAAAGGCATCAGTGTTCGGGCAACCGGGCGCAATGAAGCCATGGGCAAACTGCTGGAAAAGATGGGTGCGGAGTTTATTCGCGCTGACCTTACCGAATTGGTTTCTTCGCAGGCCAAGGTGTTGCTGGCCGATATCGATACGCTTTGGCATTGCTCGAGCTTTACCTCGCCTTGGGGAACTCAGGAAGCGTTCGATCTCGCTAACGTCCGTGCTACCCGTCGCTTAGGTGAATGGGCCGTTGCCTGGGGCGTACGTAACTTCGTGCATATTTCCTCACCGTCGCTTTACTTTGATTACCACCACCATCGCAATATCAGCGAAGATTTTCGCCCTGTCCGCTTCGCCAACGAATTTGCCCGCAGCAAAGCCGCCAGTGAAGAAGTGATTCAATTATTAGCGCAATCGAACCCACAGACACGCTTTTCCATTTTGCGTCCGCAAAGTTTGTTTGGCCCGCATGACAAAGTCTTTTTCCCACGCCTGGTGCAGATGATGCGTCACTACGGCAGCGTTTTGTTGCCCCGTGGCGGCGATGCGATGGTGGACATGACCTATCTCGAAAATGCAGTACATGCGATGTGGCTCGCAACGCAGCGTTGTGAAACATTGCCCTCAGGGCGCGCCTATAACATCACCAATATGGAAGCTCGCCCGCTGCGCGTTATCGTGCAAAAGCTGATTGATGACTTAGAGATTAAATGCCGCATTCGCTCCGTCCCCTATCCGATGCTGGATATGATTGCCCGCAGTATGGAGCGCTTTGGTAATAAATCGGCCAAAGAACCCGTGCTAACACATTATGGTGTGTCAAAACTGAATTTTGATTTAACGCTGGATACTACGCGGGCAGAAACAGAATTGGGTTATCAGCCGATTGTAACGCTGGATGAAGGCATTCGTCGTACCGCGCTTTGGTTACGTGACCACGGTACGTTGCTTCGTTAACCAGACCCGTTATCCTTCAGGCCGCAGCGGCGCTGGTTTCACCCACTTGCCGCCTGGCTGCAACTCGAATGCTAATGGGTCTAATCTTGCCCGTACTTTTCGAGCAATGCTTCTGCGATTGCCTCAGTTTGCGCATCCGGCAGGCCCGAATATTTGGTTGGGCGGAAGTGCATCTGGAAAGCCTGAATCACCCTCTGTTGCTGCTCCGGCGACATATCATGCGTCACCTGATAACCATAACGCGATAGCAAATCGAGCAAACCTCGCTTATCTACAGGTTGGTATGGACCACGGCCATTGAGATAAAATGCCACTCTGTGGGCATCTGGCCAGGCACCCACGCCCTGCTCTGCCAGTTGCTGCCACGGGAATAGCGGGCCAGGATCCACTTTCCGCTGCGGGGCAATATCCGCATGTGCGACCACGTTTTGCGGTGGGATTTGATAGCGCGCGATAATCACTTTCGCCAGTTTCTCTAACACTGAGATCTGCGCCGCATTGAACGGATAAAACTGATTTACGCGGCCCTGGCGCGTGAAACCTTTATTCTCCAGTTCAATACCAATCGACGTGTCATTGATGCGCGTCGCCCCCCGCCAGAAACTCACACCAGCATGCCACGCCAATTCACTTTCTGGCACCAGTTGCCAGATGACCGGCTTGCCGCCAGACATCGGGGGCGTATCGGGTATCAGGTAATGAGAACTGACATCTCGGTCAGTTAAAGTAGATAATGAACCAGTGAAATCATCGGCGGTGTAGTGAATAACTAACACTTTCACTCGCGGATAGGCCGCCTGCGCGACATGGCTGGTGTCGATTTTAAAATCGCCTTTATCAACAACGGCTTTATCGGCAATTTCAGGTTTGCTGGCGCACCCCGCCAGCAAAAGCGCGATTAAAAATGTGGCAAAACGGCCTTTCATCGACGCGTTTTCACCGCAGTACCGGTGACACTCACCATTAGCATGCTTCCTTCTTTGCCCACAGTTTCGTAGTCAATGTCGATACCGACCACGGCATTTGCCCCTAAACCTTCAGCTTGTTCCTGCAATTCGCTAAACGCTATTTCACGCGCTTTGCGTAACTCTTTTTCGTATGCACCGGAACGGCCACCGACGATATCACGCACCCCAGCAAAAAAGTCGCGAAAAATGTTGGCGCCCAGAATCGCCTCTCCTGTCACCACGCCACAATATTCTGTAATGGTCTGCCCTTCGAGCGTAGGGGTAGTTGTAAATTGCATAAGCTTCTCCTCTCTTTGTATCAACATCTTAGCGTAGAGCCTGCCACGCATTTTGACAGCGATACGCTATGCTAAGTTAGTCCTCCTGAGAAGATAAGGAAATAAAAATGCGCAGCTCAGTTTTGGTTCTTCTTCCGTGCGCGATGTTCCTCACGGCCTGTACTACCCCCGTAACGCCCGCTTTTAAAGATATCGGCACCCGCAGCGGCCCATGTATTGAAGGCGGCCCGGATAGCGTGGCGCAGAAATTTTACGATGATCAGATAAGCCATAAAAATCAGGGCAGCAGCGCGATTTCCAACCTGCGCCCGTATATGAGTGATGCTCTGGCGCAGCAAATGCAAAAAGCCAGCACATCGCCTAATGCGCAAAATGACTTTATGCGCAGCAACATGTTTACCAGCAACGCAGATGGCGCAGACAGTGCGGCCGTGGCCTCCGCGTCCACCATCCCTAACACTGATGCACGCAATATTCCACTGCGTGTGAACCTCACCAAAGGCAGTCAGAGCTGGCAAGATGAAGTGCTAATGATTCGTGAAGGACACTGCTGGGCTGTCGATGATGTGCGTTATCTCGGCGTAAACAGCCATGCGCCTTCCGGTAGCCTGCGTCAGGCGATAGAAACCGAGTAATGTCCCCTGCGGGAGAGGGATGGTAACCCATTTAAATAGTCTGGAATTTTCTGATAACTCCGACATTTATTCTTACCCCCCTCCCGTCTCGCTATATTGTGCTACCTTTAATGCATAGGTGCAGTTATTTTTAGGTTTTAACGCACAAAGATTGCATAACTATTCTGTTAAAGGTACCCTTTGCGGCTTCAATTGCTATTCAACTTATGCGCATGAGTATTCAACTAAACGGCATTAATTGTTTTTACGGCGTACATCAAGCGCTGTTCGATATCACCCTTAGTTGCCCACAGGGCGAAACGCTCGTGCTGCTTGGTCCAAGCGGCGCAGGCAAAAGCTCGCTTCTGCGCGTACTCAATTTGCTTGAGATGCCGCGCTCTGGGCAACTCACCATTGCTGACAATCATTTCGACTTCACAAAAGCGCCTGGCGACAAAGCCATCCGTGAGTTGCGTCGCAACGTGGGTATGGTGTTCCAGCAATACAATCTTTGGCCTCATCTCACCGTGCTGCAAAACCTGATGGAAGCGCCTTGCCGGGTCCTTGGGATCAGCAAAGATGAAGCACGTCTGCGTGCTGATAAACTGCTTGAGCGTTTACGCCTGAAACCTTACATGGACCGCTATCCGCTCCATCTTTCCGGTGGCCAGCAGCAGCGCGTTGCGATTGCCCGTGCATTAATGATGGAACCACAGATTCTGCTGTTTGATGAACCGACCGCAGCACTGGACCCAGAAATCACTGCGCAAATCGTCAGCATCATTCGTGAGTTGGCTGAAACCAACATCACACAGGTCATCGTGACTCACGAAGTGGAAGTTGCGCGTAAAACCGCAAGCCGCGTGGTTTACATGGAAAATGGCCACATCGTAGAACAAGGTGATGCGAGTTGCTTTGCAAAACCGCAGACCGAAGCGTTTAAATTCTATCTGTCACATTGATGTATCCGGGAAAATAACCATGAAAAAAGTTCTGCTTGCCACATTATTAGCCAGCCTGAGCCTTTCCGCGACGGCTGCACAAACTATTCGTTTTGCAACGGAAGCGTCTTACCCTCCGTTTGAATCTATGGATGCCAGCAACAAGATCGTTGGCTTTGATGTCGATTTGGCAAACGCCCTGTGTAAAGAGATTGATGCAACGTGCACCTTCTCTAACCAGTCCTTTGACAGCCTGATCCCAAGCCTGAAATTCCGTCGTATCGACGCAGTTATGGCGGGTATGGACATCACGCCTGAACGCGAAAAACAAGTTCTGTTCAGCACCCCGTACTACGATAACTCTGCGCTGTTTATCGGACAGAAAGGCAAAGTTGCTGATTTGAACGCGCTGAAAGGCAAGAAAGTGGGTGTGCAGAACGGCACCACGCACCAAAAATTCATCATGGATAAACATCCAGAAATCACCACCGTTCCTTACGACAGCTACCAAAACGCGAAACTCGATCTGCAAAATGGTCGTATCGACGCGGTATTTGGTGACACCGCTGTGGTGACTGAATGGCTGAAAGCTGAACCAAAACTGGCTGCTATCGGCGATAAAGTGACAGACAAAGGTTACTTCGGTACCGGTCTGGGCATCGCGGTTCGTCAGGACAACACTGATTTGCAGGCGAAGTTCAACACCGCGCTTGAAAAAGTGAAAAAAGATGGGACTTATCAGACCATCTACGAAAAATGGTTCCAGAAGTAATCTGAATGAACGAAATGCTTCCTTTAGCGAGCGCCGCCGGGATGACCGTCGGCCTTGCCGTTTGCGCGCTGGTCATCGGCCTGGCTCTGGCGATGATTTTCGCCGTATGGGAGTCCGCGAAATGGCGCCCGATAGCCTGGCTGGGTTCAGCCGTGGTAACGGTGCTGCGCGGCCTGCCTGAAATACTGGTGGTGCTGTTTATTTATTTCGGCTCCTCACAGCTGCTGCTGATCCTCTCAGATGGTTTTGCACTCAACCTTGGTTTTGTGCAAATTCCCATCCAAATACACATTGAGAATTTCGATGTCAGTCCGTTCCTGTGCGGCGTCATTGCACTTTCCCTGCTCTACTCGGCTTATGCTTCGCAGACTTTGCGTGGTGCACTCAAAGCCGTGCCAATTGGGCAATGGGAATCAGGCCAGGCGTTAGGTCTGTCCAAAGCTGCCATTTTCTTCCGTTTGGTGATGCCGCAAATGTGGCGCCATGCGCTACCAGGATTAGGTAATCAGTGGTTGGTATTGTTAAAAGACACTGCACTGGTGTCGCTGATTAGCGTCAACGATTTGATGTTACAGACTAAAAGTATCGCCACCCGTACTCAGGAGCCGTTTACCTGGTATGTGGTTGCAGCCGCCATCTACCTCGTTGTCACCATCATCAGTCAGTACATTCTCAAACGTATTGACCAGAGAGCGACACGTTTTGAACGGAGACCCGGCTGATGCTTGAGTATTTACCGGAACTGTTTAAAGGCCTGCACACCAGCCTGACCCTCACGGTGGCATCCATTGCGGTCGCGTTGATTTTATCGCTGATTTTCACCATCGTCCTGACGCTGAAAACACCCGTACTGGTTTACTTTGTTCGTGCCTACATTACCCTGTTTACTGGTACGCCTTTGCTGGTGCAAATCTTCCTGATTTACTACGGCCCAGGTCAGTTCCCGTCGATTCAGAACTACCCGGTTTTGTGGAGCCTGCTTTCTGAACCGTGGCTGTGTGCTTTAATTGCACTGTCTTTGAACAGTGCGGCCTACACCACGCAACTGTTTTACGGTGCAATCCGTGCCATTCCTGATGGGCAGTGGCAGTCATGCGGCGCATTGGGTATGAGCAAGAAAGATACTCTCGCGATTTTGCTGCCATATGCATTTAAACGCGCACTTTCTTCTTACTCGAACGAAGTGGTTTTAGTGTTTAAAAGTACTTCTCTGGCGTACACCATTACGCTGATGGAAGTGATGGGCCACGGGCAATTGCTGTATGGTCGCACTTACGATGTGATGGTATTCGGGGCTGCAGGTTTGGTTTATCTGGTGGTTAACGGATTACTGACGCTGTTAATGCGTGTGATAGAGCGCCGGGCGCTGGCGTTCGAACGCCGTAATTAAGCTATCGTTAATCACTCAAAAGGCGGGAACTCACCCGCCTTTTTTGCATCCCAATGAATATAAATATACATTTAATTTGCATATAAATTCATTTACTGGCATGATTTTTTGACGCCGAGAAACGGTGAAAACTATAAAACACGACAGATGGGAGCAACACACATGAAGAAGTTTATTTTGGCCGCCATGTTCGCTACAGCCGCATTTAACGTGGCCGCAGCCGACAAAATCAACTTTGGCTCTTCGGCCACTTATCCGCCATTTGAATCACTTGATGCCAACAATCAGATTGTCGGTTTTGATATCGATTTGGCTAAAGCTTTATGCAAACAAATGCAAGCTGAATGCACATTCACAAACCACGCATTTGACAGTTTGATCCCGTCGCTTAAATTCCGCAAATATGATGCGGTGATTTCAGGTATGGATATTACACCTGAACGTAGCAAGCAAGTTTCCTTTACCACGCCGTACTACGCCAACTCAGCAGTTGTGATTGCCAAAAAAGATGCGTTTAAATCTTTTGACGAACTGAAAGGCAAACGTATCGGGATGGAAAATGGCACCACACACCAGAAGTTTCTCCAGGATAAGCATCCGGAAATTAAAACGGTTTCTTACGATAGCTACCAGAATGCGATTATCGACCTGAAAAATGGCCGTATTGATGGAGTATTTGGTGACACGGCGGTCGTGAATGAGTGGCTGAAAACCAACCCACAACTAGGCACCGTTGGCGAGCACGTTACTGATGCTGAATACTTCGGAACGGGGCTGGGTATTGCAGTGCGCCCGGATAACCCGGCGCTGTTAACTAAACTGAATACCGCGCTGGCGGCAATTAAAGCTGACGGGACTTATCAGAAGATTAGTTCGCAGTGGTTCCCGCAGTAATCAGTCATATATTCAGGCGGATAGCGGCTTGCTATCCGCCTTGATAGCCAGAAGAACTCACATCTTAAGGCGCTGTTGCGTCATCCCCGACCCGTACCAACAACGTCAGCACCTCATAATGCGCGGTGTGTGGGAACATATCGAACAGTTGTACCCGCTCTACCCGATACTCCGCTAAAGACGCAATATCCCGCGCCATCGTCTGCGCATTGCAACTCGAATAAATAATGTATTTCGGGGCCATGTTATTGAGGAAATAACAGAGCGCCTGGCCAATTCCACGCCGAGGTGGATTCACTAATACCAGATCGGGAACATCGTGCTGCTCAGTGGCGAATTTCGTTGAATCCAGCGCCTGGAAGTGAATATCGGTTAATCCCAGTTTTTCCGCTGACTGACGTGCGCAAGCAATCGCCTCAGGGGCAATTTCAATCCCAGTCAGCTTCATATCTGGCGTTGCACAGTGCAGGCCAAACCCACCGACTCCACAGAACAAATCCCACATATGCTTGACCGGTAGCCCATGTACCCACTCGCGAGCCGTGGCATACAAAGAGGCCGCAACGGTTGGGTTCGTTTGGAAGAAACTTTGCGGGCGGATATACAGCGGCACACCGTTAAACTGTTCTTCCAGCGATTGCTGTTCGGTTAAAGGGATTTCCTGCTCGCCTTCCATAATCGCCATATGTACCGGCTGAATATTGGCAGAGATAACCTTTAATTGTGGGAGCTGCTGCTGCAACCAGGGGAGTGCTGCGCGTAGCTTTTCCAGCTTGGCATCGCTTCGCAGTACAAAACGCAGCATCATGCCACCGTCTAACTGGCTTTCAGTAATGAGCAGATATTTCAGCTCACCGCGTTTACGCGCCACGTTATATGGCGTAAGCCCTGCGCGGGCGATAAACGGTTTCAGTACCGTAAACACCGTCTGGAACGAGGCTGGATAAAGCGGGCACTCGGTCAAATCTTCAGGTGTACCATCACGATGCAGCATTCCCAGCAACGGTTTTTCTACACTGCCGCTGACCACCATTTTGGCTTTATTGCGGAATGCGTGCTCGGGGCCACTGATTGGTGCGCACCAGTCTTGCACCGCAATCCCCTTCAACAATTGCTGAAGTTCGTTCATCTTGGCGGTGAGCTGTTGGGAAATCGGCTGCTCAATCCACTGACATGAGCGGCAGCGATTAGCCTGATAGAGTGCGCAATGCATAATGACATCCTGAAACCGGGGGCGCAGATTGTAACACTACGCACTTATTGAAGTTTAAAAAAAAGCCGACTTCGCGAAGGGATAAATAACAAAAATAGCACCAATATGTCGGGTAATTTCTGCGTTATTAGCGAACGGAAAATTTCTCGTTTTGACTCGCCGGGAATGCTGAACAGTTCGGGATAACCCCAGCCGAGTGACGCCGCCCATAAATAGCTGACAGCAATAACCTGCGTGGCAAGAAACCCCCAGCGCCCCCAATTACGCCCTTTCATGATGACAAATGCACAGCGTAATTCGATACACAGCATCACCAGGCTTGCGAGGAAAATCAGCGTCAGATTCCAGGTTTGGACGCTACGGTGAATAAAATCAAGTACCCCACTCACACCGAGCATGTTGAAAATCAACATCAGATCGAGGATGCGTGTAGTAAGAATAGCAATTGCCGCCACCAGCACTAATGTGGGAGCGTTCAATTTGGCTTGTGTTTGACTTCGCTTACTGAAAATTTCCGCAAACCTCGTGTTCCATACAACAGAGTGCCGCGTCTAGCGCGGCACTCTGTGGGTTTTACCAGATTTTAAACGTTTCAGCTACGCCTTGCACGTTGGATGTCACGCAGATGTTGCTTTTCTGCGCGTGCCATAAACCACCACGCAATCAAACCGATAACCCCAACAACGCCCAAAATTATAGACGCCAATGCGTTTATTTCAGGGTTAACCCCCATCCTAACGTTTGAGAATACCAACATCGGTAACGTGGTCGCACCTGGCCCTGAGACAAAACTCGCGATAACTAAGTCATCGAGCGATAAAGTAAACGCCAGCAGCCAACCGGAGATAATGGCCGGAGCAATCATTGGAACGGTTATCACGAAGAACACCTTCAGAGGTGTTGCGCCTAAATCCATCGCAGCTTCTTCGATTGAGTGATCCATCTCCCGCAAACGTGAGCTGATGACCACAGAAACGTATGCGGTACAGAATGTGACATGAGCGAGCCAGATGGTCAGCATGCCGCGATCGCTTGGCCATCCAATGGCATGCCCTAACGCCACAAACAGCAGCAACAGCGAAAGACCCGTGATGACATCAGGCATAACCAACGGTGCGGTGAGCATGAAGGCAAATCCCGTGGAACCACGGAATTTACCAAAACGAACCATCACCACAGCGGCAATAGTCCCAAGAATAACCGCAGCGGTGGCAGCAGCTGCCGCAATAGTCAAACTGAGCCCTACCGCATTCATCATTGCGGAATCATGGAACAACGCGCTATACCAGCGCGTCGACCACCCCGCCCAGACTGTCACCAGTTTTGAGCTATTAAAGGAGTACAGCACCAGCATGAACATCGGCGCGTAGAGGAATGTAAACCCAATCACCAAAATCAAAATACGCCACGGCGAACGCACTACCGGTAAATTATTCATGCGTGGTCCCCCGCAGTTTTGTTCTGGTATTTGTGGAACCACATAATGGGCACAATCAGCAAAATGAGCATGGTTATCGCCACCGCTGATGCAACAGGCCAATCGCGGTTATTGAAGAATTCTTGCCACAACACGCGACCGATCATGATGCTATCAGGCCCGCCAAGCAGTTCCGGGATAACAAACTCCCCCACCGCCGGAATAAAGACCAGCATGGAACCTGCGATAATGCCGCCTTTGGTGAGTGGTACGATCACGCTGAAGAAGGTTTTCAACGGGCGAGCGCCTAAATCTAGCGACGCTTCCACTAACGAGTAATCGAGTCGCGTCAGCGCGGTATAAATCGGCAACACCATGAACGGCAAATAGGCATAAACGATACCGATATAGACGGCAAGATTGGTATGCAATATCACCAAGGGTTCGTCGATAACACCCAGCCACATCAATACGTTGTTCAGTACCCCGTTATTTTTCAGGATCCCCATCCACGCATAAACGCGAATCAGGAAAGAGGTCCATGACGGTAAAATGACCAGTAACAACAGAATGTTACGCGTTGATGATTTACTATGCGCCACCGCCCACGCCAGCGGATACCCCAACAGCAAACAGAAAATTGTTGAAATACCAGCCACTTGCAACGATTGCAAATAGGCCTCGGCATACAACGGATCATCGGTTAGCTGGAGATAGTTAGCCAGGTTCAGCGCCAATGAAATCTGATCATCAGCCCAAGTAATTAAGTTGCTATACGGTGGAATCGAACGTGCTATTTCTGCAAAACTAATCTTGAAGACAATCAAGAACGGCAGCATAAACAGCAAAACCAGCCACAAATACGGCAAGGCAATGACCCACTTGCGCCCGTGCCGCATTTGCATTTTTGCCAGCCACATTTTAAAACCGCTTGCCGGTGGCTCGGCAGGGCGTTCAGTCATTGTGCTCATTTCGCCCCCTTAAACCGTCAGAACCACACAACTTTCAGCATCCCAACACAAACGAACTTCGTCGTCCCATGTCGGCATCCCTTTGCGATTACGATGTTCATTCTGCAACTGCGCACTGATCATCTGGCCGCTTTTCAGGCGTACGTGATAAATCGACAGATCGCCAAGATAGGCAATATGCACCACTTCACCGACCGCAAAGTTATAGCCGTCGGCAGGAGGTTCATCACACAGCATCACTTTTTCCGGACGCAGCGCCACATATACAGGCACGCCGTCGACAACAGAGATGTCAGGATCCACTTTCAGCGGATGTACCAACCCTGGGCTATCGATGACCAGGCCATCCTCCTGGCGCTCTTTGAGCAGGCCTTCAAAGACATTCACCGAGCCGATAAATTCTGCGCTGTATCGCGTCGCCGGATATTCGTAGACTTCTTCTGGTTCACCAATTTGCTCAAACTTGCCGCGATTCATAATGGCGATACGCCCCGCCATGGTCATCGCTTCTTCCTGGTCGTGTGTCACCATGACGCAAGTCGCACCTACGCGCTCCAGAATATCCACCACTTCGAGTTGCATACGGTCGCGCAATTTCTTATCCAGCGCCCCCATTGGCTCATCAAGCAGCAATAATTTTGGTCGTTTTGCCAGGCTGCGTGCCAGCGCGACACGCTGACGCTGGCCGCCCGAAAGCTGGTGCGGTTTACGTTTGGCAAACTCTTGCATATGCACCAGCGTCAGCATTTCCTGCACGCGCTGATTGATTTCGTTTTTCGGTAACTTGTCTTGCTTGAGTCCAAACGCAATATTTTGCTCGACCGTCATATGCGGGAAAAGCGCATAAGACTGGAACATCATATTGATTGGGCGCTGATAGGGCGGCACGTGTGACAAATCCACGCCATCGAGCATGATTTGCCCGGCGGTTGGCTGTTCAAAACCCGCCAACATGCGTAACAGCGTTGATTTACCACAGCCAGATGGCCCGAGCAGCGCAAAAATTTCGCCTTTATAAATAGTCAGGTTGACATCATCAACGGCATGTTGCCCGTCAAAGGACTTGGTGAGATTGCGAACTTCAAGCAGCGGGGTAAGCGCTTTGCGAGTTTTCGCGTGCGGACGAGGAGTTGCGTCGTTCAATTATATTGCTCTCCGGCAAAAACGAAATAGACGTACGACCCGGTTGCCGTACCAATGACGATACAGAGGCCGATGCCTCTGTCCGTGTTGGGGCGCATGCACTATTGAGGTGCACTCCCCCATTGCAAATCTCATATGATTATTGGCTGTACCCTAAATAATTCGAGTTACAGGACAAAAGACTTTGCCGAGTCACGCGACAATTCAGTCAGTCCCCAGTCACATAGATAACTATGTGACTGGGGCGAACCGATGCAGTCAACATACCTGCGACTCGAAGAAAGACGGGTATTACTTGCCTGTTTTAACTTTAGTCCAGGCACGCGTAATAACACGGTCAACTTTTGGTGATTGCACATTCTGAGTGAACAGTTTGGCGCTAATATCAGCCGGTGGATAAATCCCCGGGTTATCACGAATCTCAGCATTTAATAGCGGAGTCGACTCTTTATTCGCATTCGCGTAATAAACGTGATTACTGATATTGGTTATCACATCTGGTCGCATCAGATAGTTAAGGAACTGATAGGCTTCATCTTTATTTTTCGCATCAGCGGTCATTGCGAACATATCGAAGTAAACCATCGCCCCTTCTTTAGGAATGGTATAAGCAATATTCACGCCATTCTTTGCTTCTTTGGCGCGGTTTGCCGCCTGGAGAATATCACCAGACCAACCGATCGCTACGCAGATGTCGCCATTAGCCAAATCGTTGATGTATTGGGAAGAGTGGAAATAACGGATAGACGGACGCAATTTCAACAGCAGATCATTCGCAGCACCGGTGTAATCTTTCGGATCGGTGCTGTTAGGATCTTTACCCAGATAGTGAAGCACACTGGCGTAAACCTCACTTGGCGCATCAAGGAAGGAAACGCCGCAGCTTTTCAGTTTCTCAAGGTTTTCTGGTTTCAGGATAAGATCCCAGCTATCCACTGGCGCATCTTCGCCCAGCGCCGCTTTGACTTTTTCGACGTTATAACCGATTCCGGTGGTGACCATCAGATACGGAATGCCATATTTATTATCGTGGTCGTTATGGGCGACCAGTTTGAGCATTTCCGGATCGAGATTTTTGTAGTTTGGCAGTTTGGTCTTATCAAGAGGTTGGAAAATACCGGCCTCGGCCTGGCGCTCAAGGAATTGTGAAGAAGGCACGACGAGATCATAACCCGTGCTGCCCGCCATCAATTTCCCTTCCAGGACTTCGTTGGAGTCAAAGACGTCGTACACCACTTTAATGCCAGTTTCTTTAGTAAAGTTTGCCAGCGTATCTGGGGCGATATAATCGGACCAGTTATAAATGTGCAGCGTCTTTTGTTCATCGGCAAACGAGACGGCAGAAACGGCCATCAGCAGACCCGCCACCATACCCGATAGCATTTTTTTACGTTGGTTAAACATATGTGATTCCTTCTGAAAAAGTCTAATTCCCGCTTTCGCGAGCATAATTTACTCAATCATACGTTTACGCATTTTCTTCTCGCTTCTGGCACATGCAAGAATCATGCATCTCTATGCAAACTGCAGTAAAAAAGTACAAACGACTTCCTGCAGATGTTGCACGCTTGTAGCGTTGCGCAAGAATAACTGTAGCCAGGATTAGTGACTATAGCTCAGATAAAAAAGCGCCATTTATCAATTTTTTAAGCATAAAACGTCTACGCTGTGGCGCAAATAGCGCGGTAGTGGGGAGAATAATGCTGGGGAGAGGTTGATAAGGCAGAATAAAAAATTGTGAGGCGCAGCGGGTATAGACGCCGCTGCGGTCAGTAAAGATACGATCAGTGGAGAAAGTGGGTTTGAATAATTGTACCGTCTTGATCTTCTTCTTCTTCAGAGATAAAGAGCAATTGGTTCGCGCACGCTTCCAGAATCACCATCGAGATTTGTTCTTCGCTCTGTTTAACAAAAGCTGCAAATTGCTCGCGAGTAATGCCAACAGACGCTTGGAGTGACTGGCAAACCACAAGTTTAGGTAAATTATCATCCTGGATATCCAAAAATGCTTTCACCGTCAGTGAACTGGCGTTAATAGACGAAAGATCGGATGCCAGGGGCAGCAATGCGGAGGGCTTTACCTCGGCCAGGGCTGAAAACAAGACGATATTATCGACAAGATCGATTTTCGCATCGTAGACACCATCAAAATTCTGCATATGGGGCAGATGGAGCGCCTGGCATGTATCGCACTCGAAAATGGTCACGCCGATTTCGTCAAGCCAGCGGCGTAAGATGTCCAGAGTAGGGACAACGAGTGAATCCATAAATGCCGTAGCCTCTTTTTAAGGGGGTAATGAAGTCGCGTTATATATCAAAATATTTCGAGTTGCATCGCAGCGGCAAGAGAACGACAAATTCGTCGGGTGAGTGAACGCAGCCAACAAAGATGCAGCTTGAAATATGAGGGGTATAGCTTACGCAAAAATAACGCCTCATACTATTATTATGCACCCAATGGTGAATGCGCTCGATTTTAGCCACCCGTTTTCAGGCAATAACCTGGCTGCGCCTGTTGCTCAATCCACTTGATCATTAAGGTCGCAATATCAATACCGCTCGTCTTTTCAATACCTTCCAGACCAGGTGACGCATTCACTTCCATCACGAGCGGGCCACGATTAGCACGTAAAATATCAACACCTGCAACATCCAGTCCCAAAGTCGCGGCAGCATGGAGGGCAATTTCGCGCTCACGCTCCGTAATGGTGACCTGATTTGCCACCCCTCCGCGGTGTAAATTGGAGCGGAAATCTCCAGGCTTTGCCTGGCGTTCGATAGCCGCCACCACTTTATTTCCTACCACCAAACAGCGGATATCCCTGCCCTGCGCTTCTTTTATATATTCTTGCACCAGGATGTGGGCATTCAGACCGCGAAAGGCGTCAATCACGCTTTCTGCCGCCTGGCGCGTTTCCGCTAACACCACACCGATTCCTTGCGTACCTTCAACCAATTTCACCACCAGCGGCGCTCCACCGACCATGTCGATGAGATCACTAGTGTCATCAGGTGAGTGGGCAAAACCTGTCACAGGTAAATCAATGCCCTGGCGCGCCATCAACTGCAAAGACCGCAGTTTGTCGCGGGCACGAGTGATCGCCACTGACTCATTGAGCGGGTAACTGCCCAACATCTCAAACTGGCGTAACACGGCGGTGCCGTAAAAAGTCATTGCCGAGCCGATACGCGGAATCACCGCATCATAATGAGGAAGTTGACGGCCTTTATAGTGTACGGAGGGGGCAGCCGGGTTGATGTTCATGTAGCAAGAAAGGGGATCGATGATTTCGACAACGTGGCCACGGCGAGAGGCCGCCTCACGTAAGCGTTTGCAAGAATAAAGCGTTCCATCCCGGGATAAAATGGCGATTTTCACCCTGTACCTCAGCGTTTCCGGTCCAATAATAACAGCGGAATTATCATAGCACTGCCATGACATTTCAACGAATGGGCAATGTACCTGGCGACTGTTTTGGTGGAATGGAAGCCAGATGATGCTGACGAGCACTAATACCGTTTAAGCAGATGATTGATAACAAAAATGTATTGATGGCGGTGGCGAATGACAACACCCATTGAGACTCGTCATACTTCGAGTTGCAGCCAACACTCCTGCAACTTGAAGTATGACGAGTCTGGCTTAGCGGGTAGCCCAGCCCTGCTTATGCAAATAATCCAGGATGAAAGGACGGTTTTCTTTAATGATGGTGCGACGGATGTGGTCACTCCATGTGTCACGACGGGTATTGCTACCGCGAGAAAGATAGTACTGCGCCATCTCTTCGTCATAGTGTGCCAAGACTTCAGTATCGACGGGCTTATAGCTATTTTCATGCATCACCATCGCGGCAGGCATGCGAGGTTTGATGTCGTGTTCCTCGTCGGGCCATCCCAGACATAGGCCAAACAGAGGCAGAACGTGTTTCGGCAATGCCAATAATTCGGTAACTGTCTCGATACTGTTACGAATGCCGCCGATGTATACACCGCCTAAACCTAATGACTCCGCCGCCGTAAAAGCGTTTTGTGCAAGCAGCGCGGTATCAACAACGCCCAGCAGCAATTGCTCAGCCAAGCCAAGCTGTGCTTCCGGGCAGATTTGCAAATGGCGGTTGAAGTCGGCGCAAAATACCCAGAACTCTGCGGCTTCAGCCACATGTTTCTGGCCCCCCGTCAGCGATACAAGCTGTTCGCGCAGGGATTTATCGGTAATTCGAATAATCGAACTGCATTGCAAAAAACTGGAACTGGAAGCCGCCTGGGCACTGGCAACAATCGCTGCACGCTGTTCATCTGTAATGGGTTCGTCAGTAAAACGACGAATGGAACGGTGTGAACGCAGCAGATCAATGGTCGGCGTCATCGTGTTTATCCTTTGGCTTGTCTGAAAGAGATTTATCGATTGGTGTCTGACCTTTGGTCAGCAGCGGTGCAACATTTTGAGCCATCGCCCATACCATGAATGCCGCCGCTGGAATCATCAACGCAATCCCCAAAAATACCATGACAATAGCCGCTGTTGCACCCCCAACGGGCGCAGGTAATATCACGTAGCCATTCAGGGAAAGATAGGAAAGCAGTAAAAAAGCGATACCGATAACTTCGAGAATTAATACCGGCTTCGGTAACGAACCAAGTGAGCGCATCCGCTTGTCTCCAGAGGCAATTATCGCCCCAGTATACCCCCTTCATACTTCAAGCGGCATGTTTGTTGGCCACGCTTTATACCCTAAATAATGCAGGTTGTAGGCAGGCGGCAACCAAGGGAATCCTCGGGAGATGACTCAAGTAAGTGATGAGGTGAGTGATATAGCCAACGCACTTGCAGCTTGAAGTATGACGGGTATATAGGTGGGGAATATCAGACTAACAGGCAAGACCTTCTTTCCATTCGTAACAGTTAGCGGCATTATAGTTGCCATACGCCGTTTCGTTCGGCCACTAAAAATGAAGGAGATACCATGTTTGCAGTGATTTTTGGCCGCCCAGGCTGCCCATATTGCGTTCGTGCTAAAGAGTTGGCTGAGAAACTGACCGCTGAGCGTGACGACTTCAACTTCCGTTATATTGATATCCATGCGGAAGGCATCAGTAAAGCCGACCTGGAAAAAACTGTCGGTAAACCTGTTGAAACCGTTCCACAGATCTTCCTCGACCAGAAACACATTGGTGGTTGCACAGATTTCGAAGCTTACGCGAAAGAACACCTGAGTTTGTTCCAGAGCGCGGAATAAGCAGCAGACAAAAAAACCGGCTCAGTGAGCCGGTTTTTTTTATCTTCGCTGTCGGCTGAGTGCTCTATGTAAAAACATATAGCACAATGCTCCAAGAGCACACCAAAACACAGCACTAAACATCCACGCCATTTCTTGCCAGAACGTTCGCGTTGGCGACATCCATAAACGTATGATTAGCAGACAAAAAGGTGAAGCAAGTACTGCGCCCATCAGCGGTTTGATCACTCGGCCATGGCGGGAAAACACGCTAGCGATAACACCCGGCAGGATGAAAAACAGCATCCCCCACTCTGAGTGCCTATCACCCGAGTAGCTATTGGCGGCCATTAATTTCTGCGAAAGAAATACGCCAACAAACAACACGAAGCAGCAAATGACCCCAAACCAACGTTGTCCACGCATGAACACACATCCTCCTGACGATCGCCTATATCGAACTTAAAATTACAGCTCTGCACGCAGAACCTGCCCGAGTCAGATAAGTTTCAGCAATCCTTGCAAAAAATAGATAGCGTAATTAGCACAATATTCTTACTAGCCGTTAATCCTTATAAAGATTAAACTGATGGCCATTATCATGGTCTGCGCAATGGATATTTTAATGCAAAGAAAATACATCAAACTGCGTCGTTATTAGTTGCAACCTTAAACTAAAAAACCATCTCTTTCAACACGTTACTAGTAAACAAGAAGTTAGCCTTCGTGAATATAAACGTCGCAGATTTGTTAAGCGGGAATTACATCCTGTTATTATTTGTTGTTCTGGCCTTGGGCTTGTGCCTGGGGAAATTACGTCTTGGTTCCATCCAACTGGGTAATTCCATTGGTGTTTTAGTAGTCTCTTTAATACTCGGCCAGCAACATTTTTCGATTAACACAGACGCCCTAAATTTAGGTTTTATGCTGTTCATTTTTTGTGTCGGAGTGGAAGCTGGGCCAAACTTTTTTTCCATTTTCTTCCGTGATGGCAAAAATTATTTGATGCTGGCCCTGGTTATGGTCGGCACTGCCATGTTACTGGCATTAGGTTTGGGGAAACTCTTTGGTTGGGATATCGGCCTTACCGCCGGGATGCTCGCAGGCTCGATGACCTCCACTCCCGTACTGGTTGGTGCGGGTGATACATTGCGCCATTCAGGTCTCACCGGAGCCCAGTTGGCAAGATCACTCGATAACCTAAGCCTCGGTTACGCGCTGACATATCTCATCGGTCTGGTTAGCCTGATTGTTGGCGCCCGGTACTTACCTAAGCTTCAACATCAGGATTTGCAAACCAGCGCACAACAAATCGCTCGGGAGCGCGGGCTAGATACCGACGCTGCTCGCAAAGTTTATCTTCCGATTATTCGTGCCTATCGCGTAGGTTCTGAACTGGTCGCCTGGGCTGATGGTAAAAATCTGCGTGAACTCGGTATTTATCGCCAGACCGGTTGTTACATTGAACGTATTCGTCGTAATGGGATTCTGGCAAACCCGGACGGCGACGCGGTGCTGCAAAAAGGTGATGAGATTTCGCTTGTGGGTTATCCAGATGCGCATTCCCGCCTCGACCCAAGTTTCCGTAACGGTAAAGAAGTTTTCGACCGCGACCTGCTGGACATGCGCATCGTCACCGAAGAAATTGTGGTGAAGAATCACAATGCCGTTGGCCGCCGCCTTGGGCAATTAAAGCTGACCGATCATGGTTGCTTCCTGAACCGTGTTATCCGTAGCCAAATTGAAATGCCTATCGACGATAATATCGTGCTGAACAAAGGCGACGTTTTACAAGTCAGTGGTGACGCCCGCCGCGTGAAAACCGTCGCTGATCGCATCGGCTTTATCTCGATTCATAGCCAAATTACTGACCTGCTCGCCTTCTGTGCTTTCTTCATTATTGGTTTGATGATCGGCATGATCACCTTCCAGTTCAGCTCCTTTAGTTTTGGTGTGGGGAATGCGGCAGGCTTACTGTTCGCCGGGATCATGTTGGGCTTCTTGCGAGCCAACCACCCTACCTTCGGTTATATACCGCAAGGGGCGCTGAATATGGTGAAAGAGTTCGGTTTGATGGTGTTTATGGCAGGCGTTGGTTTAAGTGCAGGCAGCGGTATTGGTAACGGTTTGGGTGCAGTTGGTGGGCAAATGTTGGTGGCAGGGCTCATCGTAAGCCTGGTTCCGGTTGTTATCTGCTTCTTGTTCGGCGCATATGTTTTACGTATGAACCGCGCATTGCTGTTTGGCGCAATGATGGGGGCACGTACCTGCGCACCGGCGATGGAAATCATCAGCGACACCGCGCGCAGCAACATTCCGGCACTGGGTTACGCCGGAACCTACGCTATCGCTAACGTGTTGCTAACCCTGGCGGGGACTCTTATCGTTATCATCTGGCCTGGTTTGTGACAAAACAGCAGCCAAGAAAAGATTTTTTTATGACAGAGCGAACTTTTTGACTTAGGCAAAGTCTTAATTAATGCCACTGCTTTTCTTTGATGTCCCCAATTTGTGGAGCCCATCAACCCCGCCTCTTTGGTTCAAGGTTGATGGGTTTTTTATTGCCTGAAATTTGTGACCTTTCATATCAGTAGCCCCCCCTCTCGACAGCAACTCAAATCCATCAATACCTCTGGCTTATTTACCTTCGCGCGTTCATCACCGCCTGGGACGGCATCACCTTGCATCGTGCGGATTAGTGCTCATAATTTTAAGGATGCAGCCTGGTAAGAGTGGATACGCGATGTTAGTTAAAGGCAAAGTAGCGGTGATCATCGGTGGAAGTGGTGCGATCGGCAGCGCCGTTGCGCATGCTTTGGCGCGCGAGGGGGCGCACGTGTATCTGGGTGCGCGCAATCAGGACAAGTTGGACCGGGTTGCTCTTGATATCCGCGCTGCGGGTGGGATAGCCGAAACCTTCATCATCGACGTTCTCGACGATCAGTCCACCAGCGAACAAGTTGCACAGCTTGCACTACAGACTGGCGGCTTTGACGTGGTGATAAACGCCACCGGTTTTGTCCATAATCAAGGCAAAGGAATTGCTGAATTATCCCTGGCCGAATTCAGGCAAGGAATAGACCCGTTCCTGGCAGCACAATTCAACCTATCCAAGGCAGTCATTCCCTACATGGGCGGCGAACGCGCGGGCGTCATCCTCTCGGTTGTCGCGCCCGCCGGGCCAATGGCGATTTCAGGCCACCTGGGTCACGTCGTCGGCAGCGCAGGTATGGAAGCCTTCACTAGGGCTCTGGCCTGCGAACTTGCGCCGAGGAATATTCGGGTCATCTGTGTGCGTTCGCACGCGTTAGTCGGCGCTGTGCAGGCCGGTTCCTATACCGGTGAAGTGTTCGCACCAAAGGCACAAGCAGCGGGTTTGACGGTGGAACAGTGGGTGGCAGGGGCTGCGCAAAGC
>NZ_DATERI010000005.1:0-15611 GCF_035271705.1 Buttiauxella sp.
GAAGTTGCAATTACAACCTGGGATAACTGGCTACAAGAGATAAATAGCCATCTTTAAAAACTCCTGACCGGGGATGTGCGTTAGCTCGAAGTTTGACCCGGTTAACAGCGATAAGCTAATGATCTACCAGACAACCTGGAGAGAAGCATCATGTGGCAAGCCATAAGTCGTCTGTTAAGTGAACAACTCGGTAGCGCTGAAATTGAACAACGCACGGAATTACCCGGCGGTGAAATTCATGCCACCTGGCGAATTCGCTACGCCGGTCATGAGGTTTTTGTCAAAAGCAATACTCGGGAGCTGCTACCTATTTTTACTGCCGAAGCCGATCAACTGGCGTTACTTTCGCACAGCAATACCGTGCGGGTACCGAAAGTCTGGGGTGTAGGCAGTGACAGGGATTACAGTTTCCTGCTGCTTGAATATATGCCAGCGAAACCGCTGGATGCACACAACGCCTTTTTGCTGGGTCAGCAACTGGCGCGCTTGCATGACTGGAGCGACCAGCCGCAATTTGGGCTCGATTTTGATAATGATCTATCGACTACTCCGCAACCCAATGCCTGGCAACGGCGGTGGTCGACATTCTTTGCCGAACAACGCATCGGCTGGCAACTTGAACTTGCCGCGGAAAAAGGGATTCAATTCGGTGACATCGACCTGATCGTCGAATTTGTGCATCAGTCTCTGGCTTCCCATCAGCCTCAGCCTTCTTTACTGCATGGCGATTTGTGGTCAGGAAATTGCGCGATGGGTGCAGATGGGCCATTTATCTTCGACCCCGCCTGCTATTGGGGCGATAGAGAGTGCGATCTGGCGATGCTGCCCTTGCACCCGGATCAACCACCGCAAATCTACGACGGTTACCAGTCAGTTTCCCCGCTCCCTGCAGATTTCCTGCAACGCCAACCCATTTATCAGCTCTACACACTCCTAAACAGGGCGATTCTGTTCGGCGGTCAACATTTAGTGGTCGCGCAAAAAGCGCTGGAACGCGTTTTGGCTGCATAAAGACCATCCTCTTACGCGGGTAGCCTCTCCTACCCGCGTTGGCTTCTCTGCAAAATATTGCCCTGTAAATATCGTTCCATTACTTTAATCAATAATTAGCCAATATCTATACAAATAAAAAATACAATACAGCCTAATAATCATGAATCGGACAAAATGTCCGATTGTTGGTTTTTTATGTGATTTCACCCACAGTCAATCACTTAGTTTTTTATATATTATGAATATATACCAAGCCATAAACCACGAGGATTTCAATATAAAACAAACCACTGTAACCAATAGATATTAAATATCATTAAAAATAACCCTTTGCGATCTCGTGTGCTTTTATGCAGGGTATTTTTATTCACCTGCAACCAATAGCCATCGAGGTTCTTCATTATGTTCGAATGCTATAACCAACAGCGTCAGAAATTTATTCTTTCAGAAATAAAGAAGAATCGATTCGTAAAAGTTAAAGAGCTTGCAAAAACACTGAACGTCACAGAAAGGACGATACGTCGGGATATTAATGAATTGAAACAAACGGGATTAATTCGTCCTCGTTATGGCGGTGCTGTACTTCTCAGCAATAAAGAATCCGCTTTGTATAAAAACAACCAACCCTATCTCCATATAAACATGAAAATTAATTCGTTTGATATCACTACAGCTTCTCCCGAAAAAACGGGGAAAGTATTTATTTTGGGTTCCTTTAATACAGACCTGGTATACCGTTTACAACATTTCCCTGACGCGGGTGAAACCACTCGCGCCCTTTATTCATGCTGCCTGCCTGGGGGGAAAGGGAGTAATCAGGCAATTGCAGCCTGTATGGCGGGCGCCCAAACCCATTTTGTCGCAAAAGTCGGTAACGATGATTTTGCCTCTAAAGCGCAACAATTCCTTAATAATGTCGGCTTTGAAGCATTAACTCTATTTACCCAGCCCGATATCCCGACAGGAAGTGCCGTCGTGATGGTGTCTGAGGAAGCGGGAGATAACGCCATTATCATCAACCCCGGTGCAAATCAGACCTTCACCGCGGATGAAATCATCAGTTGCTACAGTGCTATCAAAGCATCCCATGTTTTCCTGACTCAAATGGAAAATAACCCAGATGCCACCGCTCTGGCCCTGAAATTTGCCCACTCTTGTGGAATTACCACCATTTTTAACCCAGCTCCCTGGCGTGAAGAAGTGCGTGACATGCTGCCATGGGTCAGTATCGCAACACCTAATTTGACTGAAGCCGAATCCATTACCGCAACCACTATTCGTACTAATGATGAGATCCTCCGTGCTGCGGAAGCTATCCACCAAATGGGGCCGCAGATTGTCATTATCACGCTTGGCAGCCAGGGTTGCTGGTTATTCGATGGCAAACAACATCGCCAGATTCCGGCCTATCCCGCCGTCAACATTGACACCGCTGGCGCAGGAGATGCCTTTAACGGGGCGCTAGCCGCTCAACTTGCATGTGGCGCTAACCTCACGGCCGCACTCAACTACGCCAGTGCATTTGCCTCTTTAGCCGTTGAACGCGAAGGTGCATCGAATATGCCAGGGCACCATTCTGTGATTGAGAAAATTAAAAGCTCAGTAAGCTAACTATTTACAAAGGAAATTAGCATGACAAGGATAATCATTAGCTTAATTCTGGTGGTCACCTCATTTCTTGTACAAGCCGAACAAAAATATGGCTGGGGGAATATCCACGTTGACTATCAATCCTGGGATTCTGGTTTTAAAGATCTGGAATATGAACAGGCTCTCATCGGCATTGAAGGCGGCATGGGTTTCGACTGGGGAGAAATGTACGGTTTTTATGATTATGAAAATATTTTAGACAAAGAAGGCAATCAGGGGCAGACCGCTAATGGTGAAATTCATACTTATTTATGGAGCAGTGGCGCCAGCATATTTACTAAGGTGTACAACTCACAAAGCCCTGACTTTAAAGAAACCAACCAATTTATTGGATTAGGTTATACCGATATAAAAGGTGATGGCTGGTGGTTCAAACCATGGATAGCACGGCAATATATTACCGCTCATAATAATTTCGGCCCCGCAGATGATATTAACGGGTTGAATGGTTTCACTATCGGTTGGAATGCAGGTTATGCCTTTACGCTGTTCAAGCAGGATGTACTCTTTACTCACTGGAATGAAATAGAGCTAGACCGTAACGACGATTACACGGCCAATAACTCAGGTCGCGAAGGTTTAAACGGTGGATTAAATCTCACATTAAAATTAACCCACCATATTTCAACAACCGTTATGTATCGTTATTTCTATAACAAGTTGGGGGCCGATGGTTACGGAGACATTTTAATTTATCGTCTGGCTTATGATTTTTAACTTACGGGATCTATTCAAATGAAAAACTCACCATGGCCAGAACTCACACCGGTACAACGTATAACACTGATGTCTATTCCTTCCGACGGCTTAATTTCTGTCGTGATTGATAGCGATACGTATAATGAAATTGACGACCAGATAGCCATTGCCTGGGCTTACCTGCACCCGGAACGTATCGACCTACAAGCCGTCTATGCCGCCCCGTTTGCAAACCATTTCTTTGGCGAGGGAAATTCTCACACTTATGTTGATAATCCTGCTGTTGGCATGGAATTGAGCTTCGAAGAAATCCACCGGGTATTCGAGAAACTCCCACTCCGCCAACCGCACCCCGCAATCTTTAAAGGGTCTACGCAGTATTTGACCGGTAGTGTAGGAACAGAAACATCACCGGCCATGGAAGATTTAATTTCTCGCGCGCGGGTCGCGACACAGACACTTCATGTTCTCTGTATTGGCGCACCAACTAATGTGGCCAACGCACTGCTTGCTGCCCCTGACATTATCCATAAAATCCATGTTATCTGGCTTGGCGGCAACAGCTATGACTGGAAGGATAATCAGGAATTTAATCTCATGCAGGATGTTGTCGCAAGCCGCGTACTGTTTGATAGCGGTGTTGCGCTCACGCAAATCCCCTGCTTTGGCGTAGCCAACTGTATGGCGACCTCAGTACCAGAATTACAATTTTATTTTTCCAATACCAGCCGTCTTGGCAACTATATTGCCAAGATTGCACCACGCTGTCCGTGGATTGGCTTCGCTTCGCGCAAAGTTATTTGGGACATCACCACCGTGGGCTATGTACTTAATCCTGAATGGTTTACCTGCCAGTATCTGCCCGCCCCACTGATAAATGACAACCTGAACTGGAGTTTCGATAACCGCCGACACCAAATTCGGGTAGTGAAATTTATCGAGCGCGACGATCTGTTTAACGATCTGTTTCGTAAAATCATCGATGCCGATAAGGAATAAACATGCGCATACTTATTCTCTGCCTGTGTATTCTTGTCCTGCTGGCCATCGCACTGCTATTTTCGTCAAATCGCAGAGCCATTAATTTACGCACGGTCCTGGGTGCTTTTACTATTCAGGCATCAGTAGCGGCATTCATACTTTATGTTCCTGCTGGCGAGAAAATATTGCTTGCCATCTCTAACAGCCTTTCGGGGGTGCTGACTTATTCATCAGAGGGGATTAACTTTCTGTTTGGTGATTTAGGCCGCTTTAAAATGGGCTTCCTGTTCGCATTTCACGTTTTGCCGATCATTATCTTTATGTCAGCACTCTTCTCCGTGCTCTATTACCTCGGCATTATGCAATGGGTGACCCGTATTATTGGCACCGGAATTCATAAGTTGTTAAAAACCAGTCCCGCAGAATCCATGGCAGCCACTGCCAATATTTTTGCCGGTAACACCGATGTATTCGTGCTGATGCGCCCCTACGCCCCAAAAATGACACGCTCAGAACTTTTCGCCTTGATGTGTGGCGGCGTTGCTTCCATCGCCGGATCGGTTCTGGTCGGTTACGCCAGCATGGGGATTGAAATGCGTTATCTGGTTGCCGCTTCCTTTATGTCGGCACCTGGCGGGCTATTAATGGCAAAAATTCTCTACCCTGAAACCGAACCAGACAACGTTGCCGATATTCACATTGAGAATGAAAACCCTGAAGAAAGGCCGATTAACATTGTTGAAGCGGCGACTAACGGAGCTATATCCGGACTGAAGTTAGCGGTGAATGTCGGTGCAATGCTGCTGGCATTAATCGCGTTAATTGCAATGGTCAATGGCCTGCTGGGTTGGGTGTTTGATCTCTTCGGCATCGCTAACATCACGCTACAGCTCATATTTAGTTATCTCTTCGCCCCCATTGCCTGGCTGCTGGGTGTGCCTGGAAGCGAGATGCTGCAAGTGGGGAGTTTGCTGGGGCAAAAGCTGGTGCTCAATGAGTTCGTGGCCTATACCAGTTTTATCTCACTCAAGCCGGAACTCTCTGAATACTCGCAAATTATTGTGATTATGGCACTGGCTGGATTTGCTAATCTGTCAGCACCTGCGGCACTGATTGGCGTACTGGGGGGAATTGTGCCTGCACAGAAAAGTTTTATCGCTCAAATGGGCGCAAAAGTCATTCTGGCAGGCACACTATCAAATCTAATGAGTGCCGCGTTGACCGGGCTGTTCTATATAGTTGCTCACTGATTAGTTGCTCACTGAAGCGAAGCATTACCCGCTCTCCATCTTCAGGAGAGCGGTATTGTCAGATAAAGCCCAGCAAAGAAAAGAAGAAATAACCGATAACGATAATAATGACGGGTAAAATATAGAGCGGGAAAATTTGCAGGAAAATAGTGTGTCGCGGCACGACGATTTTCGCGTCGATTTGTGCCTTGTTTAACCCTTCCGGGCCTTTAGCCTGTTCCAGTATCAACTGATCCTGTACCCCTTCACGCAGAAACTTCGCCTGACGGCTCATTCGTGCACCAGATGCCTGTAGCGCAAGGCCGATAAAGATCAACACGTAGATTACCCAAAACAGGATATTAGCCTGTTGGTGGAACTCCGGTTGTGGTGAGTTGTACCAGAATAAATTTAAGAATGGCGTATTAAAACGCATCATCTCAATCATGACATGAGCGAAATCCAGCATCACAGCATTAATCCCAGCCTCTTTTTCGCTGTGCGCATTCATAAACTTCAAAATTGAAATCAGTGTTGAAATCACCGCTGGGATGAAAATTACCCAGCCAGCCACACGTTTGAGCACGGCAATGCGTCCAGCTTGTTGATACGTCATTCGTTCCCCTTGTATAAGACGTAACTTGCACACACAAAGTCTACCTCGTCTGAAGTGATTTCGCCTGAGCTTTACGGGCGATTTTCACAAAGCAGTGGCAACAACCGCTAATTCCAGCTATTGATAAACAATCTGAACTTCAATGCACACTGACAGGAGTCAAAACATGGCTGTAACTCGCCAAACTTTAGCTGCGATTTTTGATATGGACGGTTTACTGATTGATTCGGAACCGTTGTGGGACAAGGCTGAGCTGGATGTACTGGCCAGCATTGGCGTGGATATTTCCCGCCGATCCGAACTCCCTGACACTCTGGGTTTACGTATCGACCTGGTTGTCGACCTGTGGTTTGCTCGGCAACCGTGGAATGGCCCGTCGCGTGAAGAAGTCACAAACCGCGTCATTACCCGTGCCATAACATTGGTTGAAGAGACTCGGCCTATTCTGCCTGGTGTGCGTGAAGCGGTTGCGCTGTGTAAAGCACAAGGTCTGAAAGTGGGTCTGGCCTCCGCCTCACCTCTGCACATGCTTGAGCGTATTCTGGAAATGTTCGACTTACGCTCCCAGTTTGATGCTATCGCCTCTGCAGAACATCTGCCCTACAGTAAGCCCCATCCACAGGTTTATTTAGACGCCGCCGCTAAACTGGGCGTTGATCCCCTGACTTGTGTGACGCTAGAAGATTCAGTAAATGGCATGATTGCGACCAAAGCCGCACGCATGCGTTCTATTGTGGTTCCCGCCGAAGAGAACCGCGACGACGTGCGCTGGTGCCTCGCGAATACGAAGCTGACTTCGCTGACCGAACTACGCGCTGAGCACCTGATTGGCTAGTCTATTAAGATGCGGGGCTACCCGCATCTTTCTCAAAACCATATCCATATCTAATTTTTTAAAACAGCGTTTCAAAAATAATTTGAATTTCCATCTTATCGTATCTACTCTTTACAGACTCGCGCGAATGCGCTTTTCCAGATACTGGGGTAACTATGATTCTCAATAATTTTAATCTCCAGGGCAAAGTCGCTCTCGTCACGGGTTGTGACACCGGCTTGGGTCAGGGAATGGCGATTGGCCTTGCCGAGGCTGGTTGCGACATCGTCAGTGTAAGCCGCAAGATCCCGCATGAAACGGCGCAGAAAGTGCAAGATTTGCAACGCCGCTTTCTCGCCATCCAGGCAGACTTAAGCCAACAAGACGCAATACCTGAGATAGTCGCGCAAGCGGTCGCAGGGATGGGAAAAATAGATATCCTCGTCAATAACGCAGGAACCATTCGCCGGGAAGATGCTCTGGAGTTTAGTGAGAAAAACTGGGATGACGTCATGAACCTGAACATTAAATCGGTGTTCTTTCTCTCTCAGGCGGTCGCCAAACAATTCATTAAACAAGGCAACGGCGGCAAGATCATTAACATCGCCTCTATGCTGTCATTCCAGGGGGGTATCCGAGTTCCTTCGTATACCGCATCTAAAAGTGCCGTGCTCGGCATCACGCGGCTGCTGGCAAACGAATGGGCGCAACACAAGATCAATGTGAATGCTATCGCCCCGGGATACATGGCAACCAACAATACTCAACAACTGCGTGATGACGAAGTGCGCAGCCAGCAAATTCTTGACCGTATTCCTGCAGGACGCTGGGGACTTCCTGCCGACCTACAAGGCCCGATTGTCTTTCTTGCTTCCAGCGCTTCCGATTATGTCAACGGCTTCACCATTGCCGTCGATGGAGGCTGGCTAGCCCGCTAAATACGCTGCTGCCGGGAAACCGGCGGTTGCAAAATGTTACGCCGTCACCTCTTCCGCCCACTGTATAAAATCCCTATACTGTATGAATCGACAGTTTTCATCCAGGTAGTATCATGACGGCGGAAGGTCACCTTCTTTTTTCCATTGCCTGTGCAGTATTCGCCAAAAACGCCGAACTCACGCCTGTGCTTGCTCAAGGGGACTGGTGGCATATTGTGCCTTCAGCTATCTTGACGTGTCTGCTACCCGATATTGACCACCCAAAGTCATTTCTCGGCCAACGCTTACCCTGGATTTCCAAACCGATAGCCCGCGCCTGCGGTCATCGAGGATTTACACACAGTTTATTTGCCGTGTTCGCAAGCCTTGCGCTGTTCTATCTCAAAGTTCCCGAAAGCTGGGTTATTCCCGCCGACGCACTTCAGGGCATGGTGTTGGGGTATTTGAGCCATATTCTGGCGGATATGCTCACCCCTGCCGGTGTTCCGCTACTTTGGCCATGCCGTTGGCGTTTCCGTTTTCCCATCATCAGGCCGCAAAAGGGTAACCAACTGGAACGCGCCTTGTGCATGATGTTGTTCGGTCTGGCGGTGTGGATGCCCCAAAGTGTGCCCGATAACAGTGCAGTGCGCTGGTCATCACACATGATTATTTCGCTTCAAATGACCTTTAATAGTTTTATAAGTCACCATATGGAACAATAATTAGACGAAACAACTCAAATTGTAATAATCAATTACTTTTGAATATAAGACTCATCCTGAGCTTCTGATACGATTTACAAAATACTCCCCCTAAATAGTTCGAGTGACATGCGGCGGCAAGAGAACGCATCCCGATGATGCTTACATAAGTCAGTGATTCGGGTAAGTGAACGTAGCCCACAAAGATGTCACTTGAAATATGACGGGGAAAAGATGGCAATCAGTCCATCGGATTAAAATAAACTCAGGAGATACGGGATGAATTTTCCACTTTTAGCGAACGTTATCGTGTTCGTTATTCTGTTGCTGTTACTGGCACAAACCCGCCACAAACAGTGGAGTTTGGCGAAGAAAGTACTGCTTGGTCTGGTCATTGGTGTGGTATTTGGCCTTGCTCTGCACACCATTTATGGCGAAGACAGTCCGGTACTGAAACAGTCTATTCAATGGTTTAACGTTGTCGGTAACGGCTATGTTCAATTGCTGCAAATGATTGTTATGCCGCTGGTGTTTGCCTCTATTCTGAGCGCTGTCGCACGCCTGCATAACGCGTCTTCTTTGGGCAAAATCAGCGTACTGACCATCGGGACATTGCTGTTCACCACCTTGATTTCTGCACTAGTCGGCGTGTTGGTAACCAATTTGTTTGGTCTGACCGCAGAAGGTCTGGTTCAGGGGACTGCTGAAACCGCCCGTCTGAGCGCCATTGAAACGACCTATGTGGGTAAAGTTGCCGACCTCAACGTACCGCAGCTAATTTTGTCATTCATACCGAAAAACCCGTTTGCTGACCTGACTGGCGCCAATCCAACGTCAATCATTAGTGTCGTGATTTTCGCTGCCTTCTTGGGTGTGGCTGCCCTGAAATTACTGAAAGACGATGCGCCAAAAGGTGAACGTGTTCTGGTTGCGATTGACACGCTGCAAAGCTGGGTCATGAAACTTGTGCGCCTGGTGATGCAACTGACGCCATACGGTGTTCTGGCACTGATGACCAAAGTCGTTGCCGGCTCAAACCTGCAAGATATCATCAAACTCGGCAGCTTCGTGGTAGCGTCATACCTCGGCCTTGCGATTATGTTCGGTGTGCATGCGGTATTGCTGGCCGTGAATGGCGTCAGCCCGTTGAAATACTTCCGCAAGGTGTGGCCGGTACTGACCTTTGCTTTCACCAGCCGTTCTAGCGCCGCCAGCATTCCACTGAACGTTGAAGCGCAAACTCGCCGCCTCGGTGTACCTGAGTCCATCGCAAGCTTTGCTGCATCCTTCGGTGCAACCATCGGCCAGAACGGTTGTGCCGGTTTGTATCCCGCGATGTTGGCAGTGATGGTCGCACCCACTGTGGGTATCAACCCGTTGGATCCGGTCTGGATTGCCACACTGGTCGGGATTGTCACTGTAAGCTCCGCAGGCGTTGCCGGTGTTGGTGGCGGTGCCACATTCGCCGCGCTGATTGTCCTCCCTGCCATGGGCTTGCCAGTTACGCTGGTTGCATTGTTGATTTCGGTTGAACCGCTTATCGATATGGGCCGTACCGCGCTCAACGTCAGCGGGGCAATGACTGCGGGTACTATCACCAGCCAGTTGATGAAACAAACCGATAAAGAAATACTCAATAGCGATGATGAAGCTGAACTGGCGCATCGCTAAGCAGTAGCTAAACCACCGCAGAATCTGCGACAATAAACGGCTCCTCACACAAGGAGCCGTTTTTTTTATCTATAACTTAGAGCACCCGCATAGGGCGCCAATATTTTCTCTTTCCACGGACCTCTTATCTCTATGAAACGATTTTGTATTTTGTTGTTGTTCTGCGTCTCATCGGCATGGGCAGAAACACCTGATAGCCCCTATCTGCAACAGGCGCAGCAAGGTGACAGTCGCGCCCAGTTTTATCTGGCCGATACCCTGTATAGCGCAGGTGAATACCAGCAAGCTGAAAGCTGGGCGGCGAAATCAGCAGCACAAGGTGATGCGGATGCACTGGCACTGCTCGCGCAGTTGAAAATTCGAGATCCTAATGCCGCGAATTATCAGCAGGCGAAAACACTAGCCGAACAGGCGGTTGAACGCGGCAGTAAAATAGGCAATGTGACGCTGGCACAAATTCTGGTGAACACGCAAGCGGGTACACCTGACTACCCAAAAGCGATAAAGCTGCTGGAAAATGCTTCACAAGATATCGAAAGTGATTCAGCGGTCGATGCGCAGATGTTCTACGGTTTACTCTACGCCAACGGCGTGGGCATCGCGCAAGACGATGAAAAGGCGACATTCTGGTTTAAGCGCAGCTCGGCGCTTTCTCGTACGGGTTATGCTGAATACTGGGCCGGGATGTTGTTCTTAAACGGCGAGAAAGGCTTTGTTACCGTCAATAAGCAAAAAGCATTGCATTGGCTGAACATCAGCTGCACAGAAGGGTTTGATACAGGCTGCGAAGCATTTGAGCAAATCAGTAACGGCGGGTAATCCCGTCGTCCTTTCACTCAACTCATCTCATTTTCACTTCTGACCTGCATCGCCCAGCGTTGTGCTGACTCCGGTAACGTAAAGGGCGGTGACTGGCGGAACGCATTTCCCACCAGCACAAAAGCCACATAGCGATTGCGTAATACCCACACATCCTTGAACCCATCAACTCGCCAGGCATGAGCCGGTGGCGCGGGTTCAACACGCGGTTGGTACGTAATAACAGGACGATTATTTTGTTGGCGTAAAGGTTTCATAGGCAATGGAATCAAAACTAATATGATGAACAACTTCGCTATGATAGCGGAGAACCCCCCTCCTCGTCTCGCGTTGAGATAGCCTTGTTCTATAGTTAAGGGTGTTTTGGCCATTTAAAGCACCGCTATAACTAGACTAAAACAGGAGATATGTTCAATGTCGACTCACGATAAACATCCATTAAGTCACAGTGCTCCAATACATGACGCCAATGAATCCAAGCCTGGTATGGATTCTCTGGCCCCAGAAGATGGATCTCATCGCCCTTCAACTGAACCCAGTTCTCCTGGCGCACAACCCACCGCCGCAGGGAGTTATAAAAGCCCGGATACCTCCAATGAGAAACTAAAATCGCTCGATATACATCGCAAAGATGGTGAAAACTTCCCACTGACCACCAATCAGGGTGTGCGTATTGCCGATGATCAAAATTCACTGCGCGCGGGTACGCGCGGGCCTACGCTTCTGGAAGATTTCATCCTGCGGGAAAAAATCACCCATTTCGACCATGAGCGTATCCCCGAGCGTATCGTCCATGCCCGAGGTTCTGCGGCACACGGTTACTTCCAGCCCTACAAAAATATGGCTGAACTCACCAAAGCGGATTTTCTTGCAGACCCTGACAAAATCACCCCGGTATTTGTGCGATTCTCTACCGTACAAGGCGGCGCAGGTTCAGCGGATACCGTGCGTGATATCCGTGGATTTGCCACTAAGTTCTACACCGAGGAAGGCATTTTCGATTTAGTCGGTAACAACACCCCGGTATTCTTTATTCAGGATGCGCACAAGTTTCCCGATTTCGTCCACGCAGTCAAACCCGAACCACACTGGGCGATACCGCAAGGTGGCAGCGCCCACGACACCTTCTGGGATTATGTTTCGCTGCAACCCGAAACGCTGCACAACGTCATTTGGGCGATGTCTGACCGGGGTTTGCCACGCAGTTATCGCACCATGGAAGGATTCGGTATTCATACCTTCCGGATGATTAATGCTGAAGGTAAAGCCACCTTCGTGCGTTTCCACTGGAAACCCACCGCGGGTAAAGCTTCAATGCTGTGGGACGAATCGCAAAAACTGACAGGGCGCGATCCGGATTTCCACCGCCGCGACCTGTGGGAAGCCATTGAGGCGGGAGATTTCCCGGAATACGAACTGGGCCTGCAGTTAATCCCGGAAGAAGATGAATTCAAATACGACTTCGACCTGTTAGACCCGACCAAACTGATTCCGGAGGAGTTGGTTCCGGTACATCTGGTGGGCAAAATGACGCTCAATCGTAATCCGGATAACTTCTTTGCTGAAAATGAACAAGTGGCGTTCCATCCAGGGCATATCGTCCCAGGGATTGATTTCAGTAATGACCCGCTGTTGCAGGGACGTTTGTTCTCCTATACCGATACGCAAATCAGCCGCCTGGGTGGACCGAATTTCCATGAAATCCCGATTAATCGCCCGGTCTGTCCGTATCACAATTTCCAGCGTGATGGCATGCATCGAATGGATATCGACAACAATCCTGCCAACTACGAACCTAACTCCATCAATGATAACTGGCCACGCGAAACGCCACCTGGGCCAAAACGTGGCGGCTTTGAGAGTTATCAAACGCGGGTTGAAGGGCATAAAATTCGCGAACGTAGCCCATCGTTTGGTGAATATTACTCACAGCCCCGTCTGTTCTGGCAAAGCCAGACACCTGTCGAGCAGCAACATATTATCAACGCGTTTAGCTTTGAATTATCAAAAGTGGCGCGGCCCTACATCCGCGAAAGAGTGCTGGATCACCTGACGCACATTGATATTTCTCTCGCGCAGCCAGTTGCCGAAAATCTCGGCATTGAGCTTTCTGACGAGCAGATGCACGTCGCCCCGCCTAAAGATGTCAATGGTCTGAAGAAAGACCCGAGCCTGAGTCTGTATGCCGTACCCAGTGGCACAGTGAAAGGCAGAGTCGTTGCGATTCTACTCAGTGAAAAAGCGAATGCGGCGGATGTGTTGGCGACCATGAAAGCGCTGAAGGCACAAGGTGTCCATAGCAAACTGTTGTTCTCACGCATGGGGGAAGTTAGCGCTGACGATGGCTCATTGCTCCCTATTGGGGCAACGTTTGTCGGTTCGCCATCGGTCACTGTGGATGCGGTGATAGTGCCAGGTGGCGACATCCATTCGATTCTGAATAGTGGCGATGCAACTTACTATTTATTGGAAGCTTATAAACACCTAAAGGTCATTGGCCTTGTTGGTGATGCCCGCCAGTTTAAATCTAAACTGGGCATTGATAGCCAGGGCGAGGAAGGCATCATAGAAGGTGACAGTGTCACTAATGTATTTACCAATGAATTCCTGACGCTACTTGCCGCTCACCGCGTTTGGTCACGCCATAATAAGATTGGGCATATTCCGGCGTAACCTTCAAAAAAAGCCGCCACATCAGTGACGGCTTTAACGTGGCGAAATTACAAGCGTATTTTAAAAATCAATATTGACACCCACAGACGCCTGATAACGGGTGAAATCATTATCTCCCAACATCGCACCTGCCTGCCCCCACATTCTAACGTGGCTAGAAAGTTCACCACTCAGACCTGCTTGTATGCCATAGCGATTTTCAGGAACATCGCTGCTTACCGTGTCGCCATTAAACACCAGCGAATCACTGTACTGACCGTTTTCCCAGTTCACTTCAACCCAGGGAACCATCGCCCCCTTGTCGACGATATGACGATTCGATAAACGCAGACCGACACGGCTTTGAATGCCCTCATCGCTGCCCCCGGTAATACGGCTACCATTCGCTTCGGTGTGGTCTTCACTGTCAAAACGGCTGTAGATCGCCTGGACTTGTGGTTCGAGTGTCCATTGGCGTTGACCTAACTTGCCCAAAGTTGCCAGATAACCGGTTTCTACAGAGGTCTGTAAACCCTGGCTGTGATAGTTTTCACTTGCCATGTTTTCACCCTGCACGCTGTTGTTATACCAGCTATATCGCGCCCAACTGTCGATGTACCAACCCAGCTGTGCCTGGGTATCCTGATGCCAGGTTACATAGGATCCCAGGCTGTAACCATTAACCTTACCCGTGGCGCTGTGGGTGTTACCGTCGGCATCTGCGTGACTGCGACTTTCACCGATACCGGCCATGACCCCTAATTGATAATCTCCCCCCGCAGCGGTTTCATCGCTGAACACGTTGAAGCCCAGTTGCATAGTGGTGCTTGAGACATCAAGATCTAAGCTACCGTTTGCTGCCTGGCTTTGAGTGTCATCGCTGTGGATAAACATCCACGCTTGCTCGTCGACACTTTTCTGCGCCGCAGCCCGATCGTGGAGCTGCAAGGTAAACATATTTTGCGCCGCCTGCAGGTTAGCAAGATAGACACCGGTTTCTGGGCGATACAGCGTTGGAGATGGCGTTGGATCGGGAGTAGGAACAGGATCCGGTACTGGGTCTGGATCCGGTACTGGGTCTGGATCCGGTAATGGGTCTGGGTCCGGTATTGGGTCTGGGTCCGGTATTGCCGATGAATTCAGATACCAGTCGCCCGATGTGCCATCCTGGAACAGGTTGTATTCATAAGCCCCAGCGACCACTCTGTTCGCCAAAGTAAATTGCCCGTCTGAGCCTCCCGCAACACCAATTATCTCCATACCCTGCAGCGATTCAGCGCCCATGCCACCCACATTGTTGATGATAAGCGAAGAATAACCATAACTGCTGCCCTGGATTTCAAGAGAATCGGTAAGGCCGTTATCACTGCCGAGAACGCTATTGATGACGACCGTGCCGTTGTTACCCGTGTAATCACCGGTGATGACATAGTGATTGCCGACCTGGCCGCCGCCAATCTGCAAAGTACCGCTGTTGCTCATACTGCCTTGTAACGTCGCGGTACTTGCTGGCGCCATCTCGGCTCCAGGTATCGCGTTATAAGACATCACGGTACCGCTATTGTCGAGGTTCCCAACGACCGCCCCCTGGCTGGCAAACCAGGCATTTTGTTCAACAGTGATTGTCGGCGTGGTAAGCGACCCCGACGCATCAACGACTAATCCGCTCCCGCTGCTCACCAGGGTATTGCCTGCAGAAGTCACATCACCGCCCAGGGTAAGTTTACCGCTGTTAACCTGTAAAGTGTTCACGTCACTGCCCGTCAGGTTGATATCACCGGTAAGTGTCCAGTCATTGCCTGACATAGCCAGTGATTTGAATCCATTACTCGCTGACGTGCCAATAAAATTGGCATCTTCCTGTCT
>NZ_DATERI010000006.1:0-3753 GCF_035271705.1 Buttiauxella sp.
GTGCTGGCGATTGAGTGCCAGGAATCGCGTATAGATTTCCGTCTGCGCACCCGTTATCTCGACTATAAAGCGACAAATCTTGATGAAGCGCTGGCGATTATCGAACAAGCCAATGCAGACAAGAAAGCCATCTCCGTGGGGCTGTTAGGAAACGCGGCTGAAATTCTGCCAGAACTGGTGAAACGAGCCAAAGCGGGTGGGATCAGGCCGGATATTGTGACCGATCAAACCTCGGCACACGATCCCATCAACGGATATTTGCCGTTGGGATGGACCGTTGAACGTTGGGAAAGTGAACGTAGAAAGCAGCCGAAAGCGGTAGAAAAAGCGGCGCGGCAATCTATGGCAGTACACGTGCAGGCGATGCTCGATTTCTGGGAAATGGGCGTGCCAACAGTGGATTACGGCAACAATATCCGCCAGGTCGCCTTTGATGAAGGTGTCAAGAATGCCTTTGATTTCCCAGGTTTTGTTCCGGCATACATTCGCCCACTGTTCTGCGAAGGTAAAGGACCATTCCGCTGGGTTGCGCTGTCTGGTGACCCAGAAGATATTGCGAAAACCGATGCCAAACTCAAAGAGTTGTTCCCTGATAACCACAATCTGCATCGCTGGCTGGATATGGCCCAAGAGCGCATTGCCTTCCAGGGTTTACCGGCGCGTATATGCTGGTTGGGCTTGGGGGAGCGCCATCGTGCAGGGCTTGCGTTTAACGAAATGGTGCGTAACGGCGAGTTGAAAGCGCCAGTGGTGATTGGCCGTGATCATCTGGATTGTGGTTCGGTTGCGTCACCTAACCGTGAAACCGAGTCGATGAAAGACGGCTCTGATGCCGTTTCTGATTGGCCTTTGCTGAATGCACTACTTAATACCGCAGGCGGTGCCACGTGGGTGAGTTTGCATCATGGCGGTGGCGTGGGAATGGGCTTCTCACAACACGCAGGCGTGGTGATTGTTGCCGATGGTACCCCAGAAGCCGATGTGCGCTTAGCACGCGTGTTATGGAATGACCCAGCGACTGGCGTGATGCGCCATGCTGATGCGGGTTATGAAGACGCGATTGAATGTGCCAAAACGCATGATTTACAACTGCCTATGATCTAAACACATCACGCAAAATCATTCGGGTTGCAGCGAGGGGGTAACACAGCTGCGGCTCGAAGTCTGAAGCGTTAACCATAACGCCGGGTTGCTAGCCAACACAGAAGCGACCCGCCCACTACCATCGCCACACCTTGCCAGAAAGCCCATCCTGGATGTAAACCTAACCACAAACTGGCGATTAACGCCGAAAGCACCGGTGTGAAATAGGATGCGGTGGCAAGTAACGTCATATTCCCACGCTGTATCCCATGATTCCACGCAGAGTAGGCCACGGCTGTAGAAACGCCCATAAACAAAAGTTGCAGTGAAGACGGTAGTGTAAAGTGAATCGGGGCCTCGCTAACGAAGGCAAATTTCACCCATAGCACCACGGCGGTGGCGCAGAAAAACAGTGACACTCCGTTTTTCCCATCGCTATAGCGACGCGTAATGTTGCAGTACAACGCCCAGATGAGTGCGGCGGCAAAAGCCAGTCCGTAAGCCAGTGGGTTATCAAGAATGTTGTGCCACATCTGCAATGGCGACCAGTCGCTATCACCTTTCATCACCTGAACGATACCCGTAAGGGAAAGCGCCAGTCCTGGCCAGAGCCATAAATTGCTGCGCTGTTGGTTGATAAATAGTGCGAGAAGAATCGTCAGGCTCGGCCACAAATAGTTAATCATCCCCAGTTCTAACGATTGGCTGCGGCTGTTTGCCAGCCCGATTGCCAATGCGAAGCTGATTTCATAGGTGACAAATAGGCCGCCGCCAATCCATAAATAACGGGTCGGGATTTCACGAACTTTAGGTAAACCCCGCGCAAGGCACAGGCAAAGAGCGCTTACGGTGTAAATTAGCGCAGCACCCCCAACGGGGCCAAAATGTTCGCTGATACTGCGTAATAAACCAACCGAGGTACTCCAGAGGAGGATTGCCAGCAAGCCAAAGGCCGTGGCGCGTTTTGCAGAGCTGTCCATGGGGTCCCACAATGTAACGAATATCGGATGTCGCTTACGCTAATCCGACCTTAAGAGGGATTAGCGGCAGCGGCATCTACCTGATGGGGATCTATTTCTTCCAGAAATCGTCAAACACCGTAATCGGTGGGCGACGCTTGTGCTCAGTTTTCAGATACCAGCCTTCAATGATTTTGCTGGTGGCTTCATCCAGAGTTTTACCTTCCAGATAATCGTCAATCTGTTCGTAAGTGACACCCAGCGCGGCTTCGTCCGGCAGAGAAGGGCGATCATCTTCCAGATCCGCTGTTGGCGCTTTCTGATACAGGTGCTCCGGGCAACCGAGGGTTTTTAGCAGTGCTTTGCCCTGGCGTTTGTTCAGACGGAAAATAGGGTTGATATCGGTGCCGCCATCGCCGTATTTGGTGAAGAAACCGGTCACTGCTTCAGCGCCATGATCGGTACCCACCACCACACCTTTGGTCATGCCTGCAATGCTGTACTGGGATTTCATGCGTTCGCGGGCTTTTTCGTTGCCACGAATGAAATCGCTCAGTTCAATTCCCGCTGCACGCAGAGCATGTTCGCTCGCCAGCACAGCACCTTTAATATTCACGGTTAACACGCGATCGGGCTGGATAAATGTGATTGCGTCCTGGCAGTCTTGTTCGTCAGCCTGCACACCAAACGGCAAGCGTACCGCGATAAACTGGTAGCTGTCGTCACCGGTTTCGTCGCGCAGTTCGGAGATGGCCAGCTGGCACAGTTTGCCCGTCAGAGTGGAGTCTTGACCGCCGCTGATGCCCAGGACCAGGGACTTAATAAACGAGTATCTTTTCAGATACGACTTCAGAAAATCGATACTGACACGGATTTCGTGTTGTGAGTCGATTTGAGGTTTAACCCCTAATGCCTGGATAATCTCTTGTTGCAGAGCCATTTAACCCTCCGGTTACGGTGTACCTGCACGCGCAGGCAGCAAAAGTCATATATACCCGTCATACTTCAACTGACAGAGGCGTTGCCTGCCCCGGTGCGCCCCAGCCACATAGTTTTGCTATGCTCCTGGTGACTTACGATCTGGTCGCCTTTCTGTCACTCGAATTATTTAGGGTATTTTTGTTAAAACTACCCGTTTGCAGGGAAAACGACAAGACTCATGCTCTCGCCCTGGCGCTATTTGGCGTGATTTAGAGCGATTTGAAGCTAAGAGGGTGTTTTGTTTAAAATTCCTAAAATTTGTTCATTTGGTCTGCTTAGTTGAAAAATACGCTTTTATATTCCAGGCTTATCTAACACGCATGAGCAATTCCCTGAAAAACGAGGATAAAATATGAACAAGAATTTTGCAGGATTTTTAAGTGCAGCTGCGGTTATGACTATGCTTGCGGGTTGTACGGCGTATGACCGCACCAAAGATCAGGTCGCAACGCCAGTCGTCAAAGACGTGAAAAAAGGCATGAGCCGTGAGCAAGTGCAGCAGATTGCGGGTAAACCTTCTTCAGAAGTGACAATGATTCACGCGCGCGGAACTTGCCAGACTTATATTTTGGGTGAGCGCTCAGGCAAAACCGAAACTTACTTCGTAGCACTGGATGAAACGGGTCATGTCATCAATTCCGGTTATCAGACTTGTGCTGAGTACGATACCGACCCGCAGACGAAGAAATAATTTTTCCCCTGTCATACTTCAAGCTGCAGATGCGTTGAC
>NZ_DATERI010000007.1:0-7428 GCF_035271705.1 Buttiauxella sp.
TGCTCATCCTGTTCAGCCGCAGTTGGCTTGTTAAACTGCGATTGCAGGTAGTTACTCATCTGGTTTAGACGAATATCCCCGCCGCCAATTGCCGCGAGTAACTCTTCAACTTCATTGAAGTTATAACGCGGCAGCAACGACTTTTCAGCCTCTTTAAGGCTGATACCGAGATGCTCAATTTCATCATCAAGGATTTGGCGTCCGGCCAGAATGTTTTTGTCGCGGTCTTGTTTACGGAACCAGTTGTGGATTTTGGCGCGTCCACGACTTGTGGTGATGTAGCCCAGGTTTGGGTTCAACCAGTCACGGCTCGGATTCGGCTGTTTCTGGGTGATAACTTCAATCTGATCACCCATTTGCAGCTGATAGGTAAACGGCACAATGCGCCCACCTATTTTCGCGCCGATGCAGCGGTGCCCGACATCGCTGTGAATGTGGTAAGCAAAGTCCAGGGGTGTGGAACCTGCCGGTAAATCCACCACATCACCTTTCGGGGTAAACACATACACGCGGTCATCAAACACCTGGCTGCGGACTTCATCCAGTAATTCGCCGGAATCGGCCATTTCTTCTTGCCAGGCAATCAGTTTACGCAGCCATGCAATACGATCTTCGTGGCCTGAACTGCCGCTACGTGCGTGACCTTCTTTGTATTTCCAGTGCGCAGCAACGCCGAGTTCTGACTCTTCGTGCATCTGCTTGGTACGAATCTGGATTTCGATAGTCTTGCCGTTTGGCCCCAGCACCACGGTATGAATCGACTGATAACCGTTGGGTTTTGGATTGGCGACGTAATCATCAAACTCGTCAGGCATATGGCGATAATGCGTGTGTACGATGCCAAGTGCCGCATAGCAATCTTGCAAACGCTCTGCTACAACGCGCACCGCACGCACATCAAACAGCTCGTCAAAGGCGAGGGATTTTTTTTGCATCTTGCGCCAGATGCTATAGATGTGTTTTGGGCGGCCGTAAACTTCAGCCTTTACACCCTCTTCTTTCATCGCTTTGCGCAGCGCGCTGACAAACTCGTCGATGTAATGCTCACGATCGATACGACGCTCGTGCAGCAATTTTGCGATACGTTTGTATTCCGCAGGATGCAGGTAACGGAAGCAGTAATCTTCCAGCTCCCATTTGAGCTGGCCAATACCCAGGCGGTTGGCGAGCGGCGCATAGATATTGGTACACTCTTTTGCCGCCAGAACGCGTTCGTCTTCTGGTGCGTCTTTCACTTCACGCAGGTGAGCGATACGCTCTGCGAGTTTGATAACCACACAGCGGAAATCGTCCACCATCGCCAGCAACATGCGACGAACGTTATCGACCTGTTCAGCAGAGACTGAATCGGTGTGCGCGGCTTTAAGCTGGCGGATGGCGGCCATGTCGCGTACGCCGTGAATCAGCGTGACGACCTGGTTATCAATGCTTTCACGCATCACCTCTTCGGTGACAACACCTGCGTCGGCAAGAGGGAACAACAATGCGGCTCGTAGCGTATCGTTGTCCATGCTCAGCATCGACAAAATTTCCACCATTTCGACGCCGCGCCACAGCAGCAATTCCGCATTTGGATGGCCTTTGGTCTGTTGCTCGCAATACCGCCAGGTTTCGGCTAAGCGTTCACATGACTGCTGGTTGGTGATCCCGAGGCTAGCAATCCATCTATCGGGCGCAAATTCGCCAGCTTTATTGAGATGTGCACTTCTTACCGCAACCATTGTCCGTCCTCTTCGGTGGGGTATAAATCAAATCAAGCAATCTGATCTAACCGCTCAAACAGCGCCATCGACTCCAGGTGCCCTGTGTGCGGAAACATATCCAGCATTGCCAGTTGACGCAGTTGGTAACCTGCTGCCAGCAGTGCCTCGCTATCACGGGCAAGAGTCGTCGGATTACATGAAACATAGACCACTCGGCGAGGTGCTAGTGCAATGACATGCTGCATAACACCTGGCGCACCCGCTCGAGCGGGGTCGAGCAATATTTTGTCAAACCCTTGGGCCGCCCAAGGCTGACGAGTCACATCATCTTCCAGGTTCTCATGAAAGAATGTGACATTTTTCAGCGAATTATGTCGTGCATTATATTCACCTTTCGCCACTAGCGCAGCAACACCTTCCACTCCAACGACACTTTCGGCGCGTGTGGCGAGCGGGAGCGTAAAGTTTCCCATTCCGCAGAACAGATCTAGCACGCGGTCAGTTGGCTGAATATCCAGCCACTCAATAGCACGCGTAACCATCTGCTGATTCACGCCATCATTCACCTGAATGAAATCACGTGGGCTGAACGTTAAGCGTAGCCCGTCTGAGTGATAGCAAGGCTCATCGTCACCCAGTGCTGTGAGTGTCTCACTGTCAGGCGCTAAAAACAGCGCAACGCCTGTAGAATGCGAAAAGCGTTCCAGTTTTTGCCGATCGTCGTCATGAAGGGCATCTAAATGGCGTAGCACCATCAGCGGACCATTATCCGCCAGTACCAGTTCAACATGGCCTAAACGGCGAACCGCTTTTAAATCGCTCAGACAGTGGCGCAAGGGTTCCAGTAATGCCTCAAGCTGGGGCGCCAGAACCGGGCAATGGTGAATATTCACAAGTTCACTGTCTTGAGATTTACGAAATCCCATCTGTAAGGTTTGTGTTTTAGAGAGGTAATTCAACCCTAAGCGTGCGCGGCGGCGATAACCCCATGGCGAACCAGAGATTATTTCATTTACCACCGCAGGGGCCTCTCGCTTCCCCATCATGCGGGCCAGGGCTCGGGATTTTGCTTGCTGCTGCAATTCGATGCTGGCATGTTGCTGTTGGCACCCCCCGCAAACGCCAAAGTGCGGGCAACGCGGAACCACACGCTGCGGGCTATCATTTAAGCGTCGTTTCACTCGAGCCTGGGCAAAGTTACGTTTGTCATCGGTAATCGTGACGTCAACCTGTTCGCCAGGCAGTGCGCCCTGGATAAAAAGCGCTTTACCGTTATGGCGTGCGACACCCTGACCAAACGGATCAAGGTCAGTAACGTTCACGGTTATGATTTGACGAGTCGTAACCCGTCGCTTTGCAGAGTAGAATTGCGCCATGAGCCAGAGTGCTCTCTCATAAATATTAACTGTTGCTTCAATTGTCCCATATCGGAAGCCCATGACCAACTACAGCCTGCGCGCACGCATGATGATCCTGATTCTGGCACCGACATTAATGATCGGTTTATTGCTCAGTATCTTTTTTGTCGTCCATCGCTACAACGACCTACAGCGCCAGCTCGAAGATTCAGGTGCCAACATTATCGAACCGCTGGCAGTCGCCAGCGAATATGGCATGAGTTTTCACAGCCGCGAGTCCATACGCCAGTTGGTCAGCGTGTTACACCGCCGCCATTCCGATATTGTGCGGGCCATTTCGATATTTGATGAAAACAACAAACTGTTTGTCACCTCCAATTATCAGCTAAATGCTTCGGCATTGAGGTTACCAAACAATGAAAAACAGCCGCATAGTTTAAACATTACGCGGCACGGCGATTCGATAATTCTACGCACCCCCATTATTTCCGAGAGCTATTCACCGGATGAATCAGAAATAACCGATGCGAAACCGGGGGGCAATTCGCTCGGCTACGTCGCGATTGAACTCGACCTGAAATCAGTGCGTTTGCAGCAATACCGAGAAATTTTCATCTCGACGTTGATGATGCTGTTCTGCGTCGGCATCGCGATGCTCTTCGCCTATCGCCTGATGCGCGATGTCACGGGGCCCATCCGCAATATGGTGAATACGGTCGACCGGATACGCCGCGGCCAACTCGATAGCCGTGTCGAAGGTTTCATGCTCGGCGAATTAGATATGCTGAAAAACGGTATCAATTCGATGGCAATGTCGTTGACTGCCTATCACGAGGAGATGCAGCACAATATTGACCAGGCCACGTCCGATTTGCGCGAAACCCTTGAGCAGATGGAAATCCAGAACATTGAGCTGGATCTGGCCAAGAAACGCGCTCAGGAAGCCGCACGTATTAAGTCTGAATTCCTCGCTAATATGTCCCACGAGCTGCGCACACCGCTCAATGGGGTGATTGGATTTACCCGATTGACGCTGAAAACAGATTTGAATGCCACGCAGCGCGATCATCTCTATACCATTGAACGCTCAGCCAATAACCTGCTCACCATTATCAATGACGTGCTGGATTTCTCTAAACTGGAAGCGGGTAAACTGATTCTGGAAAGCATTCCATTCCCGCTGCGAAATACGCTCGATGAGGTCGTGACTTTGCTTGCGCATTCGGCCCATGACAAAGGTCTGGAGCTGACGCTAAACATTAAAAACGATGTCCCGGATAACGTGATTGGCGATCCACTGCGCTTACAGCAAGTCGTCACCAATCTGGTGGGTAATGCGATTAAGTTTACCGAGAGCGGCAATATTGATTTGGTCGTCGAGAAACGCTCGCAAGGCAACAATAAAGTCCAGGTTGAGATGCAAATTCATGATACCGGGATTGGTATTCCTGAGCAGGAACAGTCGCGCTTGTTCCAGGCATTTCGTCAGGCGGATGCCAGTATTTCACGGCGTCACGGTGGCACTGGACTGGGGCTGGTGATTACCCAAAAATTGGTCAGTGAAATGGGTGGCGATATTTCGTTCCATAGCCAACCAAATCAGGGGTCTACTTTCTGGTTCTATATCAACCTGGATCTGAATCCTAACGCGGTTCTTGATGGTTATTCGACTGAGAATCTGGTAGGTAAACGTATTGCGTATATTGAACAAAATGCTTCTGCGGCACAAAGCACGCTCAACATTTTAGCCAATACACCGCTTAAAGTGGTGTATAGCCCAACGTTTACGGCCCTCGCCGAAGCGCACTACGATATTATGCTGCTCGGTATGCCAGTCTCGTTCCACGAAACGCTCACCATGACGAATCCAAAACTCGCAAAAGCCGTCACCATGACAGACTGCCTGATCCTGGCGCTGCCAAGTCATTGCCAGGTAGACGCAGAATCGCTGAAAAAAGAAGGTGTTGCAGCCTGTTTACTGAAGCCTGTCACCTCACCACGTCTGTTGCCACTGTTGGCTGAACACACCGTTAATGCACATCCCACACTTGCTGATAGCGTTGAAAACAAGAAATTACCGCTTACGGTAATGGCGGTAGATGACAACCCGGCTAACCTGAAACTGATTGGCGCATTGCTTGATGATCATGTGCAAAACGTTGAGCTGTGCGATAGCGGTTTACAAGCTATTGAACGGGCAAAACAGATGCAGATAGACATCATTCTGATGGATATTCAGATGCCTGAAATGGATGGTATTCGCGCCTGTGAGGTCATTCGCCAGATGCCGCACCACCAGCAAACACCCGTCATCGCCGTAACGGCACATGCCATGGCGGGGCAAAAAGAGAAACTGCTGAGTGCTGGCATGAATGACTACCTTGCCAAGCCAATTGAAGAGAAAAAGCTGTATAGCCTGCTGCTGCGTTATCAGCCGGGTGCCATTAACGCGCTCACTCAACCAACAAACGCAGAAATAACGGCGCAAGCCAGCAATCAAAACCAAACACTGGATTGGTCGTTGGCGCTGCAACAAGCGGCCAACAAGCCGGATCTGGCACGCGATTTACTGCAAATGCTGTTGGCATTTTTACCCGAAGTACGCAATACCGTTGAAGAACAGTTGGTCGGGGAAAACCCGCAGATGTTGGTGGATATCATTCATAAACTTCACGGCAGCTGTAGCTACAGCGGTGTGCCACGCTTAAAAAATCTGTGCTTGATGCTGGAACAGCAACTGCGTAATGGTGTGAAGCCGGAAGATTTGGAACCCGAACTCTTTGAGTTGCTCGATGAGATGAATAATGTCTCAAAAGAAGCGCAACGAATGTTCGGCTAAACATCACGTTGATGTCGGATGTCGCTAATGCTAATCCGACCTACGCAGTTTTAGGGGGGGTTGGGGGTTAGCGCGAGCGACATCCACAACCTATCGCAATGGTTGCCGCAATATTTCGCGCAGCCATACGCAGATTATCTCCGGCGTTATCCAGCGCTTCTTCCAACGTGCAAATGCGGTACAGCACACTGAAAACGGCATCCAGACCATGCTGATGCACGACACCTACATCTGGCGTTAAACTCCCGGCAATGCCAATAACCGGTTTGTTATAACGCTTCGCGACTTTTGCCACGCCAATCGGCACTTTGCCATGAATTGACTGGCTATCGATGCGGCCTTCTCCGGTAATGACCAGGTCTGCATCGCGCACCAGTTCATCAAGTTTTAACGCTCGCGTGACTATCTCTATCCCCTGTTGCAATTCTGCACCGCAGAAAGCAAAAAGTGCGGCACCCATACCGCCCGCAGCTCCGCCACCGGAAAGCGTCATGACGTCGATATCAAGATCGCGGGAAATGATTTTTGCGTAGTGTTCCAATGCCTGATCGAGCTGACTCACCATTTCTGGCGTTGCGCCTTTTTGCGGGCCAAATACCGCCGATGCGCCTTCTTTACCGGTCAACAAGTTAGTGACATCACAGGCGACTTCAATCTGGCACGCTTTCAGGCGTGTATCCAACCCAGAAATATCGATAGAGGCCAGTCGTGCTACTTCACCGCCGCCAAGTCCTAACGACTCACCCTGGCTATCCAGAAAACGTGCTCCGAGAGCCTGTAGCATGCCGATACCACCATCATTGGTGGCACTGCCGCCAATCCCAACGAGGATGCTTTTTACGCCGCTATCGAGCGCATAGCGAATCAATTCACCTGTTCCCCACGACGTGGTTTTCATCGGGTTACGCAAGTTGGGTGGAACTTGTTCGAGGCCACTCGCTGCCGCCATTTCAATAAAGGCTTGCTGCCGATCGCCTGAAATTCCATAAAAAGACTGGATCGGATCACCCAATGGCCCGGTGACATCCACTTCAATGATTTCGCCATTTGTTGCGGCAACCATCGCCTCTACCGTGCCCTCGCCGCCATCAGCAACTGGAAGCTTCACATAACAGGCATCGGGGAACACTTCCCGAAAACCGGCTTCAATCTGTGTCGCCACCTCCAGAGCACTCAGGCTCTCTTTATATGAATCTGGTGCGATAACAATTTTCATGTGCCATCCATCGCTACAGTCTTAAGCGTCAAGTTAGTGTCGGATGTCGCGGCGTTAATCCGCCCTACAAAACCACTTTCGTAGGGCGGATTAGCGTTAGCGACATACACCATCAGTTTCGATAATAAGGGTATAGCCTATCGAACCATGCACGGGCGTTTGTTATTAAATGTCCATTCCGGGATCAGATACTGCATTGCCATCGCATCATCACGCGCGCCAAGCCCATGTTTTTGATACAACTCGTGCGCTCTCATCACTTCATCCATATCCAGCTCCACGCCCAGACCTGGTGTGGTTGGCACCTGTACC
>NZ_DATERI010000008.1:0-22178 GCF_035271705.1 Buttiauxella sp.
AGGACCATGCTGGTGCGTTGACTGAGTTGATGTCACGCATTCCCAATACGCCAATTTACTGTACCGCCAACGGCGTAGATTCCATCAATGGTCATCACCATCACCCAGAGTGGAATTTCCATGTGGTGAAAACCGGAGACAACCTGGATATTGGCAACGGTAAGCAGCTCATCTTTGTTGAAACCCCGATGCTGCACTGGCCTGACAGCATGATGACTTATATGACTGGCGATGCGGTGTTATTCAGTAACGACGCTTTCGGCCAGCATTACTGTGATGAGCATCTGTTTAACGATGAAGTCGATCAAACTGAATTGTTTGATCAGTGCCAACGTTACTACGCCAATATTTTGACGCCGTTCAGCCGTCTGGTCACCCCAAAAATTACCGAAATCCTCGGCTTTAACTTGCCGGTGGATATGATTGCCACCTCGCACGGCGTGGTGTGGCGTGATAACCCTACACAAATTGTTGAACTGTATTTGAAGTGGGCGGCAGATTATCAGGAAGATCGCATCACGATTTTCTACGACACCATGTCCAACAATACCCGCATGATGGCGGACGCTATCGCCCAGGGTATTAACGAAGTTGACCCACGCGTGGCGGTTAAAATCTTTAACGTCGCCCGTCATGATAAAAACGAAATTCTGACTAATGTATTCCGTTCCAAAGGCGTGCTGGTTGGGACGTCCACGATGAACAACGTGATGATGCCGAAAATTGCAGGTCTGGTTGAGGAAATGACAGGGCTGCGTTTTCGCAATAAACGTGGCAGCGCGTTCGGTTCCCATGGCTGGAGCGGCGGTGCAGTAGACCGTCTTTCTACCCGCTTGCAGGATGCCGGATTCGAAATGTCCCTTAGCCTGAAAGCAAAATGGCGTCCGGATATCGATGCCCTTGAAATCTGCCGCGAACATGGCCGTGAAATTGCCCGCCAATGGGCGCTAACACCGCTGGTTTGCACACCGGTTCCCGCACCACAAAAAAGCGTTGTCGAGGTGAAAACCTGCGCCGATTTAGGCCCACAAATGCAGTGCAGTGTTTGCCAATGGATTTACGACCCGCAAACCGGTGAGTCTATGCAAGATGTCGCACCCGGAACGCCATGGAGTGAAGTCCCTGATACTTTCCTGTGCCCGGAATGTTCACTGGGCAAAGACGTCTTTGATGAGCTGGCAACGGAGGCAAAATGGAACATGGCATCGTAATTATTGGTTCGGGCTTTGCCGCCCGCCAATTGGTTAAAAATATCCGCAAGCATGATGCTCAGGTTCCTGTGCGCCTGATTGCCGCCGACAGTATGGATGAATACAACAAACCCGATCTTAGCCATGTTGTCAGTCTCAATCAGCGGGCTGACGACCTGACTCGCCAATCTGCCAGTGAGTTTGCCGAGCAGTTTAATGTGATCCTCAACCCCAACAGTTGGGTGTCTGCCATCGATCCCCACCAGCGTTTGGTAAAATGCGGTGACCAACAATGGCCATACGACAAACTGGTGCTGGCGACCGGTTCAAGCGCCCTGCTTCCCCCGATTCCGGGAAAAGAACTGATGTTGACACTGAACAGCCAACAAGAGTTTATGGCCTGCGAGTCGTCACTTCGTGAGGCCGAGCGAGTCATGATTGTGGGTGGTGGTTTGATTGGCACAGAACTGGCGATGGATTTTTGCCGTGCGGGTAAAAAGGTGATAGTGGTGGATAACGCCAATAGCCTGCTTGCCTCGCTGATGCCAGCGGAAGTCAGCAGCCGCCTTCAGCATCGTCTGGTTAGTATGGGTGTAGAGCTATTGTTTAATCAGCAACTTGAAACGTTGTCAAAAACAGCACAAGGCATTAATGCCACGTTGAGTAATGGGAGAATGGTCAATGTGGATGCAGTTGTCTCCGCAATGGGTCTGCGCCCCAATGTTGGGCTGGCGCAAAATGCCGGGTTGAGCGTGAATCGGGGTATTGAGGTCAATCGCCAGTTGCAAACCTCGGATGCCAATATCTACGCGCTCGGAGATTGCGCAGAAATAGACGGCATGGTGCTGCCGTTCCTGCAACCGATTCAATTTAGCGCCATGACGCTCGCCAAAAATCTGTTGGGTGCCGCAGACGGTCTGGTACTCCCGGCGATGCTGGTGAAAGTCAAAACACCTGAGTTGCCTTTACATTTAGCGGGTGAAACGCAGCGTACTGATTTGCATTGGCAAATTTCAGTCGAGCCACAAGGTTTAGTCGCGAAAGGCTATGATGATGAGCAGCAGTTGCGGGCATTTATTGTGAGTGAAGCCCATATGAAGCAGGCATTTGGATTGTTGCGCGAGTTGCAGGTTTAGTGTTTTTTGCAAGTCGGATGACGCGACTCTCACCCCACGGGCCTAAAGCAAGTTGGGGAGGGTTAGCGTCATCCGCCGGTTTTACTCGTCAAGAATTGGTGCAAAGCCACCATAAATCATGCGTTTGCCATCGAATGGCATCGACTCGCCAAACTCTTTCATTCGCGGGTCAGACATCATTTTGGCATTCGCTTCATCACGCACTTCTTTAGACGGATATTCAATCCAGCTGAAAACCACTTCTTCGCTCTCTTCGGCTTTCACTGCCATACGAAAATCAGTGAGCTTTCCATCGGGCACATCATCAGCCCAACATTCTACTACGCGTACCGCACCAAACTCTTTGAATAGCGGCGCCGCTTTCGCGGCCATTTGCTTATACGCGTCCTTATTTGCTGCCGGTACAGCAACAACGAAACCATCAACATAAGGCATTGTAAACCTCCACGGTGTGAGGAAGACGGGGGGATGTTTTCCACCCGTGATGATTACGATTGATAAGTTTAGTCGTTGAGAATGAAAAATGCCGACTCAGAACTTAAGCAGCATTTCATATTGCGTAATCGTATCTTGACGGTAGCCGCTTCTTAAAAAAATCGGTGCCATTGGCTCAGGAATAGCCGTTGCGGTGTTAAGCCCAGCAAAACGCTCGCGCAGCAGAGTGAGTAATTTTTTCGCCTGCCCCTGGCCACGCGCCGCAGGCTCAACATACAGCATGCGCACGCGGAACCCTTGCGGAGCAGTCGCGACCATGGCGTAAGCAACGTCGTTAAGTACAAATGCTTTACCCACTAATTTATAAAGTGTTTCTGGTGCACTCAGCCATGGCAACTGCAGGCTGGCATCGGTCATCATTTTTTTAGCCATCACCATCGGGTCAATTTCCTGCAATTCCCCCGTTGCGGTAAACAGCGTGGAACTGACGGCACTAAACCCGACTAATGTCTGCTGACGCACAAATCCCATACGCTCATATAACGCAAGCCCACTGTCGTTACCGACAATGACTTCCAGCCACATATTTCGGTCGCCACGGGCTCGCGCTTCATTGATTAATTGTTTCATGAGCCGCTTGCCTACCCCCTGCCCACGTAGCTCTGGGCGAATGGCAAATGCGGCGAGGCGGCAGGATCGACCACGGCGAGTGATAATAGCCAACGCTTTCGGTTCACCATTTTGCGTCCAGACTCGACTGTCATTGAGGCTGATATCTTCAGCGGCAAAACGCGAGGCAAACGTCTCACCGTCAATGGTGAAAGAGACCAAATACCCTTCAAAACAGTGGGATAAAATCTCTGCTAACTGATAGCTATTCCAGTGTGCCGCCGCGTTACTGATGACCGTGCTGTTCATCTGTTACCTCATCCAATGGGGATAGTGCTTCCAGTGATAAAACAATGTTTAGCACAGCTTTCACGTTAAGGCACGACCGTCGGTTCCACCTGCGGGGTTTTCTGGCTTGAGCGAATGCTAAACCATGGCAAGCACAGTTGAATCAATGGGCCAATCGCCAGCGCATACAGCACCGTACCGACACCAAATGTACCGCCCATCAACCAACCCACCAATAAAACCGTCAATTCAATTGCAGTGCGCACGCTGCGCACCGACCAACCGGTCCGCGCGTTAATCCCGGTCATTAAGCCATCTCGCGGGCCTGATCCAAACCCCGCACCGATATACATTCCCGTCGCTATCGCATTCACAAAGATGGCTGCCAGCAACAAAATGCTACGCATCACCATCGATTCAATTGGCGGCATCAAAGCGAGCGCGGCATCAGCGGCCAGGCCCAACACAATCACGTTGCTGATAGTCCCAAGCCCAGGTTTCTGGCGTAGCGGGATCCACAGAAGCAATACCAGTGCCCCCACCACGATCATCACCATGCCGATATTTAAAGAGAAGATCCGCGCCACCCCGAGGTGGAACACATTCCAGGGATCGGCCCCTAAATTGGCCCGCACGAACATCGCCGTGGAAACGCCATACAGAACCAGGCCGGTATACAGTTGCAGTAAGCGACGAGCGATCATTATCTTCACCTCAGTATTCATTTGTCGCTTTACTTTTACGCAAAATGGACCTGATATTAAGGTCCAGTTAATACAAAGTGGATTGCTATGGCACAGCGCAGAACCGGTTCATCATCTCTGACGAAATTGCTGGGTAACTGGCAACAGGATTTACCCCGCACCCCGGTTTATCGCCAGTTGGCGGACGGGCTACGGTTGTTGATTCTGGATGGGCGTTTACCGCTCGACAGCCGCCTACCGGGAGAACGTGAGTTGGCAACGGCGCTCGGTATTAGCCGCACGACTGTGGCGACCGCACTTGCGCAATTGCGTGATGAAGGATACCTGGCAAGCCGACAAGGTTCGGGTTCTGTCACCATGCTGCCCGAAGGGCGACAATCTGTTTCTCCACTCCCCGGTCAGGCGGCAACGTTAGATCTTTCCACCGCCGCACTGGCTGCCGGGCCGGAGATTCATCAGGCCTATGCTAACGCGCTGATTGCCTTACCAGAACATTTGGGTTCGACCGGTTACAACCAGCAGGGTTTACCGGAACTGCGTCAGGTTATCGCGCGACGTTATGCTACCCGAGGGCTGCCGACTCACGCCGACCAGATTATGATAGTCAACGGTGCGCTTAGTGGCTTTGGGTTGATCCTGCGTCTGTTGACAGGCCCAGGTGATCGGGTCGTCATGGACCATCCTACTTATCCGATGGCACTGACGGCAATTAAAGGTGCGTCGTGCCGTGCTGTCCCCGTTAGTCTGACCGAACAGGGTTGGGACACAGAGGGGCTGGCGGCCACTATTGCGCAAACCTCCCCAAGGCTCGCCTATTTGATTGCGGATTTCCATAACCCCACCGGGCGTTGTATGGACGTGGCTACGCGTATCGCTATCGCCGAAATCGCTGCTCGCACGCGTACCACCGTGGTGGTTGATGAAACCATGGTTGATTTATGGTTTGACGTTCCCCCCCCGCTACCGCTGGCGGCATTTGATACCGATGACCGGATAATCACCCTGGGTTCGGGTGGGAAAAGTTTCTGGGGTGGCATGAGAATAGGTTGGATTCGAGCCTCAGCGCGCACCATTGCATCGCTGATTCAAATCCGCGACACCCTGGATTTAGGTTCGCCGGTACTGGAACAGCTCGCAGCAATCCACTTGTTTAACGAAGCAGATAACTTCCTGCCAGGGCGGCGCCAAATGCTGCGCCAGCATAGAGATGCCTGTAGTGAAGCAATCCGGGCGTTATTCCCGGACTGGAAAATAACAGTCGTGCCAGAAGGTGGCTTATCCTGGTGGATTGAGCTGCCAAAACCGCTGGCAACGGTGTTTGCCGCCAGCGCGGAATCAATCGGTATTCGCATAGGCGCAGGCCCACGCTTTGGAACCGAAGGGGCGTTTGAACGATATTTGAGATTGCCTTTTACACTAGAGCCTGCGCAGATGCGCACAGCGCTGGAACGTTTGAAACCTATTTGGGATAACCTCGCGCAAACAGGGAGTTACGCAGGCCGGGGGATGGTGGTTTAATGATCGGCTGATTGCAGTTATGCCCATTGTGTTGGAGAGGAATGATGTTAGCTCGCTTTTCTATGTTAAGGCGCATCCCCAAAGGCGTCTGGGTTCTGGGGGGGGTCAGTATGCTGATGGACGTGTCTTCCGAAATGATCCACAGTTTGCTGCCACTTTTTATGGCTACCACCTTAGGAACCAGCGTGGTGCTCATTGGCCTGATTGAAGGTCTGGCAGAAGCTACCGCATTAATCATCAAAGTCTTTTCCGGTGTGCTCAGTGACTATCTGGGCAAACGCAAGGGGTTAGCATTATTAGGGTATGGGCTGGGTGCACTGAGTAAGCCGTTGTTTGCATTAGCATCGGGTGCCGGCCTGGTGTTTGGCGCACGCATGATCGATCGCGTGGGTAAGGGGATTCGTGGTGCCCCCAGAGATGCACTGGTGGCCGATGTCACGCCACCTGAAATCCGCGGTGCGGCCTATGGTCTGCGTCAGTCACTCGATACTGTCGGCGCTTTTCTGGGGCCACTGTTGGCCGTCGGTTTGATGTTACTGTGGCACGATGACTTCCGGGCTATTTTCTGGGTGGCGGTGATCCCGGGCGTACTGGCCATTGCTTTACTCTTTTTCGGTCTTCAGGAACCCAAATCCCTTATTGAACATAAGCGCAGCAATCCCATTCGGCGTGAAAACCTGCGGCGACTGGGGCAAACTTATTGGTGGGTTGTTGGGCTCGGTGCGGTCTTCACCCTGGCCCGCTTCAGTGAGGCTTTTCTGGTATTGCGGGCGCTGCAGATGGATGTTCCGCTGGCCTTGATCCCGTTGGTCATGGTTGCAATGAATTTGCTCTATGCCATGTCGGCCTATCCTTTTGGCAAGCTGTCTGATCGTATGAGCCACAGCAAAATGCTACAGGCGGGGTTACTGGTGTTGATTGTGGCGGATCTCACGCTGGCCGTGAGTACTCATTGGATGGGGCTTCTGCTTGGTGTGGCATTGTGGGGGATCCACATGGGGATAACCCAAGGGTTGCTGGCCGCGATGATCGCCAATACCGCGCCAGCAGATTTGCGTGGCACGGCATTCGGCATGTTTAACCTGGTGAGTGGTGTTTCACTGTTGCTAGCCAGTCTGGGGGCCGGGATTGTATGGGAAACATGGGGGGCGGCATCGACCTTCTATGCCGGTGCCATTATTTGCGTCATCACGTTGTTGGGGATGAGGTTGGCTCCGGAGCCATATCAACAAACTTAAAAATCAGCGACACGGCAATGGCTGGGTAAAGCAACGCGCAGGTAGCGCTGGGTTCGCAGGCAGTTCAAAAAAGAACTCCTGCGATTAAAATTGTGCCAACACCTTCCAGCAAACCCGCTTACTTCAAAGCAATAGCGTAATCTGCTTCACCATTATCGTGACCAGTAATATTGTCACCTGAAAGCTGAATCATCTCGACATATTTATCGCTCAAATACCCACTGGCTCTACCCGGAAGTGAGAGACCAGTTTCTCAAGCAATACCGCCTGCTCCTCCAGAGAATTAGCAGAGACTGATGACTCCATCACCAGTGAGGCATTTTGCTGGGTAGTCGTATCTAGCTCCCCCACTGCGCGGGCAATCTGATCGATACCACGACTCTGCTCTTCAGAAGCTGAAGTTATTTCATCCATAATATCATTCACATGCGTTACAGATGCGACAATCTGTGTCATGGTTTCACCCGCATGGCTGACAAGTTCACTGCCCAAATTTATACGGGATACTGACTCTTCGATAAGTCCAGCAATATCTTTTGCCGCCTGAGAACTGCGCTGGGACAGGCTACGCACTTCACTTGCCACTACGGCAAATCCACGCCCTTGTTCACCCGCGCGTGCCGCTTCTACCGCGGCATTGAGGGCCAGAATATTGGTCTGAAAGGCGATGCTATTAATGACGGCAGTGATATCGGCAATTTTCTTTGAACTGGCAGAAATATTGCCCATCGTGGCGATAACCTCGCTGACCACTTTACCGCCTTTGCCAGCATTCTCCGAAGCCTGGGCGGCAATCTGGCTGGCGTGACGTGCGTTATCGGCGTTGTTTTTAACTGTCGCCGTCAGTTCTTCCATGCTCGCCGCTGTTTCTACCACGGCGGCGGCCTGTTGCTCGGTGCGCGATGAGAGATCATTATTACCGTTAGCAATCTTTGCCGCAGAATCCGAGACGCTTGCGACGCTGTCGCGGACATCACCAATCATGGTGCGCAGCTTATCGTTCATCATGCCCATCGCCTGCGTAAGCTTACCTAACTCATCCTGACGGTCGGTGTGTATCGTGGCGCTCAGGTCACCGCTGGCAATGCGTTCGGCCAGCGCCAGGTTTTCCACCACAGGCCGTGTTATCAGCCGGGTGATATAGAACGAAACCAGGATACCAATCAGAATGGCGATCGCACCAATTCCCAGGGTGATATTTGCGGAGTTAAACGCCAGTTTATCGTTGCTGACCTTGACCAGCGAAATCACTGCTTTTATCGAAACGCTACTTTTGTCCCCGGCAACTTTAACCCGATCCTCAGCCTGCTTGAGTTCGGCCACTGCCGCTAAATATTCCTGATTATTGAGCTTATCGATATCATCGGCGAAGGTTTTGATTTTGTTGGTAGCCACCTCCATGCCCTGAATACTTTTTTGGAAACTCTCGAGATGCAAGCCCGTGTCATTAACGTGTTTTAATTCTTCATCTGTCCAACTTAGCGTATGCGCCTCATCTATCAATTCCTTGGCGTGAGCCACAAAGCCCACCATGGTTTGCCGGGATTTATCATCAGCCAGATAGAAATACTTCAGTCGGTTAATTTTGGCCTGGAAGACTTCAATATTAACGTTGTAAATCAGGTTGGTTTTTTCATAGATATTGCGGATTTCTTTAAATCGTACCACGCTGAGTGCAGTCGCAATAGCCACCAGCAGTAAGACAATTCCAAAACCTATATAAAGTTTGCGTGAAATTCTGACATTCCGTAGTGTGGAAACCAACCAGGACATATACCGTTCCTTAAATAATTCCCAGGCAATAAAAAACCTGGCCCATCGGTATTATCGGAACAACACTGGAAAAATTTAGCGCAAACAAGAACGACGCGAAATATTGTGAACTTATTCACCGCCAGTCAGGCAAATGCACAATATACTTCAGGCGTTATGATAAATAGATATTTATAATAAAGTTAATTATCAAGTAGAAAGTTCTCCTTCACCCCTGATTTGTACCAATAAAATTCATACAAAAAATGCAAAGTGTGAGGAAATAAATCACCGTCTGTAGGGATAAAAGTATTCGTCACTAAAATACTCAGGTGACCTCCAACCGTAGCATTTATTAATAGTCGTAAAATCACTGAACTGAATATTAAAGTGCCAGTAACGGTCGGATTTTATACTGACACGAATGCTGGGCTGCTTAATTTTTTGGTGGAACCGGATTATGTGATGGATTATGTGACGGAATAACATCAGATGTGACATTGATAGCGTACTAAGTGATACACAAAAATTGTATCAGTAACGTTTCAATGCACTAAATAGAGGGTTTACATGATGGATATCATGCACTTGCCAGAATTGGGTGGGGGCCCTGCCAGCTACATCCCGGCACACACGTCATCTGCTGCGGCTGCTTCCTTCCGGACCTGACCGAATTCACAAATTAGTGTTGCGGGAGAACCAACAGGGCCCCCATTGAGAGCGCTAGTTACCTAACGCGCTGGCGCATTATCCATGTTGCCCCCGGCAATTGCAAGCTAGCAGCGGTCAGGTGTTGCTTTCTTGCGCAGTCCCTATTTTTCTTTCTAGTTTAGCGCACGACGATTATCCTTAACGGCATCCTGATTTGGAGTGTGCTATGGATAATAACGACTCATTCCCGCAGCGGGTTTATCAGATTATTGCTGCTATTCCTGAGGGTTACGTCACGACCTATGGCGATGTGGCTCGTCTGGCTGGTTCGCCTCGCGCAGCACGACAAGTGGGCGGTGTGCTCAAGCGCTTACCTGAAGGCAGTAAACTACCGTGGCATCGGGTCGTGAATCGTCATGGCACGATTTCGTTGACCGGCCCGGATCTACAACGCCAGCGGCAAGCTTTGCTTTCAGAAGGGATTATGGTTTCGGGCGATGGGCAAATTGATCTGCAGCGTTATCGCTGGAATGACTAAAAAGCGCCTCATAAAGAGGCGCTTAACATCAGAACTGTGTTGGAGCTGGAACCGCTGACGACGGGTTAACTTGAGTCGGAGAGGTCAACGGAACGGTCGTTACCGCACCACCACTGTCCTGGACTGGAACCGCCGTTTGCTGGACAGGCACCAATGTCAGATCTGCTTTAGTCCCACCATTGTTAATGACTGGCTGAATATTATCAGTGATAAATATCAGCTGGTTATTTACGGTGATGGCCGCGCTCAGGATAATGCGCGCGTTAGGTTGAATATCTGCAGGGTTAAACGGTAACACAAAGCTGAATGGAGATTGCTTCCCTTCTGTACGAACCGCTTTCTGCGCCAGCACTCTTGACGGAGAATCCGCCAAAGATGCATCAGATAACGTCACTGTTAGCACCGCATCAGGCGGTAGTGCAACATTCTGACGAATCCAAATTGTACCCGCAACATTAGGTTGTTGTATATCAGACTGCGTCAATGCCGCTGCCGATGACGTTGTTGCAGCAGGGGCAGGCGTTGGGATGTCAGCACTTTTTTGCGCGCATCCAACCATCGCCATAGCAATCGCTAAACCACTTAACGTGTGCACAAATTTCATTGATTTGTTCTCCTTATCATCAATGCACCAGTAGGCTGTTGGCCCACAAGTAATGAGTGGTTAAACTTACTTATCACGCTAAGTGTGGCACATAACACTGGATTTTGCCCAAAACTGAAACACATCATCAGGTCGGGCCACTGAGTTGAGATTTTTGGAAACCTGTTATAATCAGGCCCATTGCACTTTTAGAATACCCTTACTTCTTCAAGAAGCAGGTAGGCGGCAATTGAATGAGCCCCGATGAGCTTACTCAAGCCAGTGATTTGGGTGAATGAAAGCAGCCAACAACCCTGCAGTTTGAAGGGCGATGGGTATATTTTTTATTGAGGACACTTTATGAGTCAGGCGCTCAGCAATTTGTTGGCATTACTCAATCTGGAAAAGATTGAAGAAGGTATTTTTCGTGGCCAGAGCGAAGACTTAGGTTTACGTCAGGTATTCGGTGGACAAGTCGTAGGCCAGGCGTTGTATGCCGCCAACGAAACGGTACCCGCTGAACGTATGGTGCATTCATTCCACAGTTATTTTCTGCGTCCAGGCGATAGCCAAAAGCCTATTGTTTATGACGTCGAAAACCTGCGCGATGGCAATAGTTTCAGCGCTCGTCGCGTTGCGGCGATTCAAAATGGCAAACCGATTTTCTATATGACGGCCTCTTTCCAGGCGCCAGAACCCGGTTTTGAACATCAAAAAGTCATGCCAGGGGCCCCGGCGCCAGAAAATCTGAAGTCAGAAACAGAAATCGCCATGGCATTTGAAAAGCTGCTACCTCTGAGTCTGAAAGAGAAGTTTCTCTGTGAAAAGCCGCTCGAAATCCGCCCTGTGGTGTTCCACAACCCAATGCAAGGGCATGTCGATGAGCCGGTACGCCAGGTGTGGATGCGGGCCAACGGTATCATGCCGACAGAATTGCACGTGCATCAGTACCTGCTGGGTTATGCCTCTGATTTTAACTTCCTGCCCGTAGCACTTCAGCCTCACGGAGTCGGTTTCCTTGAGCCAGGCATGCAAGTAGCCACCATCGATCACTCAATGTGGTTCCATCGTCCGTTTGATATGAATGACTGGCTTTTGTATTGCGTGGAAAGTACTTCTGCTTCCAGTGCACGTGGCTTTGTTCGCGGCGAGTTTTATTCACGCGATGGCGTGTTAGTTGCGTCAACGGTGCAAGAAGGTGTGATGCGTAAGCGTGGCTAAGAGTTATTGGGTGTCTATTTTTAACGCATAAAAAAGGCGGAGCCTGTGCTCCGCCTTTCTCATTCACGCCTTACTTATGCGTTGTAAGCATTTTCGCCATGGCTGTTCACATCCAGACCTTCACGCTCATGCTCTTCTGGTACACGCAGACCCACAGTCAGGTCAGCAACCTTGAAGCCGATGAACGCCACAACCGCAGACCAGACAATCGTCACACCGATACTTTCCAACTGCACCAGTACCTGATGGCCCATGGTCACGCCTTCTGCATAGCCCACACCACCAAGAGAAGTCGCAGCAAAGATACCGGTCATGACACAACCTACGATACCGCACACGCCGTGGACTCCGAACACATCGCAAGGGTCATCCACACGCAGCCATTTTTTCAGCAGAGTTACGCCCCACAAACCCGCCAGGCCCGCCACGATACCGATAATCAGTGCACCGCCGACGCCAACATAACCACATGCTGGAGTGATACCCACCAGGCCTGCAATCGCACCGGAACACGCGCCCAGCAAAGAAGGTTTGCCACGCAATGCCCATTCACCAAATACCCAACCGAGGACTGCAGCCGCTGCTGCCACAACCGTGTTCACAAAGGCCAGTGCTGCGATTTCGTTTGCTGCACTTGCAGAGCCCGCGTTGAAGCCAAACCAACCGAAGTACAGGATTGCCGTACCGGTGAACACCATTGGCAGGTTATGTGGTTTGAATGCTTCTTTACCGTAACCCACACGTTTGCCAATCAGGTAAGCCCCCACCAGGCCCGCAACCGCGGCATTGATGTGTACGACTGTACCGCCCGCGAAGTCCATCGCACCATGCGATGCCAGCAAGCCACCACCCCACACCATATGCGCAATCGGCACATAAGAGAGCGTCAGCCAAATCACAACGAAGATAAGCACCGCAGAGAAGCGAATACGTTCAGCTAACGCACCAACAATAAGCCCCACGGTGATACACGCGAAGGAACCCTGGAACGCAACGTGAATATATTGGTAGAAAGATCCCATTAACGCGGTGAGTTGAATATTTTTCAGCAATACCCAGTCGAAATTACCGAAGAAGTTGCCACCAGTGCCAAAGGCCAATGAATAGCCATAAACCACCCACAGCACACAAACCAACGCAAACGTGACCGTTATCTGAGTCAGCATCGACAGCACGTTTTTGGAGCGAATAAGGCCGCCGTAAAACAGCGCCAGCCCAGGTATTGTCATAAACAGCACCAATGCGGTGCTAATCATCATAAAAGCGTTGTCTGCTTTATCGGCGACAGCCGGTGCCGCCAGAGCTATAGATGGCGCAAGTGCCAGGGCTACAACGCTTAAGATAGAGGCTAATTTCTTCATTTTTTCCATCCCTTTCACGAGTGGCAAGACGATTAGAGTGCAGCTTCGTCGGCTTCGCCGGTACGAATGCGGATGACTCGTTGCAGTTCAGCAACGAAAATTTTGCCATCGCCAATCTTGCCGGTGTAGGCAGCTTTGCTAATGACATCAATAACTTCATCGAGTTGATCATCGGCAATTGCCACATCAATTTTCACTTTAGGCAGGAAATTGACGCTGTACTCAGCACCGCGGTACAACTCTGCATGACCTTTCTGGCGGCCAAAGCCTTTAACCTCGGTCACGGTCAGTCCTTGAATACCGATTGAAGACAATGCTTCGCGTACGTCTTCGAGTTTGAACGGTTTGATCACCACGGTAACCAGCTTCATAGATCCCCTCCAGTCAGAATTGGGTAATTGCTTCAACAACACGATGAAGATAAAGCAAAGGCCATGCCAAAAATGAAAAACAGGAATTTTCAGCGCGTTAAGCCGCGCTGTATAAGGGTTTAAAGACAGGAAATGACGGTGGCTGAGATTAAGAAATTTGTCAGATGATAAAAACGCACCATCTTAGTGCATGGTGCGTTTCGCTTCTGCACCAGCGGAGATACCCACTGGTTTTATGCGTAATATTGGTGCATCAAGCCGTCGCAGGCTCTTCGTGCGTGGCTGCTGCTAATTCTTCACCCGCCAATTGCAGTTGATACATCTGCCAGTAACGGCCTTGTGCTGCAAGCAATTCGCTGTGTGTACCGCGTTCAACGGCCTGTCCACGATGCAATACCAAAATAGTGTCAGCATCAGTAATCGTCGATAGACGGTGGGCAATCACCACAAGCGTTGTGTGCTCACGCACCGCTGCCAGTGCATGCTGAATGGCTTGTTCGGTACCAGAGTCGATATTCGCAGTCGCCTCATCGAGGATCAAAATCTGCGGTGCGTCCACCAATACTCGGGCCATGGCCAGCAATTGCTTCTGCCCGACAGATAAATTATTACCCTGCTCGCCTAACCGTGTGTATATGCCATCACTCATGGTGCGCGCCAGTTCTGCTAGCTGCACCGTTTCCAGTGCTTGCCAAACTGCCGCTTCGCTGATGTCGCGTCCAAGCGTAACGTTGGCAAAGAAGGAGTCCGCCAGCACCACGGGATCTTGTTGCACCATCGCAACCCCCTGGCGCAACACGCTATGACTGAGCGTGTCCAGCGGACGGCCATCTAGACGAATTTCGCCGTTGCTCAGTGGGTAATAACCCATGAGTAAGTTTGCGAGAGTACTTTTCCCACTGCCGGTATGCCCCACCAACGCCACGAAACTGCGTACCGGAACATCGAGGTTAATATCTTGCAGCACCAGGCGATCGCCGCGATAGGCAAAGGAAACGTTGTCGACCTCAATATGGCCGCTTTCCAGCGGCCGGTTATCGTTGCCGTAATCCTGACGCTTACCGTCCATTAATTCGAACACACGTTCCCCCGCAACCACCGCTTGTTGCAGCATCGATTGTTGCGTGGTCAGTTCGATTAGGGGTTCATTAAGACGACCCAAATAGTTGATAAATGCGTATAACACGCCAACTTCGATAGTCCCGACTGAAGTAAAACCAAACAGCATCAACAGGCCGCACAGCACCATCGCAGAAAACAGGCTCAGCAATGGGCGCAATAAAAAGCCATCCAGGCGCAGGGTTTGCATCCGCGCCAAATAGTGCGAACGACTCGCCGCTCCCATCCGCTCGCCAAAACGCGCTTGTTGGCGGAACTGCTGGATAACGCTCATCCCATTAATGACTTCGTTAAAGCCATCGTTGATATCCGCCAGATAGCTACGCACCCGGCGGACAATCGGCGTGCTGTACCGCTGGTAGATGAACATCACGATGATGACGGCTGGGAAGATGCAAATCGCCACCGATGCCATGCGCCAGTCGAGGCTGAACATCGCCACCAGCATCGCACCAATCAACGCGGCACTTCGCAATACGGTCGCAACCACCGTCACGTAGAGATCACGAATCACTTCGGTGTCATTGGTGACGCGGGAAATTAATTGCCCGACCGGCTGAGTATCAAAAGTACTGAGCGGCTGGCGTAGCGCGGCGTCCATCACGTCTGTGCGTAGTTTTTGCACCACGCCAACCGCCGCCTGGTTAAATAATAAAGCCTGCCAGTAATGCAGCCCAGCCGCTGAAATAGACAGAAACAGGTAGGCAGTCGCCAGCCCTGCCACCGTCGCGACAGGCAGACGATGATCAGAGACCATGTTATCAATGAAATAGCTCACCAGAATTGGGCCGCTGACTTCAGCAGCGGCGGCAATCCACAGCATGACCACCGCCCCTGCGAGGGGTTTACGCCACGGTGAACCATATGCCAGCAGGCGTTTTATGGTTGGCCATTGCTGTATTGATTTACGCATCGGCGGGCTCCTCGTTTACCGTCGTTTCTGGCACATCATCCAGAGCCGCCTCCAATTGTTGATAACGATACATGTCGCGATACCAACCCGGTTTGCCCACCAACCCATCGTGATTGCCACGTTGGGCAACATGCCCGTGCTGCATGACCAGGATCTCACTGGCTTCGGTCAACGCCGACAGACGGTGCGCACTAATAATAACCGTGCGGTTTTCGCCCCACTGACGCAGGTTGTACAGGATTTGGTGTTCAGTACGCCCGTCGACTGCTGAAAGGGCATCGTCGAGGATCAAGATTTCCGCATCGAGTAATAATGCGCGGGCGATAGAAATACGCTGTTTTTGGCCGCCAGAAAGCATCACACCGCGTTCTCCCACTTCGGTTTCGTAACCTTGTGGCAAACGCAGAATATCGTCATGAACGCTGGCAAGCCTGGCAACATGTTCAATTTCTTGCGGCGTAGCACCCGGTTTACCCAGCGCGATATTACTGGCCACCGTATCCGAGAACAGGAATGGCGTCTGGTTTACCACCGCCAGGCGGCTGCGCCAGGAGTCGAGTTGCATCTGCACCAGTGGAATTCCATGGAAACAAATCTCGCCCTGGTCGATGTCAAAATGGCGCTGGAGAAGAGACAAAATGGTACTTTTACCGGCACCCGTTGGCCCACACAGCCCCAACATTTCGCCCGGTTTTAAGGTAAAGGAGACATTTTCAAGTGTTGGCCGTGCCGTTTGCGGGTAGTGGAATGCCTGAATATTGGCGTCCACTGTGCCGCGTCCGGCAGGCGCTTCCTGGTCGCCATCAGTGACTGAAGGCGCTTCGGACAACATGCTGCGAATACGGCTATACGCCGCACTGCCGCGCTCAACGATATTGAACATCCACGCCAGCGCCAGCATCGGCCAAATCATCAGGCCAAGGTACATCACAAAGCTGGTGAGTTGCCCAAGCGTCAGTGTGCCCTGAATCACCATCCAACTGCCACCGCCGATCGCAAGCAGGTTCGCCGTACCGATGGTGATATAAATCGTAGGGTCAAAACGCGCATCAACCCGCGCCACTTTCATGTTTTTCACTCCAGCATCTTTGGCTTCGGCGGCAAACAGTGCGGATTGGCGGTCTTCAAGACCGAATGCTTTGATCATGCGGATGCTGGATAAACTTTCCTGCGTCCTGTCGTTAAGTGTTGAGAATGCGGCCTGGGCGAGTTTGAAACGTTGATGCAACTGGTCCCCATAGCGTTTGATAACCAGCGCCATAATGGGCATGGGTAGTAACGCCAGCAGCGTGAGTTCCCAGCTGATTTGCGTCGACATCACGATCAGCACCGCACACCCCATCACCAGCGAATCAACAAGAGTTAACACGCCCTCGCCTGCGGCAAAAACTACGCGGTCGACATCGTTGGTCGCACGGGCCATTAAATCACCAGTGCGGTGACGAAGGTAGAACTCCGGGTGTTGGCGGCTTAACTGGCGGTAGTAGTCTTCGCGCAATTCAACGGCAAGTTGGTAGGACGCCCCGAATAACAACACGCGCCAGACATAACGTAGCATGTAGACGATCACCGCAATGGCGAGAATCACGCCAATCCACTTCAACACCTCGCTTCCAGAAAGGCGCTGTTGGGTGACACCATCGACAATCACGCCCACCAGTTTTGGCGGCACCAGTTGCAAGATAGCAATGATAATAAGCAAGGCGACAGCCCCAAGATAGCGTCGCCATTCCCGGGTGAAATACCAGCTTAATTGAGCAAATAATCGCACGCAGTCAGATTCCTGAATTACTGTCTGCCGAAGTCGGGCAGAAAAGTGAAAGGCTATTGGGACTCAGCGCTCGAGTGGCAAAGCCGTGGTGTATTTTATCTGTTCCATGGCAAAACTCGAAGTGACATCGCTTAAACCAGGAATACCGTTCACCAGCCGTTTGTAAAAATCGTCATACCGTTTCATGTCTTCTACCTGTACACGCATCAGGTAGTCATACTCCCCTGCCATACGCCAGAAACCGAGCACTTCGGGCATCTGTGCCACGACAGAAACAAATTTGCAGTACCACTCACTGCTATGTTGCTGGGTTTTTATCAGCACAAAAGCGGTCAGACCGAGGCCGAGTTTCTCCGGGTCTAATAACGCGACTTTTGCCCGAATAATGCCGTCGTCTTCAAGTCGTTTCAGGCGTTTCCAGCAAGGTGTGGTGGTCAGATTAACGGCATCAGCGAGGGTCTGCAAAGAGAGAGTACAGTCGTTTTGCAACAAGGATAGCAGCTTGCGGTCAATTTTATCTAACATGACAGCCTCAGGGAGAAAATTTTTCTCCATTGAACGCCCCTGACAGGCTAAAAGGCAACTTTTTTATCTTCTTTTTGCATTACTCTTAACTCTAAATAATTCGAGTTGCAGGTAGGTGGCAAGGGAGTGAGTCCCGGGAGCTTACTTGAGTAAGTGACTGGGGTGAGTGAGTACAGCCAACGCCCCTGCGGCTTGAAGTATGACGAGTTTAGGCACAAATAGACAAACGGACAACATCATGACCAGCACCTGGGTAAACCACGCTATAAGCGAAATTAACGCCGATTACCAACGCTCCGCGGATACACATTTGATTCGCCTGGCACTGCCTGGTTTTCCTGGTATTCAGTTGTACCTGAAAGATGAAAGTACTCACCCGACTGGTAGCCTGAAGCATCGTCTTGCCCGTTCACTGTTTTTATATGGTTTGTGTAACGGTTGGATTAAAGAAGGCACGACCATCATTGAGGCGTCTTCCGGTTCAACCGCCGTTTCAGAGGCCTATTTTGCCCGTTTGTTAGGGCTGCCGTTTATCGCCGTCATGCCCGCCTACACAGCAAAACGTAAGATTGAGCAGATTGAGTTTTATGGTGGCCGCTGCCATTTCGTGGACAGTGCCTGTGAGATTTATGCGGTTTCAGAAACTCTGGCGCGCGAATTAAACGGTCATTATATGGATCAGTTCACTTACGCTGAACGCGCAACCGACTGGCGAGGCAATAACAACATTGCCGACAGTATTTTCCGTCAGATGGAACATGAACCGCATCCGGTGCCAGATTACATCGTGATGAGCGCAGGCACAGGCGGCACGTCAGCCACCATTGGCCGTTATTTGCGCTATCAGGGGTATCCAACGCAACTGACCGTTGTCGACCCGGAAAATTCGGTGTTCATGGATTATTGGCAAAAACGCGATTGCAGCTTGCGCAGCACAGTGGGCAGCAAAATTGAAGGGATTGGCCGCCCACGCTGCGAGCCGTCGTTCATCCCGGATGTCATCGACGAAATGATGCGTGTCCCTGATGCGGCGAGTATTGCCACCATGCAATGGCTTGAAACGATGCTGGGCCGCAAAGTGGGAGCCTCCACAGGGACCAACATGTGGGGTGTATTGCAACTCGCCGTGCGTATGCGTGCACAAGGCCGCACCGGTTCAATTGTGACGCTGCTTTGCGACAGCGGTGAACGTTATCTGGAAACCTATTACAACGCGCAATGGGTGAAAGAGAATATCGGTGATTTACAGCCATGGCAGGCGGAGATTCAGGAATTAATTAAGTAAAAAAAAGCCGGGCATTTGCCCGGCTGGCTTAAGCCTTGTCATTCGGGGGAATAAGTGAGGTTTGGTGTATCCAGCCAATGTGTCAAATAATGCGAAACGGCCTGTTTTTGGCAATGACCAATGACAGGCAAATGCGGTAAATCTGCTTTCAGTTGCGTCATCGCGTTGCCCATGATCAAACCATGACCCACGCTTGAGAGCATTTCGCGGTCATTCATCGCATCGCCAAACGCCATACAATCTTTCATCGACAGACCCAGATGCTGGCTTAAAACATTCAGCGCCGAACCTTTGTTGCAGCCTGTCGGTAACACTTCCAGGCAATCTATTGCCGAGAAACAGAGGAATGCGCTATCGCCTAGCGCTTCATTTAACTGAATTTTCAATCGACGGAGATCGTCGTGATCGCCACAGAAACAGACCTTCGTCACCTGGTGGGCAGGTAAACGCTTAAGATCAGTCAGGCGATATTTGAACCCGCTGTAGACGTGAGCGTGGAGTAATTCAGGGATCTCATTCTGCGTCATCCAACCGCTGTCGTTAAACGCATGCATGCTGGCCTGAGTGTCCCAATGGCTATGCAGCACGATTTCTGCCGCTTCCGGTGACAGGTCTTGCTGATGCAGCAACTCCCCTTCCGTTGAGTGAATCCGCGTACCATTACCGGTAATTAAATAGGCTTCCAGCGACAATGAGCCGAGTATATGGCGCATTTCTAGCACATGGCGACCCGTGGCAAACGCAAGAGTCATCTGGCGCTCTTCACGCAGACGGTTCAGGGTACGCAGCGTTTCTTCACCCAGATGGTGATTGGGCATTAGCAGCGTACCATCCATATCAAATGCAGCCAGACGAGCCATGTTCACTCCGATTTGTGAAGATTTGATCTAAAGCCGTTCGAGAGTTGGCAGTATCCCCTGGCATATACGGAACTAATAGTGAATACTTTTTGAAAATTGTTCCGGGTTTACACCCGTTAGCATTCTCACTGCAGGTAACGCTATGCGTCTGTTAAATCGACTCAATCAGTTTCAACGTTTGTGGCAACCTTCCTCTGGTGAAACACAACACGTGACCATCGCCGATTTGGCCGCTCGCTGTTTTTGCAGTGAACGTCATGTGAGAACGGTGCTCCACCAACTGCAAGATGCGGGGTGGTTAACCTGGCAGGCGCAGTCAGGGCGAGGGAAACGGGGAACACTCGCCTTTCTAGTGACGCCAGAAAGCGTTCGTTCAGGAATGATGGAACAAGTGTTGCACAAAGGGCAGCACCAAAATGCGTTTGAACTGGCGCAAATTGCACCGGAACAATTGCGCCAGTTGCTGCAACCGTTTCTGGGTGGGCAATGGCAAAATGATACGCCGACGCTGCGTATTCCCTATTATCGTCCGCTAGAAACATTGCAACCGGGTTTTCTGCCGGGCCGTGCCGAACAGCATTTGGCAGGGCAAATCTTTGCAGGCCTCACCCGTTTCACCTCATCTAACGCACTCCCGCAACCTGATCTGGCTCACCATTGGCAAGTCTCAGAAGACGGTCTGAACTGGTACTTTTTTATTCGCTCCACACTTCACTGGCATAATGGCGAGCCGGTAGAAAGCACGCAGCTACAGCAACGTTTAATGATGCTGTTGGCGCTCCCGGCGATGCGGCGTTTGTTCGTCAGCGTGAAAAGTATTGAGCTTGCCCATGCGCAGTGCATCCGTTTTGTACTGCACAACCCCGATTATTGGCTAGCTCATAGGCTGGCAAGTTATTGCAGCCGCCTGGCGCATCCGGAAGATACACAAATTGGCTGCGGGCCATTTCGTATCAATAGCTTTAAAGAGAATCTGGTACGTATCGAGAGCTTTGAGTCTTACCATCTCGGCCATTCGCTACTTAAAGCGGTGGAATACTGGATAACCCCACAACTGTTCGACACCGAACTGGGCACCAGTTGCCGCCATCCGGTACAAATTGCCATTGGCCAGCAAGATGAACTGGTGCATCTGCGCCCAGTCAGTAACAGCATTAGCCTCGGCTTTTGTTATCTGGCGGTAAAGCAGAACAACAAATTGACAGCAGAGCAGGCGCGCTTTCTGATGCAGGTAATCCACCAGCAGCAGTTGATCGCCAGTCTACCCCTCGATGAATCGCTGATCATGCCAAGCCATGAGATGATCCCCGGATGGAAAATTCCCGAGTGGGAAAAATGCGACGCGGTGACACTCCCACCACAATTGACGCTGCTTTATCATTTGCCGGTTGAATTGCACGTGATGGCGCAGCAGCTTAAAACGTATCTTTCTGATTTAGGTTGTCAATTAACGCTAATTTTCCACGATGCAAAAAACTGGACCCGTTGTGAAGCGTTAGCAAAAGCCGATTTAATGATGGGTGACCGATTAATTGGCGAAGCGCCGGTTTACACCCTGGAGCAGTGGTTACGCAGCGATGTGCTGTGGCCTGCGGTTCTCACCGAAAGCCAGTACTCACATTTGCAGGCGACACTCGATACCGTGCAAATCCACCCAGATGAAAATGCCCGCAGTACCCGTTTGCAAGAAGTGTTCAGCGCATTGATGCGCGATGCCATCGTGTCGCCCCTGTTTAATTACCGGTACCAAATTAGTGCGCCACCCGGTGTGAATGGCATTGAACTGAACGCATGGGGTTGGTTCGATTTTACCCAAGCCTGGATACCGCCACCCACGATGGTGTGAAGATGCTGGGCAGCCAATATGCATCCCCTAAATCATTGAAGCTAGATCAAGGCTAACACCGATAGTTTAAGAACAAGATATCCGGGTGCGTGAACAAAGCTAACGCAGATGACGCTTCAAGTATGACGGGTATAAGGGTTACCATATATTTTACGGTTTTACGTACTTACCAGGAATACTCATGAAACGAGCAGTTGTCGTCTTTAGTGGTGGCCAGGACTCCACAACCTGCCTGATTCAGGCTTTAGAACAGTATGATGAAGT
>NZ_DATERI010000009.1:0-46108 GCF_035271705.1 Buttiauxella sp.
GCGGCGAGGAAGTTACTGAGGATTAATATTAAACATCAGCGACTAATTTCTTCGCCGCACGGCGATGGCGGGAGATCAGATCCGGCACATCCAGCCCGACGATGTTACCGTCGGACACTCGCCACTTACCACCAACCATCACATGCTCAGCCTTTTCCGCACCGCATAACAGCAAGGCTGAAATCGCATCGTGGCTGCCACTAAAGCGGAGCTCGTCCTGGGCAAACAGCGCTAAATCGGCCTGTTTTCCAACGGCAATTTCGCCAATATCGCTACGCCCAATCAGTTTTGCCGAGCCACGTGTCGCCCAGCCCAATACGCGTTGTGGCGTAATCGCTTCAGCGCCATATCGCAGACGTTGCAGATACAGTGCTTGCCGTGCTTCGTACATGATGTTTGACGCATCGTTAGATGCAGAGCCATCAACGCCAAGACCCACTGGTGCGCCCGCATTTTCCAAATCAACCGTTGGGCACATACCTGATGCAAGGCGCATGTTTGAAACCGGACAATGACAGACACCAACGCCCGCACTGCCCAAGCGCTGAATTTCACTCTCATTAAAATGGATACCGTGGGCAAGCCAGGTTCGGTCGTTTAACCAGCCAACACTTTCCAGATAATCCACGGTTCGCAAGCCAAAGCGTTGCAGACAGAAGTTTTCTTCATCAATCGTTTCAGCCAGATGCGTATGCAGCCGCACGTCTTCTTGCTCCGCAAGCAACGCGCTATCGCGCATGATTTCAGTGGTCACAGAAAACGGAGAACACGGAGCAAGCGCTATTTGTAACCACGCCCCATCGCCGCGCTGGTGATAACGTTTAATCAACCGCTCACTGTCACGCAAAATTGTCTCGGCCTTCTGTACGGTGTGGCGTGGAGGTAACCCACCTTCATCTTCACCCAGGCTCATCGAACCACGCGTTAATACGGCACGCATACCGATTTCGCTTACCACATCCACTTGCACATCAATAGCCTCTTCCATGCCCTGCGGGAAAAGGTAGTGATGGTCCGTGGTGGTGGTGCAACCGGAAAGTAGCAATTCGGCCATCGCCACTTTGCTGGCCAAGGCTAATGCTTCTGCATCAAGCCGTGCCCAAACGGGATATAACGTTTTTAACCATGGGAAGAGAGGCACGTTAACCACGGGTGCCCATGCGCGCGTCAAAGTTTGGTAGAAGTGATGATGGGTGTTGATAAGGCCGGGTAACAAGACCAGTTCGCGGGCATCAAACACCTGGTCGCAAGGGATAGTGGGTTCGCCCCCTGCGGGAATTAATTCGCGAATCACCGCACCTTCAATCACCACTCCACCGGTGGCATCCTGGGCATTAGCAGTAAAAACAGCGCGGGGATTTTTGATCCATAAACGTTTTGCAGACATGACTGGCTCCTGTCAAAGAAGATAATAGAAAGCCAGCTCAGTTATGGCCTGTCTGCTGATCCAGGCATTACAAGGGGATAATTTAGCCATTCTACCCAACAATAAAAATGCCCATCATCACGTTTTCTTATGATGTTTTGTTGGGGCTGCAGTTTGGGGGCACAGTAATGAGCATCGCGCTTGTTCAAGCGAAGCTCATCACTGTGGTGAGATTATTGAGATGCCGGTTTCTCAGCCGCTTATTTCGCCGGTTTGGCACTCACTTTAGTGGTAATTTCTGGCAGTTTGCCAAAATCCAGTTTTTCCGTTTTCAATTTAGCGATCAAATCAGCGCTGACATCCAGTTCCGGATCAATAGATAACGCGGTTTGCGTTGGCATGAGGACATCAATTTTCTTCTCAATACGGTAAGAGTCTGACGCTTTTTTCAGTGTATTGAGCACAACATTACGTGCGGCCTGCTGCTGCGCTTTCCATTGTTTTGTAAGTAAATTTTTGTCTGCGATTCGCGCGGCTTCGACTTTATCTGCGGGTAGGCTGGTATAGCTTTTTTCAGCCATTTGCATACCTTTCTGCAACTGTTGGTTGACGGCCATGAGATAATCTTGCTCTTGTTTTACCAGACCGGCATCCACTAAAACCTTTTCTACATTGACAAATTTCATTGTTGTATCTCCTTTCTGTTTATTGTCACAACCTACGAGCATGCTACCCGCAGCCACTACAATCAATACTGCACCCGCCAGATGACGAATAAAATTATGTTTCATATAAAACATTCCTGCCAGGTATAAGAATAGATATTCTTTAGTCAATTAATAATTTAAGAGTATGTATTCCCATTACCACATTAATAAAATATATAAATACAGATGGATATTTCAAAATCGTTCGACACAGTATGGTAAAAGTAGTTCAAACAACAGAACTAAAAACTGAATTATATTTACCCCATCACTTCAAGACGTCGAGCCGTTTCGTAATGTTCAACCCAATAATGATTCGCAAGGGATGACATCGTCACACCGACACTACTTGAAGCATGAATAAACTTATTATCACCTACGTAAACACCCACGTGGCGCATTCCTGGGGAGGTTTTAAAAAACACTAAATCACCAGGCTTGAGCTTTTCTTTGCTGACCTGCTGGCCATCCAGGATTTGTTGTGTCGTGGTTCTGGGCAGTGACTTGCCAAACGAGGCACTGAAAATTTTCTGCATCAACGCTGAACAATCCACCCCTTTGTGCGTTGTTCCGCCGAGATGATAACGCGTTCCTTTCCAGTTGGAATATTGCGACAATATCGCAGAACGAATATTACCAACATCACTACTATTAATTTTGCTTATATCATTTCCTTTATCAGAAAATAAACTTTTATGGGAAATAGATTTCGTTCCCAATGATGCAAATTCCTTTGGCATATTAAAAGCAAAGGAATTGGCACTAATAATTAAAGGTGCCACAAAAAACACCAGAGCTACGAGATTTTTAAAACGAGGCATAAGTAATATCTTTCAGATTTGGGCAAACAGACCATTACCTGATTTATGGTAACGAGGAAGAACAACTCCTTTTTGGTGAGCAAATAATAACCACTGGGTAAATTTTATCCAACCTTAATTGTGTCCACTAATAGACATGCATTTTTTTAATCCTTAAAAACAGCTTGATAGGGATTCAAACTGCATGTGAAAAGTGCTTACACGTTAGCCAGGTCAACCTCGGGACACTGATAATGCGGCCATACCAAAGCGACCAGTTCCGGGTAAGCGTGATGACTGAACTCATTAAAGCACTGACGTAAATTCAGCACTTCAATATCTGCAAACGGCACTTTTTCACCTTCAGCACAGCGTTTGCGCAGATTATCGTAATAACGATAAATGGCGGAGTTTAAGTCACTGCAACGCCGCTGAGCATTAAACAGTTCACGGTTCGCACTAAGCTCATCAATGCTCATATGCTTTATCGTGGTATAGGCGAAATCGACATATTCATGACTGACTCGCCAATAATAGTCGGGGGTAATTTTTGAAATTAACTTCGCAAAGTAATCTTCACGTTCATCAATGTCAGATAAATTTAATTTAGGGGAAGCTTGCGGAATGGGATTCACTGTGGAATGGGATTTTTCACGCATTAGCACTAATATGCCGCACAGCAACAACAGTATTAATACAATTGAATAAAAAACGCTTTGCATGGGAACTCCTGTTTTTTTTATAGTAATTTTGAGGCAAAATATTGTCAACATCATACTTGGTTACGATGAACTTCATTCTGTTGATATAAAAGGACATCTCTAATGCTACCCACCAACCTGGTGCCTGTACCCCTTCCTGCTCTGCAGGTTGCAATGGCTCCATCAACAGACGATAGCGCTCTAACTCTGAATCTTCAGGATAATCTTTTTGATCTAGAGAAAATGATTCTCAGCACCAATCATTACGCTGGGCAGGCAAAAAATACATTGCTTGAAGAAAACGATCGCCATTTGAAAGACCGTTTATTTTGTGCCGTAAAAATTGAAGCCATAGTGACCGTATTAAATGAACTAATAGAACAAGAAAAAATCAGTTCTGCCGATTTGAAAATGCTAATAGAAGATAAAAAATTGCAGATAAGTCGAGATTTGCAAGAAGTCTGGGTCAATCAGTTAACCCAGGAAAAAAGCTGGCCGATGTTTTATTCCCTGGATGAGTAATCTCAATGTCAGATCTACAACAACACCTTCCGCAAGATGCCGTTTCTACCCATGAAACGGCCCCTGATAGCACGTTATTATGTGAGAATATTGCCGCCCTGGTGCTAATAAAAAATGAAAATATTGCTCGTTTCACACAAGGGAAAATTAACATTACCTCGGCGCTGGTTGAGCAAAAATGGCATAACCGCCATCAAATTTATCCTTACCGCGTGAAAGAAGAAATTTACGGGGCGGTGTTCAATGAAATTCTCGCCCACCAGCCGCAGATGAAAAGCGCGATCCTTGCCCGGCTTGAAGCGGTTTATCAGCAACTCAGAAACGAGGAAACACAAACGCTGTCGCGGACTCGTGCGCTGATGGAAAATACCTACAAAACGCCTTATTTATAAGGCGTTACACTTTGCTCGTAGCGACTGAAAAAGCCTCGCCTTCGGTAATAATTTCAGTGATATCAACCCGTTCACCGATCCGCACTTCGCTCACTCGATCAAATTTGCTCTTGTCGATCAACAATAACGACTGGGCTGAACGCTTAAGCAGCATGGTTTTATATTCGGCATTCCAGCTGCGCGTGTCCCATAGCGTCCCGTTGCTATCAACCCCTTCGCAGGAAAACATAAACAGATCGATCTCCAGGGATTTGAGGTGTACTGCAAGCGGGGCTTTGATATAGCAGGCATCTTTGCGTTGCAGCACCCCGCCAGTACTGATGAGCTGAATATGCTCGCGCTTCGCAAGCTCATGGCAAATACGTTCGCTATTGGTAAAAATGGTCAGGGGTATATCGGGGAGCAACCGTGCCAGATACCAGCAGGTTGAGCTGGCATCCAAAGCAATCACCATTCCCGGCACAATCCAGGCCAGCGCACGGTGGGCGATATCCGCTTTACTATTGAGATGGCTTCTCAGGCGTGCAGTAAACGGGTCACCGCTTTCATCTGCCCCCCGATTAATGCGCTTCGCCCTTCCATGCTGACGAACAATTTTTCCCTGCTTTTGTAGCATGCGCAGATCGCGCCGTACCGTTTCCTGGCTCACGTCTAACAATTGAGCCAGTTGCTGTGTCGTCAGGTCGTTGTACTGTTCGACAAGTTGAACCAGTTCCTGATGGCGTTCGACTTTCATGATTGAGTCCCCCGGCAATGCCAGGATATTAGGATGTGATGCTCTTGTTTAACAAGATGATACCTCACTTCGCTCGCTCTCTGTGATGACGATCGCAGAAGTCTACGGGTAGGGAGTATAAAAAAGCGGCCTGCTAGTTTGACTAGCAGGCCGCTCAAAATGGAGTAGATGGGTAAAAGTAAAGCTTATTGGGTCTTCGTGACTTCTTGCCCAACCAGGCCAATCTTCAAATACCCTGCCTGATGCAGCGTATCCATCACGTTCATCATCGTTTCGTAATCAACCGATTTGTCTGCGCGGAAGAAAATCGTGGTGTCTTTCTTACCTTCTGTCGCTGCCATCAGAGTGTTAATCATGTTCTCTTTGGTCACGGCATCGTTACCAATAAACATGGTTTTGTCAGCTTTGACAGAAAGATAAACCGGTTTTTCCGGGCGCGGCTGTGGCTGGCTTGAAGACGCAGGAAGATTAACCTTCACATCGACCGTCGCAAGCGGAGCTGCCACCATGAAGATAATCAGCAGTACCAACATGACATCGATAAACGGTGTCACGTTGATTTCATGCATCTCACCATTATCGTCGAGATTTTCGTTAAGACGTAAAGCCATGGGATCAACCTACACGCAGTTTCTGAGCCGTACGTACCGGACGAGCTTGAGAACTGGCTTCTAAGTCCAGGTCACGGCTTTGCAGCAGTAAAACCTGAGCAGCAACGTCACCCAGAGAAGCTTTTTGACCGCCAATCACGCGAGCAAACACGTTGTAGATAACAACCGCAGGAATGGCTGCAATCAGGCCGATAGCCGTTGCCAACAATGCTTCGGCAATACCCGGTGCCACAACAGCAAGGTTAGTGGTTTGCGATTGCGCAATACCAATAAAGCTGTTCATGATGCCCCAGACGGTGCCAAACAAACCAATAAATGGCGAAATCGCACCGATAGTCGCAAGAAAGCCATTACCGCGCCCCATATGACGCCCCACCGCCGCTACGCGACGCTCAAGGCGGAAACCGGTACGTTCTTTAATGCCTTCGTTATCGTCGCTGCCTGTGGAAAGCTCGAGCTCATTCTGCGCTTCATTGATAAGCATCGTGCTCAGGCTTTTCGCATCAAATGCTTCAGCCATTTCACTGGCTTCGTCCAGAGAGCGGGCATTAGCCAGTTGTTGTTGCTCACGCTTAAGACGGCGCTTTTGCGACATCAGCTCAACACTTTTGCTAAAGAAGATTGCCCAAGTGACGACAGAGGCCAGAATCAGGCCGATCATCACAATTTTTACCACGATGTCAGCATGCTGATACATGCCCAAGACAGAGAGGTCTGTCTGCATCAAATTATTTGTCACTCTTACTCTCCACCACGAAATAATACAAAAACTGTGCGCAATAATATCAAAACGACATCGAATTGATAGTAGTTCTCATTAGTATTTAAAGAGTGCCTTAAATTGTCCATGGATTCCTTGCGCTTACGCAGCAAAAGCATGATAAGTTAGATTTGGACATCCAGATGGGTAAATGGGGTAAAGTGAACATGACTGAAAAGCACATTGAAACGGCGCTGGTTAATGCTGGGCGCGATAAGAAATTCACCCAAGGCTCGGTTAACAGCGTCATTCAACGCGCTTCATCTTTGGTTTTTGAAACTGTCGAAGCCAAGAAGCAAGCGACCGCCAACCGCGCGAAAGGCGAGCTGTTTTATGGCCGCCGTGGCACCCTCACCCATTTCTCGTTACAAGAAGCCATGTGTGAATTGGAAGGTGGAGCGGGTTGCGCACTTTATCCTTGTGGTGCCGCAGCCGTTGCCAATGCGATTCTGGCATTCGTCGGGCATGGCGATAATGTGCTGATGACCGGCAGTGCTTATGAACCAAGCCAGGATTTCTGTACCAAGATCCTCGCAAAACTCGGCGTCACCACCACCTGGTTTGACCCAATGATTGGCGCAGGTATTGCTGAACTTGTGCAACCCAATACTAAAGTTGTATTTCTGGAATCGCCTGGCTCCATCACAATGGAAGTACATGACGTTCCAGCCATTGTTAAGGCAGTACGCAGCGTCGCCCCCGATGCCATCATCATGATCGACAATACTTGGTCGGCGGGTATTTTGTTTAAAGCACTGGATTTCGGCATTGATATTTCGATTCAGGCGGGCACCAAATACTTGATTGGCCATTCGGATGCGATGGTCGGGACGGCGGTGTCGAACGCCCGTTGCTGGGATCAATTGCGTGAGAACTCGTACCTGATGGGGCAAATGTTGGATGCGGATACCGCTTACATGACCAGCCGTGGTTTACGCACATTAGGTGTACGTTTGCGTCAACACCATGAAAGCAGCCTAAAAGTTGCCGAATGGCTGGCACAACATCCACAGGTTGAACGCGTCAATCACCCTGCACTGCCCGGCAGCAAAGGCCATGAGTTTTGGAAACGAGACTTTACAGGTAGCAGCGGTTTGTTCTCGTTCGTGCTTAAAAAACGCTTAAATAACGATCAGTATCAGCATTACCTGGACCATTTTCGTTATTTTAGTATGGCCTATTCCTGGGGCGGCTATGAGTCACTTATCCTTGCCAACCAGCCTGAAGAACTGGCTGAGATTCGCCCTGCGGGGGGAATTGACTTCTCCGGTACGTTAGTTCGCGTTCATATTGGTCTGGAGAATGTCGACGATCTGATTGCCGATCTCGATGCAGGTTTCCAGCGTATTGCCTGAATTTGCCAGATATGGATGCCTGAAAGGACAGTTTTTCTCAATTCAAGATGATTAGTTGAGCCTGTGATCAAGGTCTCGCAGGCCATTTAGCGTTACACTAAGACTCTCAAAAAAAGGCACGCCACTTAAATTAAGGTGTACCTAATCTAACAACTATAGAATTAGACACGCCTAATAAAGCGGTTCCACAGGATTTGCCATGGCTGTTATACATAATATCGTTCAGGCGCTTTGGCAACATGACTTTGCTGCACTCGCGGACCCTCATGTTGTTGGAGTGGTTTATTGCGTCATGTTTGCGACGCTGTTTCTCGAAAATGGATTACTGCCAGCCTCTTTTTTGCCGGGCGACAGTCTGCTGTTACTTGCGGGAGCGTTAGTGGCAAAAGGGGTCATGAGTTTTGTCCCTACAGTTCTTATTCTCACTACAGCAGCAAGTCTCGGTTGCTGGTTAAGCTATGCACAAGGGCGCTGGCTCGGTAATACCAAAACAGTTAAATGTTGGCTGCAACAGTTGCCGCCGCAATATCACCAACGTGCGACGCATATGTTTGACCGACACGGGTTATTCGCATTGCTGGCTGGGCGTTTTTTAGCCTTTGTCCGCACGCTTCTACCAACCATGGCGGGTATTTCAGGCCTCAGCAATCGTCGCTTCCAGGTGTTTAACTGGTTAAGTGGGCTGTTATGGGTGGGGAGTGTGGCCAGTCTGGGTTATGCCTTGAGTATGATTCCGTTTGTAAAACGCCACGAAGATCAGGTCATGACTTGCCTGATGGTGCTGCCAATGGTGCTTCTGGTGGCAGGCTTACTCGGAACGTTGTTCGTTGTCATCAAGAAAAGATTTACCCCGGCATAAAATTTTACCGGGTGGATAACGTGAAATTATCCACCCTGTTAATCCGTTAAATTACCCGCATCCGCGCGGCATCTTCCCCAGGTGTTACGCCAAAGTAACGCTTAAACTCACGGCTAAACTGCGAAGCACTTTCATACCCGACTTGAATGGCCGCGGTACTGGCTTTAATCCCATCGTGCAAAATCAGCATCCGCGCTTTATGCAAACGGTAGCTCTTGAGATATTGCAGCGGCGAGGTGCTGGTCACCGACTTAAAGTTGTGGTGAAACGCCGAGACACTCATGTTCGCTTCTGCGGCGAGTTGGTCTACTGACAGGTTTTCGGTGTATTGCGTTTCGATGCGCCTGAGCACGCGGCTTATCAGGCTGAAATGTGTTTGCCGGCTCACCAGTGCTAACAGTGCGGCACCGCATGACCCCACCAGAATGTGATAGAGGATCTCGCGGATAATTTGTTTACCCAAAATACGCGCATCGAGCGGGTTTTCCAGCACATCCAGCAAACGCTCAGCAGCACAGAGGATCTCTTCGGATAGTTCGGCGGAGTTAATTCCCGTTGAGCAGGTTTGCGGGTGCGATAAATCATCTTCGCCGATATCCATCAGCAAATCCTGAAGCTGTAAAATATCGATATTAATGCGTAGTCCGGCCAACGGTACTTCAGGTGTGGCGAAGGTTTCACATTCAAAAGGTAACGGAACGGTCAGCAATAAGTATTCGTTGGCATCGTAGCGAAACACGCGATCGTTCAGATAACCCGTTTTATGACCGGAAAAGAGAATAATGATCCCCGGTTCATACATGACTGGTGTACGCGCATAGGGTTTGGTGCCATACAGCAAACTGACGTTAGGCAATGTTCTTAATCCACTATTTTCTTTTTGTATCAGATAATTAATCTTGTTCGTTAACTGCTGACAAATCGCTTTCCGCTTCATTTTCCTGCACTCCGCATGGCTTTCCTGACGATGTCAGTGTGCAACTATTCCTTCCATTTCTCCAGCCCACTGGAGAAATAGGCAAGATATAGGCAGGAATAAGCATTGAGAGATAACCACCTGAGGCCGACAATGGCTTCCATCAAATTCGTGAAGCTTTATCTTCAACCAATCCATACGGGAACCTCATAATGAACAACTTTAACCTCCATACCCCGACGCGCATCCTGTTTGGTAAAGGTGCCATTTCCGAACTACGTGCTCAAATCCCAGCAGATGCTCGCGTACTGATTACCTACGGCGGCGGCAGCGTGAAGAAAAATGGCGTGCTGGATCAGGTTTATGCAGCACTCGAAGGTCTGGATGTTCTGGAGTTTAGCGGTATTGAACCGAACCCAACTTACGAAACGCTGATGAAAGCGGTCGAAGTGGTTCGCCAGCAGAAAGTGACTTTCCTGCTAGCTGTTGGTGGTGGTTCAGTGCTCGATGGAACTAAGTTCATCGCAGCAGCAGCTCACTACCCAGTTGATATCGACCCATGGAATATCTTGCTCACTTACGGTAACGACGTGAAAAGCGCCGTGCCAATGGGCTCTGTTCTGACTCTGCCAGCAACCGGTTCTGAATCTAACAAAGGTGCTGTCGTTTCTCGTCGTTCAACCGGTGACAAACAGGCGTTTATGTCTGAGCACGTTCAGCCTGTGTTTGCTGTTCTTGATCCTGTTTACACCTACACATTGCCACCACGTCAGGTAGCAAACGGGGTTGTGGATGCATTTGTGCATACCGTTGAGCAATACATTACTTATCCGGTGAACGCCAAAGTCCAGGACCGTTTTGCCGAAGGTATTCTGTTAACGCTGGTTGAAGACGGCCCAATAGCGTTGAAAGAACCAGAAAACTATGACGTTCGTGCCAACGTAATGTGGGCAGCGACCATGGCGTTAAACGGCCTGATCGGGGCTGGTGTACCGCAAGATTGGGCAACGCACATGTTGGGCCATGAACTGACCGCAATGCACAGCCTGGATCACGCTCAAACTCTGGCGGTGGTACTGCCAGCTTTACTGAACGAAAAACGTAACGAGAAACACGGCAAACTGCTGCAATACGCAGAGCGCGTGTGGAATATCACCAGCGGTAGCGAAGAAGAACGTATTGATGCCGCAATCGTTGCGACTCGTAATTTCTTCGAGCAAATGGGTGCGCCAACTCGCCTTTCGGCCTATGGTCTGGATGGCAGTTCTATCCCGGCATTACTGGTGAAACTGGAAGAGAAAGGCATGACACAATTGGGTGAACACAAAGACATTACTTTAGAGGTTAGCCGTCGTATTTACGAAGCAGCACGCTAAGTAATTTAGTCATTTGGTTCTCGTTTTTGCGTATTTGGTCCAGACTTAAACCCTAAATTATTCAAGTTGCAGGCAAGCCAGCGCCCCTGCAACTTGAAATATGCAGGTTTAATCATTAAGGAGGAATACATGACAGCTCCAACTGTAATCAAGCTCCAGGATGGGAATGTGATGCCGCAATTGGGCCTCGGTGTCTGGCAAGCCAGCAACGATCAGGTCCTGATTGCAATCGATAAAGCGCTGGAAGTCGGCTATCGATCCATTGATACCGCCGCTGCGTATAAAAATGAAGACGGTGTAGGCAGTGCGCTAAAACAAGCAGGTATTCCACGTGAAGAGCTGTTTATCACCACCAAACTGTGGAACGAGGATCAGCAACGTCCACGTCAGGCACTGGAAGACAGCCTCGAAAAGCTCCAACTGGATTATGTTGATCTCTATCTAATGCACTGGCCCGTGCCGAGCAAAGATCATTATGTTGAAGCCTGGAAAGGCATGATTGAGCTGCAAAAACTGGGTCTGGTTAAAAGTATCGGCGTGTGTAATTTCCAGCTCAACCACCTTCAGCGTTTGATTGATGAAACGGGTATCTCACCGGTTATCAACCAGATTGAACTCCATCCGTTACTGCAACAACGCCAACTTCATTCATGGAATGCCACACACAAGATCCAGACCGAATCCTGGAGCCCGTTGGCTCAGGGTGGTGCTGGTGTGTTCGATAAAAAAATCATCCACGAGCTGGCTGATAAATACAGCAAAACTCCGGCGCAAATTGTGATTCGCTGGCATCTGGACAGCGGCCTGGTGGTTATCCCTAAATCGGTGACACCAACGCGTATTGCTGAGAACTTTGACGTGTTTGATTTCCGTCTTGATAAAGACGAGTTAAGCGAGATTTCGAAGTTAGATAGCAGTAAGCGTCTGGGGCCAGACCCGGATGTGTTTGGTGGGTAAGATTGTTTGATAGTGTCGGATGGCGCTTGCGCTTATCCGACCTACTAGAGAATTGTAAGGTGGATAAACGCAAGCGTCATCCACCTTTTTTATACCAATGATTTAAGCCGAGCGTTGTTTCTTAGCGGCCGGTTTCCCAGCCCCTTTCGGTGCGGCTTTCGCTACTGCCGCGGGCTTGGATGCAACTTTAGGCGTGGGTTTGGTTCCCGCAGCAGGTTTCCCAGCGGCTTTCGGCGCGACTTTCGCACCAGCAGCCGCAGCAGGAGCACGACGCTGATGGGTCATGTCGGTGTGCTTAGTCAGTGCCGGACGAGACCCACGATTGTAGCGACGCGCTTCACGCATCTCCTCAAGCGTTGGTGAAGGCACCAGACATTCACGACGACCACCAATCAGGTGCTTTTTACCCATCTCTTCCAGCGCTTCACGAATCATCGGCCAGTTAGCTGGATCGTGGTAACGCAGCAACGCTTTGTGCAGACGACGCTGGCGATCACCTTTCGGCACCACGACATCTTCACTCTTATAGCTAATCTTACCCAGCGGGTTTTTGCCGGTGTAATACATGGTGGTGGAGTTCGCGAGTGGCGATGGATAGAAGTTTTGCACCTGATCCAAACGGAAGCGGTTTTTCTTCAGCCACAGTGCCAGATTCACCATGTCTTCATCACGCGTACCAGGGTGCGCGGAGATGAAATATGGAATTAGGTACTGCTCTTTTCCAGCCTGTTTAGAGTAGGTATCAAACAGCTCTTTGAAGCGCTGATAGCTGCCCATCCCCGGCTTCATCATCTTAGAAAGTGGCCCTTCTTCGGTATGCTCAGGGGCAATCTTCAGATAACCACCAACGTGATGCGTCGCCAGCTCTTTGATATAACGAGGATCTTCTACTGCGATGTCGTAACGAACACCGGATGCAATAAGGATCTTCTTCACACCTTTAATCTCACGGGCGCGACGATACAAGTTGATCGTCGGCTCGTGGTTGGTATCCATGTGCGGGCAAATGTCCGGGTAAACGCAAGACAGGCGGCGACAGGTTTGTTCTGCACGTGGCGATTTGCAGCGCAGCATATACATGTTGGCAGTCGGGCCACCCAGATCCGAAACCACGCCAGTAAAGCCTGGAACGGTGTCGCGCATCGCTTCAATTTCGCTGATGATCGAGTCTTCTGAACGGCTCTGAATAATGCGGCCTTCGTGTTCGGTAATAGAACAGAACGAACAGCCACCAAAGCAGCCACGCATGATGTTCACCGAGAAACGAATCATCTCGTAAGCAGGAATACGCGCCTTGCCATACGCAGGATGCGGAACGCGCTTATAAGGCAGAGCAAACACGCTGTCCATCTCTTCGGTGGAAAGCGGGATGGCTGGCGGGTTGATCCAAATGTAACGATCGCCGTGTTTTTGCATTAATGCACGAGCACAACCTGGGTTGGTTTCGTGGTGCAGAATACGTGATGCGTGGGCGTAGAGTACTTTGTCGTTTTTAACTTTTTCATACGACGGCAGCAACACGTAGGTTTTTTCCCACGGCTTCATTGGCGCAGGTTTCACGACGATAGCTTGCGCTTCGTTGATTGGCTTTTCTGGTTTACCAGTTTCTGCACATGGTAAATCTTCACCATATGGATGCGGAATTGGGTCGATACGGCCAGGCATATCCAGACGCGTAGAGTCCACACCAGACCAGCCCGGCATCGCTTCTTTACGCATCATCGCGGTGTTACGCACATCGCTAATTTCGTCGATTTTCTCGCCCATTGCCAGGCGATGAGCCACTTCCACCAGCGGACGTTCACCGTTGCCGAAAATCAGCATGTCAGCTTTCGCGTCTACCAGAATGGAGCGACGGACGGTATCAGACCAGTAATCGTAGTGCGCAGTACGGCGCAAGCTCGCTTCAATACCGCCAATAATAACTGGCACATCACGCCAGGCTTCTTTACAGCGTTGGGTATAGGCAAGCGAGGCACGATCAGGGCGTTTACCCGCGACGTTATCTGGGGTGTACGCATCGTCATGGCGCAGTTTGCGGTCAGCGGTATAACGGTTGATCATTGAATCCATGTTACCCGCAGTCACACCGAAGAACAGATTCGGTTTACCCAGGCGCATGAAGTCTTCTTTACTGTTCCAGTCTGGCTGGGCAATGATCCCCACGCGGAAACCTTGAGCTTCCAGCATACGGCCACAAATCGCCATACCGAAACTTGGATGGTCAACGTAAGCATCTCCGGTAACCAGAATGATGTCACAGCTATCCCAGCCTAACTCGTCCATTTCCTTGCGTGACATGGGTAAAAACGGTGCCGGGCCAAAACAGGCTGCCCAGTATTGAGGCCACGAAAAGAGTTCGCGATCGGGCTGGATCAAGCTAATAGAGCTCATAATGCTTCCGAAAAATGAATAAAAAGTGATTTAAAAATAACCAAAGCGGGCGATTATACGCTGATATGGGGTCAAAAATGAAGTGTTATTGCAATGTTAAAATTCAAGGCCCTTTTTAGGATAAAAGGGCGCATACCCAAAATAATTCGAATTGCATAAAGGCGGCAACGCAGTAAATCCCCAGGAGCTTACTTGAGTCAGTGACCAGGGTGAGCAGGGCCGCCAACGCACATGCAATTTGAAGTATGACGGGTAGGGTTTACGGTGCAGGCTGCACTAACAGCTGTCCAATCGAACCACGGTCCGCCATTTCCAGCGTTTGGCTAGAATAGAGGAACGGGAAATGTTCCCAGGAAGGTTGACCAAAGTAAACGAGCAACTCGACTTGTCCATCAACCCAAACTGTATCTTTCCAGCCGCGGTCTTCACCAAACGGTGCCGCGCCATTGACGTTCTTAATCAGGAAACTCACACCTTCAATATGGAAAGATTGCGGCATATCAGCTCGCACCGTCCAGCGTTCCCAGGTGCCTTGCTGTGTTTGAATATCAAGGCGTTTCATATCCCAGAGTTGGCCGTTAATCCCTGGTTCATCGCCAAGTGAAATTTCACGACTGCGCGACGGGTTACCGTTGATAATCTCATCCGGTAACAGGCGCATGGGTAGCGTATCAGTCACCAAAGGCAGCAAGCCGGTGGCCCGAAGCGTGAGTACCAGCGTGGAAACAAGAATGCTCGAAGGTTCAAAGAAGCCACGGATCCGGTCCATGATACCGGCGGCTTCACCGCAGGTAATCGACACTTCTTTGCCGTCTGTCATATCAACCAGGATCTCGCGACGTTCACCCGGTGCCAATGAAAGTTGCTTCACAGAAACAGGTGCCGGGAGAAAACCCTGGTCGCTTGAAATCACGTGCATCGCACGGCCATCGCTCATTTGCAGCAAATAGCGGCGCGAATTTGAGGCATTAAGCAAACGCAAACGCACCCAGCCGCGAGAAACCTCGACATACGGCCCCTGAACACCATTTACCAACAGCGTATCGCCTACAAAGCCACCGCTTCCCGGTTCTTCATATTCCGGCGTACCGAAGTTATCCAGGCGCTTATCCTGAATGATGACCGGGAAGTCATCGACACCATAATGGTTTGGGATCGGTAACGATTTACTGACTTCATCTTCGATAAGCCACATACCGGCGAGGCCATTGTAGAGCTGTTTCGCAGTGCGGTTTGGCGTGTTGGCGTGATACCACAACGTTGCAGCCTGTTGGCGAATCGGCAGAACCGGAGCCCAGTCTACATTTGGCGACATCATACGTGCAGCCCCCCCCATTAGCGGGCCTGGTACTTGCAAACCAGCAATCGTCATGGAGATGTTTTCTTGCAGACGGTTGCTGTAAATCATCTTCACGTCATCGCCGCTCCATACGCGGATGGTCGGCCCAAGATAACGTCCGTTCAAGCCCCAAACGGGTGCCTTTGCACCGCCAGTAAATGCCCAATGCGCCCGTTGTAACGTCAGAAACAAAGGCTGGCCACGGCGCGATTCCAATAAAGGGGGAACCGGTAAAGGTTGCTGCATTCCTGCCGCATTTGCCCTCAGTGGCACTGAGCCTGCACAAAGTGCGACTCCTGATGCCTGGATAAACTGACGCCGACTGAGTGACATAATAACTCCATGTAAACTGACTTACGTTGGGCGATACAAAACGTACCGCCAAAATATCCCCGTCATACTTCAAATTGCAGGGGGTTGGCTGCACTCGAATGATTTAGGGTTTAAAAGCGATTAGTTCGCTTGCTTGCTTTGCACTCGGCCGGAAGCTTCGCGCTCCGCGACTTCTTTATTGAGTTCGTCGATTTTTGCCATCATAATTTCACGGCAATCGGTGGCAAGTTTGCGCACCTGGTCTTTGCCGTAGTGACTGATGTCAATTGGCGGTAACATTTCTATAATGACTAAACCGTTATTCAGACGGTTTAGTTTTATTTTATTACTGGTGTTAGAAACGCATACCGGAATAATGGGGACGCCCGCAGCAATTGCGGCATGGAATGCACCTGTTTTAAATGGCAGCAGGCCACGGCCACGGCTGCGAGTCCCTTCCGGGAACATCCAGACCGACACATTGCGTTTCTGAATTTGTGCCACCACCTGGGAAATCGTGCTGAGCGCTTTGGAACGATTATCACGATCGATAAGCATATTCCCGGTTAGCCAATAAATTTGGCCAAAGAACGGGATCCATAGCAGGCTTTTTTTCCCGACAGTCACCGTTGGCGGCTGCACAATACCCGCAGCAGTTACCATGTCGAAGTTATTCTGGTGGTTACAGATATAAATCGCTGTTGGATGATTTTCGACACCCGCCGGTAAACGGTTTTCAACTTTCAAACCAAAAACGGGAGCAAGACGCCCAAAAAGATGACCAAACGTAGCAACATGGCGTGGGTTACGTGGGCTGAACAAACAATAAATGCAGCCAAAAATGCACACCAGCAGGCAATAAATTATAACGATTATAAAACGTACGATGGATAGCATAACAACCTCAAAAGCCAAAATCGCTGACAAGTATACCCTAAATAATTGCCGGAACCGGCGGCCTCGCAACCGCCAGAACTCGTTTACTCTTCGCTGTCACCCGCACTGGCACGGAGCGGTGAATCCACTTCAACACGATCAATGCGTTGTAAGCCACGCATCAGTGTGCCGCGACGACCGCGCTCACCGGTAATTTTTTGCAGCTCTTCCGGGCGGAGTTTAATTTTGCGTTTGCCAACATGCAAAGTGACGGTGCTTTGTGGCGGCAAGACAAATAAATGCGCCAGTTTGTCTTCGCCTTTTGCCGCTTCAGCAGAAGGAATCGAGATGATTTTATTCCCTTTCCCTTTGGACAGTTGCGGTAAATCAGCGACCGGGAACATCAACATGCGACCTGCCGCGGTAATCGCCAGCAGTACATCGTCAGCACTTGAGATTTCCATCGGTGGCATGACTTTCGCGTTTTCCGGCAATGAAATAAGCGTTTTGCCCGCACGATTACGCGCAACTAAATCATTGAAGGTACAAACAAAACCGTAGCCCGCATCAGAAGCCATCAGCAGTTTTTGGTCGTCTGGCGCCATTAATACGTGCTCAACAATGGCACCCGGCGGCGGCGTGAGTTTGCCAGTCAGCGGCTCGCCCTGCCCACGCGCCGATGGCAACGTAATGGGGTCAAGCGCGTAGCTGCGCCCAGTAGAGTCGATAAACGCCACTGGCTGGTTGCTCTTACCTTTAGCTGAACCCAGGTAGCTATCGCCCGCTTTGTAGTTAAGCCCTTGCGCATCAATATCATGGCCTTTGGCGCTACGCACCCAGCCCATTTGCGAGAGCACAATGGTGACCGGTTCTGACGGGGTCATATCATGTTCGCTCATGGCTTTCGCTTCGCCACGCTCACGCAATGGTGAACGGCGATCGTCGCCATAAGCATCTGAATCAGCCTGCAATTCTTTCTTCAGCAAGGTATTCATTTTGCGCTCGGACGCCAAAATACCCTGTAAGTGGTCACGCTCTTTTTCCAGTTCGCCTTGCTCACCGCGAATTTTCATCTCTTCGAGTTTCGCGAGGTGGCGTAATTTCAGCTCAAGGATGGATTCAGCCTGAGTTTCGCTTAATTCGAAACGCGACATTAGCACCGGCTTCGGCTCATCCTCGGTACGAATGATATGAATCACTTCGTCAATGTTGAGGAACGCCACCAGCAAACCTTCGAGGATATGCAGGCGTTTAAGCACTTTCTCCAGACGATAGCTCAGGCGGCGGCGCACCGTTTCGCGGCGATAAACCAGCCATTCAGTCAGGATTTCCAGCAGGTTTTTCACCGACGGGCGGTGATCCAGACCAATCATATTGAGGTTGATACGATAGCTTTTCTCAAGATCGGTGGTAGCAAACAGGTGATTCATTACCTGTTCTACGTCGATACGGTTGGAACGTGGAACAATCACCAGGCGCGTCGGGTTTTCGTGGTTCGATTCATCGCGCAAGTCTTCAACCATTGGCAGCTTTTTAGCACGCATTTGGTTGGCGATTTGTTCAAGCACGCGAGCACCGGAAACTTGATGAGGCAACGCGGTAATCACCACATCGCCATCTTCTTTTTTCCATACCGCACGCATGCGCACAGAGCCACGGCCATTCTGGTAGATTTTACGAATCTCAGCACGCGGGGTAATGATTTCGGCTTCGGTTGGATAGTCCGGCCCCTGCACAATATCCAGCAGCTCATCGAGCGTGGTTTTCGGCTGGTCAATCAAGGTGATTGCGGCTTTCGCTACTTCACGCAAGTTATGTGGTGGGATGTCTGTAGCCATCCCGACCGCGATACCGGTGGTGCCGTTGAGCAGAATGTTAGGCAGACGCGCAGGCAGCATTTTCGGCTCCTGCATGGTGCCGTCAAAGTTCGGCACGTAGTCGACCGTCCCCTGCCCTATTTCACCCAGCAGCACTTCAGCGTATTTTGACAGACGCGACTCGGTATAACGCATCGCAGCAAAGGATTTCGGATCATCCGGTGCACCCCAGTTCCCCTGCCCGTCAACTAACGGATAGCGGTAAGAGAACGGCTGCGCCATCAGAACCATCGCTTCATAACAGGCACTGTCGCCGTGCGGATGGTATTTACCCAGCACGTCACCAACGGTACGGGCTGATTTTTTGAATTTAGCGCTGGCGCTTAATCCCAACTCTGACATCGCATAGACGATGCGACGCTGTACGGGCTTTAACCCATCACCAATAAACGGCAAAGCGCGGTCCATAATGACGTACATGGAATAGTTGAGATACGCATTTTCCGTGAATTCGTGCAGCGCAAGGCGTTCTGCACCATCATGAGTTAAATCACTCATTAATTATTCATCCTCAAACTGACGAGCCGAGTGTGGCCACATACCCTAAATAACTCGAGTTGCAGGCAGGCGGCAAACTCAGGGATCCCAGGAGCTTACTTGAGTAAGTGACTGGGGTGAGTGAATGCAGCCAACGCACATGCAGCTTGAAATATGACGGGTATAAACGGCGTAATTGGTGCCGATAGTACCCTATCTGGCAGTCGTAGTCACAGTGGAGTGCGTATCTTTGAGAGAAGTGAGTGATATGAAATGAGCCGCGAAATGCGGCTCATGGAGGGGAATTATTTAACTTTAGTAATTTGTTTTACGTCGATTTCAACGGAGTTCCAGTCCTTGTCCACTTCCCCTTGAATTTCAACAGTATCCTGTGGGGTTATGGTCTGGCCATTCCAGCGTTTATGGTCGATATCAGCGTTAATCGTGCCGGTTGTGTCGCGGAAGATGTAATGATCACCGCCAATGCGTGATTCAATCTTGCCGTGCAAAGTGACCCACGTATCATCAGATAGTGATTTTGCCTGGGCTGCGGTGGTGTTGCTACCACTTGGGCCAACAAACCCACCAGCAGTTTGGTTTTGAGTTGTGGTTTGGGGTGCTGGGGCGTTTGGATCAGAGAATCCACCCTGTTGTGCAGCGATGGCAGGTGCAACGCTGATGGCGAGAATAGTCAGAATAGCGGCTATTTTTTTCATTGTTTATTTTCCCTATATGAATGAATTTCTTGATGCTATTTAACCCGACAGATCTTAACGCGATCTTAATTCCCCCTTCTAAAATCGTTTTTTTTAGAAAATTATGCACATTGCTGAAGCATCGTATTTTTTCCCTGTACACGCCTGCACAAAAGTTATTAACTTCCGGTAAATATACCGTTAGGGACAACGCATGCGCATTTTACTCATTGAAGACGATAAGCTCATTGGCGATGGATTAAATGCAGGGCTAACCAAAATGGGCTTTACCGTCGACTGGTTTATCGATGGCCCCCAGGGTCAATCGGCGCTAGCTCTAGCTCCTTACGATGCGGTGGTACTGGATTTAAGTCTACCGGGAATCGACGGGCTGGATATCCTAAAAACCTGGCGTCGTCACGGTCGAACCGAACCCGTGCTCATTTTAACTGCGCGCGACGCGTTAGAACAACGGGTCGAAGGGTTGCAACTCGGTGCCGATGATTACTTGTGTAAACCTTTTGCGTTAATAGAAGTTGCCACTCGGCTTCAGGTTTTAATTCGCCGTAATCATGGACAAGTTCAATCGACACTTAATCACGCGGGTGTCGAACTTGACCCGATTAAATTAACCGTCAATCGCGAAGGTGAAGCATTGCAGTTAAAGCCCAAAGAGTTTGCCTTGCTGGAATTATTTATGCGTAACCCCGGGCGCGTATTACCGCGCGCGCTTATCGAAGAAAAACTTTATAACTGGGATAACGATGTTTCCAGAAACGCGCTGGAAGTTCATATCCACCATTTACGCCGCAAACTCGGCAGCGGGTTTATTCGAACGGTGCACGGAATTGGTTATACGTTGGGCGAAGAATGATAAAAACAGTGACTCAGAGTTTACGCGCCAGATTAATTGCCGGGTATATTTTGCTGACTCTGTTGGCATGGTTTGGCGCAAGCACCGCCGCCTGGCATCAAACCAGCAAAACACTCAACAAATTGTTTGATACCCAGCAGGTGTTGTTTGCCAAGCGTTTGAGTGCGTTAACGCTGGATAATATGCAGGGTGAAGCACAACTTCCGCGTACCAAAAGCATGATTTCCCATCATCGCGGCAAACAGGACGACGACACGCTGGCTTTCGCCATTTACACAACCGATGGGTTGCTGTTACTCAATGATGGCGACAATGGGCGCAACCTCACCTGGCGTTACCAACGTGACGGATTCGTAGATGGCACGCTGGCAGGCGACGACGATAAGTGGCGCATGGTGTGGGTCACCACACCAGACGGGAAATACCGTATTGTGGTGGGTCAGGAATGGGAATACCGGGAAGATCTGGCGCTGGATATTGTGTTGTCGCAGCTCACACCATGGCTTATCGCATTACCGCTGATTTTGCTTCTACTGGTGTGGTTGGTGAGCCGCTCCCTCGCCCCGCTTCATAAACTGGCGAATCAACTGCATACCCGCAAGCCTGACGATGACAGCGAACTCCCGACTCAAACTCTGCCACAAGAAGTGCGTCCACTGGTTATTGCGCTCAATCAGCTATTTTCACGCACCAGGGAATTAATGCAGCGCGAGCGGCGTTTTACCTCCGATGCAGCACACGAACTACGCAGCCCGCTTGCCGCATTAAAAGTGCAGGCCGAAGTCGCGCAACTTGCGCAAGACGACGAGCCGGTACGAGATCATGCCCTCACTAATCTCAGTTTGGGAATTGATCGTGCCACGCGTCTTGTCGATCAGTTACTGACGTTATCACGCCTGGATTCTTTAGCGGGTCTGGACGATGTGCAAGAAGTCGAACTTCAATTATTGCTGCAAAATGCAGTGATGGACGCATGGCACCAGGCCGTGCGCGAAGGCATCGATATCCGTCTTGATATCCAGGACACGAACGTGAAACGGCAGGGGCAACTGCTGTTAATGAGTTTGATGGTGAGAAATGTACTGGATAATGCAGTACGTTATTGCCCGCGTGGCAGCGTGGTGGAGGTTGTTTTACAACGCCGCGAAATAACGATTACCGACAACGGACCTGGGGTCAGCCCAGAGTTTTTAACTTCCCTGGGTGAGCGATTTTTCCGCCCCCCAGGACAGGAGAAAACGGGCAGCGGGCTAGGGTTGTCCATCGTGCGGCGCATTGCTGCTTTACATGGTATGCAGGCCCTATTTTTGAATACCGACAGTGGCGGTTTCCAGGTAAGGATTCGTTGGTAAAAACCGTCCCCCCTCGGATTATTGCGTTTTAAGCAAAAGTCTTTGCCATGCATAGCATTTAATCGTGATGGGTTTCACATTAAACTACGCCCCAGACGCAATAATTCGAGAACTAACTATGAGCAATATCCTGATTATCAATGGTGCGAAAAAATTCGCGCACTCTAATGGCCAACTCAATGACACCCTGACCGACGTCGCGGAAAGCTTTTTACGCGACCTCGGGCATGATGTTGTGGTTACCCGCACCGACAGCGAGTACGACCTAAAAGAAGAAGTCGAAAAATACCTGTGGGCCGACACCGTGATTTACCAAATGCCAGGTTGGTGGATGGGCGCGCCGTGGACCATGAAGAAATACATCGATGATGTGTTCACTGAAGGTCATGGTTCGCTGTATGCCAGCGATGGCCGTACCCGTTCTGATGCTGAGAAAAAGTATGGTTCCGGCGGCCTGATTCAAGGCAAAACCTATATGCTTTCCCTGACATGGAACGCCCCGCTGCAAGCCTTTGAAGACAAAGAACAGTTCTTCCATGGCGTGGGTGTTGATGGCGTTTATCTGCCATTCCACAAAGCTAACCAGTTCCTTGGCATGGAAGGTCTGCCGACATTTATTGCTAACGATGTCATGAAAGTACCTGATGTGCCGCGTTTTATCGCAGAATACCGCGAGCATCTCGGTCAAATTTTTGCTTAACTGTTGAGTAAACTTATACAGGAGTAGGTCATGCTAACAGTGATAGCTGAAATTCGTACCCGCCCAGGCGTTCATCATCGCCAGGCGGTTTTAGATGCCTTTGCAAAAATTATTCCTACCGTGCTGGAAGAAGAAGGCTGCCATGGTTATGCACCATTGGTTGACCATAACGCGCAAGTGGCTTTCCAGACTACGGCACCCGCTTCCGTATTTATGCTGGAAAAATGGGAGAGCGTTGCTCATCTCGAAGCACATCTGCAAACCCAGCATATGAAAGATCACAGCGTCGCCGTCAAAGACGATGTGCTGGATGTTCATATCCATATTCTGGAAGACGCGATTAAGTAATCGGCTGACTGAAAAATAACGGGAGCGGTGTTTACACCTGCTCCCTTTTTTTTGGCTGTAAGTTGCACCTGCGATGGGGCGTCGGTAGGAAGGGTGGAGATTATTGCACGTCAGTACTCGAGTGGATTTGGCCAGTGAACCCTGTTTTGGCAATCGCCGTCAGCAACTGTTGGTTATCAAAACTTTGCGGGACAATAACTTCCGCCTGATGCGTTTTTAAGGATGCTTTCGCTTTGATAACCCCATCAGTGCTACGCAAAGCCTGGTTTATAGAGATAACACAGAGTGGGCAGTTCATTTGGCTGATATCAACAGTGACCATTTTATTAGTAGCCCAACTCAGAGGTGCAAACAGCAGCAGCCCCAGACAAACAAATATCTTCATTCCAAACTCTCCCATATCCAAGGTAAAACATACGGATAAGTGGTCAGGAACAGTACCAGTGGCACTGACAACCAGTATAAGCAGACGAGTGTCCGACGGCTGACAACATGAGTGCATACCGGTTTAGGGGACAAATACAACCGCCAGAATCCTCGAGCCATCAGCCCCAAAGCCACTGTGACCATCGGGACTTGTAACCATGGAAGCGTTGGGATCCCTGTCAGCCCTGCTGCGGAAATACCGAACAGCAGATACAACAAAGGTCCAACACAGCACAGTGTGGATGCGCCAGCGGCAATTAATGCCGCCAGCAAAGTGATTAAACTCCCCTTAATGCTGTTCTGTGCTGATGTATTCATAACTGAATGCCGCTGGATCGTAGAAGTTTAAAGGATCTCCATCTACCTCGGCATACGGATAACCCAGATTGTTGATATCACCTTGTTCCGCTGCCGGGAAGAGCGCGAAATCGCGGGCATGATTAAAGCCCACCCAGTTCATTTCCCAGTTACCAAACAGGTAATCGTTAACCGCTTTCACGGCCGGGTCTGCGTTCTCTTTCTTTTCAGTCAGACGCATTTTAGTGACATCCGCTGGATCAGCGGGTATCCAGCCAAACCCTGCCAGCCAGAACATCGCGCGACAATGCTGACCACCGCTTATTTTAGCGATGCCCTGTTCATCTGCGCTACCGAAGGCTTTCTTTGAATACTGCCCCAGTTTACGACTGGCACCGAGGCGAATACCGAACATTTCACGGGCCGGGATCCCGACGGCACGACATAACGCGACAAAGACTGAGTTAATGTCGGTGCATTTGCCACCCAATTTGCCCGATTTAAGTATTTCGCCCACATCTCCAGTGCCACAGCCGATGACTGCATCATCGCGATGCATATTCGTGCTGACCCAGTCGTGAATCAACCGTGCCTGTTTGATGGGTGATTTTTCACCTGCGACAATTTTCAGAGCAGTTTCTTTTACTACACCGTCGACTGGAATATGAGGGGTAGCCAGCAGGAAAGGTTTAATCTCGTCCGGGATGATAGCGTCGTGTTCAGGAAGCAGCCAGTTGGCCAACGTATTGTCTTTAAGGACTTCCCAATCACGAGTTTCAATCGTCATCTCCACTTTAATTTCCAGCGCACCTGCGGAGTCTGGCCAGGTAACGAAAATCATTCTGGCACCATAAGGGTTATTGGCCGTCAGGCTAGCTTGCTGGTAGTTGCCGTTGAAGGAAAGGTTGAGTAATGTCTGAAAGGTGGTGTCTTCCGGTATGGGGATCCACAGATTAACTTTACCTTTGGAGCCTGCAGGTGCTTTCAGATTATACGTTTGTGTCACCACAAAGCGGCGGGGAGTATCGGAAGAACTCAATGCAGATTTATCAATATGCTGAGTTGCTGAAAACGATGGGCGAACCAGACCAATAGTTGACAGTGCTGCAACACTTTTCAGGAAGTTTCGTCTTTCCATAGAAATATACCTTCAGTTGCCAGAAAAGCTGGCGCTTAACCCCGCAACTGCGGAGGTGGATTGTTATTTTGCAGTAAGAAAAGCTGACCAATAATAAACTGGATCAAAATCTTTACGGTTTCTGGGTGTAAGCGTACACGGGTGGGATTTGTTTTTCTTTTTAATGTGACCCTGGCCCGAAAGATGAACCAGACATCATCAGGAATAGCCAACCTCACCAGAGCTTCCTTGCTCAAAACTCAGCCAACCGGGCAAATTATGCTTCTTTTATGAGCATATTTTGCTTTCTATTGATCAAGTTATCCTTTCAAAGACACTAGACTTCAATATCCGCCATATCGCCTTTATCTTGCAGCCAATTGCGACGATCTTCAGAACGTTTTTTCGCAAGCAACATATCCATAATTGCCATGGTTTTATCGTTATCTTCATCGTCAATCGTGAGCTGCACCAGGCGACGAGTGTTTGGATCAAGCGTGGTTTCACGTAATTGCAGTGGGTTCATCTCGCCCAGCCCTTTAAAGCGCTGCACGTTCGGTTTCCCTTTCTTACGTTTAAGTTGCTCAAGCACACCCGCTTTCTCTTCTTCATCTAGCGCGTAATAAACTTCTTTGCCCAGATCGATACGGTACAACGGCGGCATCGCGACATAAACGTGGCCACCACGAACCAGTGAGCGGAAGTGGCGCACGAACAATGCACACAACAAAGTCGCGATGTGTAGTCCATCGGAGTCCGCATCCGCAAGGATACAAACCTTGCCGTAGCGCAACTGGCTCAGATCTTCACTGTCCGGATCGATACCGATCGCCACCGAAATGTCATGCACTTCTTGCGACGCGAGCACTTCATCGGAGGAAACTTCCCACGTATTGAGGATCTTACCTTTCAGCGGCATGATCGCCTGATATTCGCGATCGCGAGCTTGTTTAGCAGAACCGCCCGCGGAATCCCCTTCTACAAGGAACAGTTCAGTACGACTCAAATCTTGCGCGGAACAGTCTGCCAATTTTCCTGGTAACGCCGGGCCGCTGGTCAGCTTTTTACGCACCACTTTTTTGGCGGCACGCATGCGACGTTGCGCACTGGAAATCGCCAGTTCTGCGAGTTGTTCCGCAATTTGGATGTTCTGGTTCAGCCACAAGCTGAAGGCATCTTTGACGACACCCGAAACAAAGGCTGCGCACTGGCGTGATGACAGGCGTTCTTTAGTTTGCCCAGCAAACTGCGGATCCTGCATTTTCACCGACAGCACGTAGGCACAACGTTCCCAGATATCTTCCGCTGAGAGTTTTACACCGCGTGGCAGAATGTTGCGGTATTCGCAAAATTCGCGCATCGCATCAAGTAAACCCTGACGCAGACCGTTGACGTGAGTCCCGCCCTGCATGGTCGGGATCAGGTTGACGTAGCTTTCAGTCAGCAGTTCGCCACCTTCTGGTAGCCATAACAGTGCCCAGTCGACTTGCTCTACGTCGCCTGCAAAGTTGCCGACAAACGGTGAGTCCGGAAGCGTAGGTAAACCGTTTACCGCTTCGCTCAGATAATCTTTCAGGCCGTCCAGATAACACCAGCGCTGCTCGGTATTGTTCACTTTGTCAGTAAAAGTGATTTCAACACCTGGGCATAAAACCGCTTTGGCTTTCAGCAAATGGCTTAAACGAGAAACAGAAAAACGAGGGCTGTCGAAGAACGAGGCGTCTGGCCAGAAGTGAACGCTGGTACCGGTATTGCGTTTGCCGCAAGTCCCGACGACGGCCAGTTCCTGAACCTTATCACCGTTTTCAAAAGCGATACTGTAAACCTGCGCATCGCGACGTACCGTGACTTCGACGCGCTTTGATAAGGCGTTAACGACCGAAATACCTACGCCGTGCAAACCACCAGAGAACTGGTAGTTTTTGTTGGAGAATTTACCGCCTGCGTGCAGACGACAAAGAATGAGCTCTACAGCCGGAACGCCTTCTTCCGGATGGATATCAACCGGCATGCCGCGCCCGTCATCAATGACTTCTAATGACTGATCGGCATGGAGAATAACATCAACACGCTTCGCATGCCCTGCCAGCGCCTCATCCACGCTGTTATCAATGACTTCCTGACCCAAATGGTTTGGACGGGTGGTGTCGGTGTACATCCCGGGGCGGCGGCGAACAGGCTCAAGCCCGGTGAGTACCTCAATGGCATCGGCGTTATAACTGGATTGCGTCATGGTTTATTCGTTCAGATTGCGAAACAGGAATTCGACATCAGGCCTTAATGCAGGCCAAGGAAGTCGACGATCTGGGTGAAATAATCTTCGAAGCCCACAAAGGCGTGATTGCCACCGGATTCTACCGTCTGACGGCAGGGGGTGTAGTACGCCACTGCCTGGCGGTAATCAAGCACTTCGTCACCCGTTTGTTGTAACAACCAGATGAGATCTGGTGATTCTAACGGGTCAACTTGCATGACTTTAAGATCGTAAATATGGCGTGACTCTAGCACATATTGCTGCCCGGTGTAGGGGTTCTCGTTAGTGCCAAGATAATCCACGAGCAATTCAAAAGGCCGCACCGCTGGGTTTACAACTACCGCTGGCAGCGTAAAACATTGCGACAACCAGGTCGCGTAATAGCCCCCTAAAGAGGAGCCGACTACTCCCAACGATTCACCGCCATGCTTGAGTACCAGGGACTCCAGCAACTCTGCCGCATCGGCAGGATAGGGTGGGAGTTCCGGGATAATCATATTGATGTGCGGATGATTCTGCGCAAGCCAAGCCTGCAGGCTGGTCGCCTTAGCTGAACGCGGCGAACTGTTGAAACCGTGTAAATAAAGTAGCGTAGACATCAATACCCTTCTGATGCGGTATCTGGGTTGAACACCGCACCTTTCAGGCGGCAAACCTCAGTGGTCACTTCGCCGTTTGGATGGAGTTCCAGCCAACGCCAGCCCGGTTCAATGGTGTCGAGAGTGAAGTTGGAGCAATGCGGCTTAAATTGCACGCAAGTTGACGGTGTTGCGAGCATTCGTCTTCCGTTCCAGTCCAGATCTAACTCTTGGTGAATATGGCCGCACACCAGTGTTTTCACTTTTGGGAATTTTTGCAGCACGTCATCAAGTTCTGCAGCATTGCGCAGGCTATGTTGATCCAGCCAGCTACAACCCGCGGGAACCGGATGATGATGCAACAGTAATAGCGTATGACGCTCAGGCGCACCGGCGAGCTTACGCTCTAGCCAGTCGAGCTGAAAGTCGCTCAGTTCGCCATGTGGGACGCCAAAGACCTGGCTGTCGAGCAGCAATATTTGCCAATGGTCGCCAAGAAAAACTTGTTTTGCAGGGGAGATCCCCGCTTCCAGCAACGAGCTAAACATCGCAGGTTGGAAATCATGATTGCCAGGCAGCCAAACGCAGGGCGCAGGAATCTCCGCAATGCCTTCAACAAAATGTTGGTATGCCTGCGCACTGTGATCCTGGGCTAAATCCCCAGTTGCAACAATAAGGTCGTAATGACGCTGCTCAGCGAGAATAGCTGAAATAACAGCCTGATAACTCATCCAGGTATTGATGCCCAACAGCGTTTCGTTCTTTCCAGAGAACAGGTGGGTATCTGTAATTTGCAAAATCCTGATCTGGCCCCCACCGGCCACAGGAAGATTTAACAGGCTTTCCAAATGGTGTCCTTAGGTTTCACCCTCACTAACAAACCGGAACCGCCATCGCTCCATGCGCTAAACAATAACGCAGCCAATCAGCTAGAAACTGATTAATTTGATGCTTTTCGTCGCGTTGATGCAACTTTTTATTAGGATAATCATACCGTGCTTTGAAACGAAAGATCTGCTGACTTGAACACACTTCCGCGACCATCGCGTCATGATAAAGCCTGACCGACATCGACGGTAGGCTCCAGTAGCTTATCGCCGGGACTGTTTGTTCGATTTGTACAAGTGTCGTGTAACGGGTCGACTCAAGGATAGAGAGTCGATATTGAGCGCTACTAACCTGATAAGTGACTTTTTCACCCACCTCATCATTACGAGGAAGCAAGCGTCGTAGTTGTGCGAAATTGGTTTCGCACAGGCGCATCATTTCAGGGAAGTCAGGTGTATAGCGCTTCATGTTTATCGATTCCACTCTTCTCTTAATTTCTCATGATGCAATTGCAGCCAAAGCAGTGCGATGACTGAAGCCGCGTTGTCGATTTTCCCTTCTTCTACTAACTGATAAGCCTGTTCCCGGCTCACGACATGAACACGAATGTCTTCGTTTTCATCTGCCAGACCATGTATGCCCTTCGCAGTCGTTGCGTCGACTTCCCCAACAAGGATTGATAAACGCTCGCTGGTTCCACCAGGGCTTGCCAGGTAGTTGATGACCGGTTTAGTGCGACCGACAATCACCCCAGCTTCTTCAACTGCTTCACGACGAGCGACATCCTCGACGCTTTCACCTTCTTCAATCATCCCGGCAACCAGTTCGAGCAACCACGGGCTGGTGCTGGTGTCATATGCGGCAATCCGAATCTGTTCAATTAAGACAACTTCGTCCCGCACAGGGTCATAGGGTAGCAGTACTGCAGCGTGCCCGCGTTCTAAAATTTCACGACAAACTTCGCCACTCATTTCGCCATTAAACAAGCGATGGCGGAAACGATACAGATCCAACGAAAAAAAACCGCTATAAAGTGTTTCCCGTGCAATAATTTCAACATCGTTTTTGGCTAATGTGACGAGTTGATCGTTTTGCTTAGTCATTATGATTTCCTGATTTAAATGGTTATGAAATGGGTAATTTCAAGCCAGTTTGACTGCCGTTTCATTTCCTATGTGATAGATTGATGAAAATTAAGGGTCAATGGCACATTACGCCAAGCGCCCCTGCTGGCAGACTCTGCTAAAATCGGTGATCATTTCCGGCTCTTGTCAGCGCTAACAAATAATTTCTGCTTCACAACAAGGAATGCAAATGAAGAAACTGCTCCCAATTCTTATCGGTCTGAGCCTAACGGGTTTCAGTGCCATGAGCCAAGCAGAAAACCTGATGCAGGTTTATCAGCAGGCACGTTTAAGCAACCCGGACTTGCGCAAATCCGCTGCTGACCGTGATGCCGCATTCGAAAAAATTAACGAAGCGCGCAGCCCGTTGCTGCCACAGCTTGGCCTTGGTGCTGATTATGAATACACCAATGGGTTTAGTGATGCCAATGGCATCGACTCCAGGGCGGGCAGTGCCTCTTTGCAGTTGACGCAAACCATTTTTGATATGTCGAAATGGCGTGCTCTGACCCTGCAAGAAAAATCAGCGGGTATTCAAGATGTCACTTATCAGACTGACCAACAAACTCTGATTCTGAATACTGCAACAGCCTATTTTAATGTGTTGAGTGCCATTGATGCACTGTCCTTCACAGGAGCACAGAAACAGGCTATTTATCGTCAGTTGGATCAAACCACTCAGCGCTTTAACGTAGGCTTGGTAGCCATTACCGACGTACAGAACGCCCGTGCACAATACGATAACGTATTAGCGAACGAAGTGACTGCACGAAACAATCTGGATAACGCGGTAGAAACGCTGCGCCAGGTAACCGGTAATTATTACCCGTCTTTGGCATCGCTGAATGTTGACGGCTTCAAAACCAACAAGCCTGATGGTGTGAATAATCTGCTGAAAGAAGCGGAAAAACGTAACCTGGCATTGTTGCAAGCACGCCTGTCTCAAGACCTGGCTCGCGAGCAAATTCGCTACGCAGAAACCGGCCACATGCCAACCGTGGGCTTGACTGCATCGACGGGTGTTTCCAACACCACCTACAGCGGTTCTAAAACAAATAGTACGCAGTACGATGACAGCGATATGGGCCAGAATAAAATCGGCCTGAACTTCTCCTTGCCGCTGTACACCGGGGGTTCCGTAAACTCTCAGGTGAAACAAGCGCAATACAACTTCGTAGGCGCGAGCGAGCAACTTGAAAGCGCGCATCGTAGCGTAGTGCAAACCGTTCGCTCTTCGTTTAACAACGTTAATGCGTCTATCAGTACTATCAACGCTTACAAACAAGCGGTTGTGTCTGCACAAAGCTCTTTAGATGCAATGGAAGCCGGTTATTCCGTAGGGACTCGTACCATCGTTGATGTGTTGGATGCGACCACTACGCTGTATAACGCAAAACAACAGCTTTCCAGCGCTCGTTATAACTACCTGATCAACCAGCTGAATATTAAGTCAGCACTGGGTACGCTTAACGAACAGGATCTTGTTGCGTTAAACGGAACATTAGGTAAACCAGTACCAACGACTCCAGAAAATGTTGCTCCAGAAACGCCAGACCAGAATGCTCTCGCAGATGGTTATTCAGCGGACACCGCAGCAACGACTGACACGGCAACACCTGACATTGCAACACCTGCAAAAGCGACTCCAGTTTCAACAACCAGTACCAAATCAACTAACCCATTCGGTAACTGATGACGTTATTTGGGGGCGTGGCTATACGCCCCCATCACAACTTGCGACATTGAACGTAAGGCAAAGTAAAGATCGCCCTCCTAATGCCCGTCATCGCTTTAATTTCAACCATTCATCCCCTATTCTAAGCACAATATTAGCTTCACCCCTTTGGGCTCAGGACAGATAAATGAAACGGACAAAAATCATAAACCACGCATCGTTCCGCAAAAGCTGGGGCGCTCGCCATTTAACGCCGGTTGCATTGGCGGTTACCGCTGTGTTTATGCTTGCCGGTTGCGAGCAAAATGACGAAACAGTCTCCATGTATCAAAATGCGGATGACTGCTCTCAAGCTAATCCTGGCAAAAGTGCCGAATGTACAACTTCCTTCAATAACGCGCTAAAAGAAGCAGAACGTACTGCACCTAAATATAAATCGCGTGAAGAATGTATCGCTGAGTTTGGTGAAGGCCAATGCCAACAAGCTCCTGCGCAAGCTAGCCTGGCGGGTGAACAAGCTCAGGCACAACCACAGCAAAGCGGCAGCTTCTGGATGCCATTGATGGCCGGTTACATGATGGGTCGTCTAATGGGCGGCGGTGCGGGCTTTGCGCAGCAACCACTGTTTACCTCAAAGAACCCAGCAAGCCCTGCTTACGGTAAATATGCCGACGCCAGTGGTAAGAACTACGGTGCCGCCACTCCTGGCCGTACGACAACTGTACCGAAAACTGCGATGGCACCTAAACCTGCCACCACCAGCACGGTGACACGCGGCGGGTTCGGTGATTCAGTCGCTAAACAATCGACTATGCAGCGCAGCAGCAGCGCAACAGGCACCCGAGCAACTGGCACTTCTCGTTCCATGGGTGGCTAAGAAATTATGGAAAGAATTGCGATTACTGAGCGCCCGGATTGGCGCGAGAAAGCCACAGAATACGGTTTCAACTTTCACACTATGTATGGCGAACCGTACTGGTGTGAAGATGCTTATTACAAGCTGACGCTTGCCCAGGTTGATCGCCTGGAAGACGTGACGGCTCAATTGCATCAGATGTGCCTGAAGGTTGTCGAGAAAGTGGTGAGCAGCGATGAGCTGTTAGCTAAATTTCGCATTCCTAAGCACACTTGGGAATTTGTGCGTCAGTCATGGCGTACCCAGCAACCGTCACTTTACTCACGCCTGGATATTGCATGGGATGGCGTTGGCGAACCAAAGTTGCTGGAAAACAATGCTGATACACCAACCTCTTTATATGAAGCGGCGTTCTTCCAGTGGATTTGGCTCGAAGATCAGATCCAGGCTGGGAATCTGCCAGCTGAAAGCGATCAGTTCAACAGCCTGCAAGAGAAGATCATTGAACGTTTTGCCGAACTGAAGCAGCAACACGGTTTCAACCTGGTCCATTTCGCTTGTTGTCAGGATACGGTTGAAGATCGCGGTACGGTTCAGTACCTGCAAGATTGTGCCGCAGAAGCAGAAGTGGCCAGCGAGTTCGTGTACATGGAAGATATCGGCCTGGGCGAGAAAGGCCAGTTTACCGATCTGCAGGATCAGGTGATTAGTAACCTGTTCAAACTGTACCCATGGGAATTCATGCTGCGTGAGATGTTCTCCACCAAGCTCGAAGATGCTGGGGTACGTTGGCTGGAACCGGCCTGGAAGAGTATTATCTCCAACAAAGCATTGCTGCCAATGCTGTGGGAAATGTTCCCGGATCATCCAAACCTGCTGCCTGCTTATTTCGCCGAAGATAGCTATCCGGCGATGGATAAGTATGTGGTGAAGCCCATCTTCTCCCGCGAAGGTGCGAATGTGAAGATCATCGAAAACGGCGAAGAAATTGCTCGTGTCGATGGCCCTTACGGTGAAGAAGGCATGATCGTCCAGCAGTTCTATCCATTGCCGAAATTCGGTGACAGCTATGTGCTGATCGGAAGTTGGCTAATCAACGATCAACCTGCGGGGATCGGCATTCGTGAAGATCGCGAGTTAATTACTCAGGATCTTTCACGTTTCTATCCGCATGTGTTTGTAGAGTAAGAATAAAAAACGCGAATATCGCATCGTATTCTTACCCTAAATAATTCAATTTGCAGGCAGGCGGCAAGCGAACGAAGTCCCCGGGAGCTGACATCAGTAAGTGACTGGGGTGCGTGAGCGCAGCCACCCCCCCTGCAAGTTGAAGTATGACGGGTAAATTAGCCGATTTGCACCGACAGCATACTCAGCGACCCCATCTCTATACCGTCTACAGGTAATGTAATCGGCTCTTTGCTATCCCACGCCCCCAGAACATACAGCAATGGCAGGTAGTGATCCGGCGTTGGATTAGATAACGATCCGCCTTCGTGTTGTAAATAGTTCACCAACGGGTGCTCGGTGACCGGCCCAAGCCATGTGAGATTGTCTTTAACGTATTGGTTAAACGACTCAGCCCATGGGTAGGGTGTGTTTTCACCGTGCCAGCGTGCGGTGCGTAGGTTATGGACCACATTGCCACTGGCAATCAACATGACTCCTTGATCACGTAGTGCAGCAAGCTTGCGACCCATTTCGAAGTGCCAGGCTGCCGGTTTGGTACTGTCGATACTGAGCTGTACCATTGGGATATCGGCATTGGGGTACATCTTGATCAAAACGCCCCAGGAACCATGGTCAAACCCCCATGCTTCTTTATCTTGCATAACCGGAATAGGTGCCAGCAGCTCAACCAATTGCTGAGCCAGTTCAGGCGAACCTGGAGCCGGGTAATGGGTATCGTATAACGCCTGTGGGAAACCACCGAAGTCATGGATAGTTTTTGGTGTTTCCATCGCCGTGACACCCGTGCCTTTAGTGAACCAGTGCGCAGATACCACCACAATGGCTTTTGGTCGCGGTAAGGTCTCTCCCAAATGACGCCAGGCTTGGGTATAGTGATTGTCTTCTAGCACGTTCATTGGGCTACCGTGTCCGAGGAACAGCGCAGGCATTCGTTGAGTTGTCATGGTGGTGTCCTTTATCGGGATATTCATTCTATGTACACCACAATACGCGGTTTTGCAGCATGAAGAACTCAGATAAGCATGATGAAGATCATCAGGAAATTTGAATGTAAGCGATGTGTAAAGTTGCTCATCTTGCTCTCGATTTTTATCACGTCGCCCATTAACATAAATGATAATCATTATCAAAAGGAGCGGTAAATGTCAGTACCCTTGATTCTGACCCTGTTTGCAGGGGGAGCCACTTTTATTGGTGCCTTTCTTGGCGTTATCGGCCAGAAGCCTTCAAACCGTGTGCTGGCATTTTCTCTCGGTTTTGCAGCGGGAATTATGCTGCTTATCTCGTTGATGGAGATGCTACCTGCGGCACTTCACACCGTAGGGATGTCGCCAGTATTAGGTTACGGTATGTTCATGTTGGGTTTGTTGGGCTATTTCGCACTCGACCGCGCCCTGCCCCATGCACATCCGCAAGACTTGATGGACAGCAAACCACAACCTCGTAATTTACGCCGTACCGCGTTACTGCTGACTCTAGGTATTAGTCTGCACAACTTCCCGGAAGGGGTGGCAACCTATGTGACAGCTAGCAGTAATCTGGAATTAGGGATGGGGATTGCACTCGCCGTCGCACTGCACAACATTCCGGAAGGATTAGCGGTTGCAGGCCCGGTGTACGCAGCAACAGGTTCTAAACGCAAAGCCATTTTCTGGGCAGGGATTTCTGGTCTCGCAGAAATTCTTGGGGGTGTGCTGGCCTGGTTGATTCTTGGCTCTATGGTTTCGCCGGTTGTCATGGCTGCGATTATGGCTGCCGTCGCGGGGATTATGGTGGCGTTGTCTGTCGATGAACTGATGCCGCTGGCCAAAGAAATTGATCCCCATAACAACCCGAGTTATGGCGTACTTTGCGGTATGGCTGTAATGGGGTTTAGTCTGACGTTACTGCAAACCAACGGGATTGGTTGATAAACTCATTATCATTCAAATTGCAGGGGTGTTGGCTGCAACTCGAATTATCTCGAATTTTAGTTGAGTGAAATGATGAGAAGCCCGGTATAGAAACCGGGCTTTTTGCATCTTAGCTGGCTTTGCGTTCGTGAGTCTGGCGATATGCCACCAGATCTTCAATCGTCACGACCGCCATGTTGTGTTCACGTGCAAAGGTGATGCACTCAGGCGCGCGAGCCATGCTGCCATCATCGTTGGTCAATTCACACAACACACCCGCAGGTTTGAAGCCCGCAAGTGATACCAAATCAATAGTTGCTTCGGTGTGGCCACCACGGGTAAGTACGCCACCGGGTTGAGCACGCAACGGGAAGACGTGGCCCGGGCGGTTCAGGTCACTTGGTTTTGCGCCATCAGCAATTGCAGCACGCACCGTGGTAATACGGTCTGCGGCAGAAACGCCGGTCGTTACGCCATTTGCAGCTTCAATAGTGACAGTAAAACCGGTGCCATAAGCACTGGTGTTGTTCTCAACCATCATTGGCAAATCAAGTTGTTTACGGCGATCTTCGGTCAGGCACAGGCAAACAATACCGCTACCGTGGCGAATGGTCAGAGCCATTTGCTCAACGGTCATGGTTTCCGCAGGGAAAATCATGTCACCTTCGTTCTCACGATCTTCATCGTCAAGAACCATTACCCCACGGCCTTCACGTAGTGCTTCAAGAGCATGTTCCACGCGCTGAGTCGGGGTGCCAAATGCAGAAAGGAGCGTCTGATTCATGGTAAAAAAACCTCATTAAAATTATGGTTACCAGAATCAGGGCAGTCTTAGGAGCTAAAAAAATAACGTGTGCAAGCTTACTAAAGCTTGAGCTTAGTCGTTACTCTCTCCCATCCGGACTATAACCGTCGGCTCCGGAATTACACCGGATCTGCTGACCTCCAGATTGCTCTGGAGCGCTCGCGGGCTTTCAGCGTTCGCTGATTTACCGCCGGTGGGGAGTTACACCCCGCCCTGAGAATAAGCAGACTTACTATAACGCCGATGATTTTCTCTGGCAACGCCAAAGCTTAGAACATTTCAGGTTTCTAAGCGGCGTCACAGGCATTACACTTAGTGTTAATCGCGTAAGACAATCCCGTAAGATTATGGAAGCCACTATGATTGACCCGAAAAAAATTGAACAGATCGCACGCCAGGTCCACGAGTCAATGCCGAAAGGGATTCGTGAGTTCGGGGACGATGTTGAGAAAAAAGTACGCCAGGTTTTGCAGGCTCAGTTAACCCGTCTGGATCTGGTTAGCCGTGAAGAGTTTGATGTGCAGACTCAAGTGCTATTACGCACCCGCGAGAAATTGGCTTTACTGGAACAGCGTTTAACCGAGTTGGAAAATCGTAACGCTCAGGCACCTGAAGTCACGCCACCGACAGAACCACAAATGTAAAAAAACGCCCCAAAATTGGACTGCAGCCCAAAAGTTGGGGCGTTTTTTATTAGCCCATCAGCTTATGCGTCGTAGCTTTGAATCTTCTTAATGATATTGGTGGTTGAACAACCATCTTCAAAGTTGAGCACCATCACTTCACCGCCGTTGGCCCAGACTTCTTTGCTCCCGGCAATATCATCCGGTTTGTAATCGCCACCTTTGACCAGCAGATCAGGCAGGATTTCGCCAATTAAGCGTTGTGGCGTGTCTTCTTCAAACAACACCACCCAATCCACAGCTTCCAGTGCACCTAGTACGATCATACGTTGATCGTGCGGATTCACAGGGCGAGTTTCCCCTTTCAGGCGTTTGGTTGAAGCATCACTGTTTACCGCAACGATTAGACGGTCGCCCAACTTGCGCGCATTGGCCAGATAAGAAACATGGCCTGCATGAAGAATGTCGAACACGCCGTTGGTCATGACGACTTTCTCACCGCGTTTGCGAGCGGCCGCTACAGCGACTTTTAACTCAGCTTCGGTCATTACACCAAAACCTGAATCGGCACGGCCACGCACCGCGTTTTCCAGCTCGATAGGTGAAACGGTTGACGTACCCAGTTTACCGACCACAACCCCTGCCGCTGCATTTGCAAAGTAGCACGCTTCTTCAAGAGTGTTGCCCGCCGCAAGTGTGGCTGCCAGTACACCAATCACCGTATCGCCAGCACCGGTCACGTCATACACTTCTTGTGCCAGAGTGGGTAAATGGAACGGTTTAATGCCAGGTTGTAACAGCGTCATACCGTGTTCAGAACGGGTAATCAACAACGCGGAAAGTTCGTATTCAGCAATAAGCTTCATCCCGCGCTCTACCAGTTCTTCGTCGTTCTTACACTTACCGACAATCGCTTCAAACTCTGACAGATTTGGCGTCAGCAGCGTCGCGCCACGGTAGCGACTAAAGTCAGTACCCTTCGGGTCAATCAGCACCGGTACATTGGCCGCACGCGCAAGGCTAATCATATGCTGAACGCTCGCCAGTGCACCTTTTGCGTAGTCAGAAAGCACCAGTGCGCCAATGTGTGGCAGCGCCTGGCTAATGCGTTCATGAATTGGCTCTGGATCAACGCCTTCGAAACCTTCTTCGAAATCGAGGCGAATCAGTTGTTGATTGCGGGAAAGTACACGCAGTTTGGTGATTGTCGGGTGCGTCGGTACCGAGACAAAATCGCATTTAACGTTCACGCCAGCCAGCGCTTGGCTGAGCGCACGCGCCGCATCATCAATACCCGTCAGACCCACCAGCCGCGAATTCGCCCCCAACGAAGCAATGTTCATTGCCACGTTTGCAGCGCCACCAGGGCGTTCTTCAATGGTATCAACTTTCACCACCGGCACCGGAGCTTCCGGGGAAATGCGGCTTGTAGGGCCATACCAGTAGCGATCCAGCATCACATCACCAACTACCATGACGCCTGCACGGCTGTATTCGGGCAGCGTTACTTTCATTCCTGACTCTCCAGAGAGGGATAAAATTTTGTCGCGAATAATATCACAATTAATCTTATGCGCGTGTTTGCGGGTCAATCAGCCACGTTTGCCAGCTTCTCAATACCTGCTCGCGCTCTTGAGTGAAAGTATCCATTGCCACATTCCCGGGCAGTTCCTGCAATGCAAGATGATGAAGTTCATCACGTAATGTGACATAAGCATGCGTCAATGCTTTCGCTTCGTCATCACTCATAATGTCGTTCTGCGCCATTAATTCCAGAATGCGCACATTGTCAGACCAACGCGTCAGTTTTGGAGCCTGCGTCGCATAACGTAAAACCAGGTACTGAGTGATAAACTCAATATCGGTAATACCGCCTTCATCGGCTTTAATATCAAAGCGTTCACGATTTTTTCCACCCAAATGCGAACGCATTTTTTCCCGCATTTCTCGCACTTCAGTTTGTAGTTTTTCACCTTCACGAGGAATGCACAAAATGTTACGGCGGATGGCATCAAACTCCTGCTTCAATTGCGGGCTGCCATACACAATACGTGCACGAACCAGGGCTTGATGCTCCCAGGTCCAGGCTTCATTCTGTTGATAATCGGCAAACGCTTCGGTGGTCGTGACCAACATGCCCGCTGCACCTGAGGGGCGTAAACGCACATCCACTTCGTACAAAATGCCCGATGACGTCCGGGTACTAAACAGGTGCATTACACGCTGCGCGAGGCGCAAGTAGAACTGGCGACCATCGATTTCACGCTCGCCATCGGTCATGACATCTGACGGGCAATCGTGCAAGAAAACGAGATCCAAATCAGAGCTATAACCCAACTCCCAACCACCAAGCTTACCGTAACCTACCACTGCAAAACCGCGCCCTTCCCGGTTCTGTAGGTGTTTCGGCTGCCCATAACGCACCACCATTTGCGCCCAGGCTTGCTGGACCACCGCGTCAATCATCGCTTCAGCAAGCCAGGTAAGATGGTCACTCACTTTCATCACAGGCAATGTACCGGTGATATCCGCGGCCGCAACACGTAACAGCTGTGCTTGCTTAAACTGGCGCAATGCTTCCAATTGCTGCTCTTCATCGTCATCAGGCACACGCAGCAAATACTGGCGAAGCTCGTCACGATAGGCATCGGTGGCAGTGGGTTGGTAGAGCGTATTCGGGTCGAGCAACTCATCAAGTAGCAATGGGTAACTCGCCAGTTGGCTGGCAATCATCGGTGATGCAGCACACAACGTTATCAGGTGCTTTAATGCGCCCGGATATTCCGTGAGCAGCTCAAGATAGGTCGTCCGCGTGACGATGCCGAGCAGCAACGGCGTAAGGCGAGATAATGGCAATGGCGCGTCGTTGCGCGAACAGGCTTCACACAGCAAACGCGGCATGAGCTGATCCAACACCTGGCGGCCACGCGGGCCGATAGTGCGTTTATCGGTATCCTGGCGGAAATCGCTCACCAGGCGTAACACTTCACTACGTGCTTCTGGCGTTAAATGTTCCAGAACAGGCGTGTTGGCATCTGCATCCAGCGCGTCTTGCCACAGTTCGCGCCACGCTTGGGCGAGCTTATCTTCACCCGGTTCTGGTTCATCGTCGCCGATCAAGTCGTTAAACACCTGGCGTACGGCATTCATATGCTGTTGCAGGGTTTCTTGCAGGGAATCCCAATTCTGCGCGTTCATCGCCCACGCCAGGCGCGCACGGTTTAGCTCATCGCCAGGAAGTGTTTGAGTCTGCTCGTCATTGATGCTCTGTAATAGATTTTCGAGGCGGCGCAGATATAAATAGGCCGCATTCAATGTCGCAGCATCAGATTCCGGCAGCAGATGTAATTGCTCGATGGCTTCAAGGGTTGGCAGTAACGAGCGGGACTGCAAAACAGGCTCACGGCCACCGCGAATCAGCTGGAATACCTGGACGATAAACTCGGTTTCACGGATCCCGCCCGCGCCCAGTTTAATGTTATCGGTCAGCCCTCTGCGGCGCACTTCCCGGGCAATCATCCCTTTCATGTTTCGCAGCGACTGAATGACGCTGAAATCGATATAGCGACGGTAGATAAATGGCCGCAACATGTTGCGCAGTTCCTGGCTCCACGCATCGTTGTTGTCACCCATAATCCGGGCTTTGACCATCGCGTAGCGTTCCCAGTCGCGGCCCTGCTCCTGGTAATATTCTTCTAACGCGGCATAGCTCAGCACCAATGGGCCGCTGTCACCAAACGGGCGCAGGCGCATATCGACGCGATAAACAAAGCCGTCTTGTGTCGGTTGGTCGAGGACTTTAATCAGCCGTTGACCTAAACGGGTAAAGAATTGCGCGTTATCGAGCTCACGCCGCCCGCCCTGCGTCGAGCCGTTTTCCGGCCAGGCAAAAATCAGGTCGATATCGGAGGAGAAATTAAGTTCTCCACCACCGAGTTTACCCATGCCAAGAATCATCAATGGTTGCGCGACGCCGTTTTGATTGCACGGTGTGCCCCACTCGCGGCAGCATGCGGTATACAGCCAGTCACGGGCAGCAATAATTAACGTTTCGGCCAGCACACTGAGCTGTTGCAGAGAGCTTTGAGTGGACACCTTTTGCAGCGTTTGCGCCCAGGCAATTCTCACCATCATGCGGCGACGGAACAGGCGCAATGCGGCCATTAACGCGGGTTCGCTATCCACACCCTGCAATTCTTCCTGCAACCAGGTGGCATAGTTTTGCCATTCGTCGGCAAGTGGAGGGGACTGTTCGATTTCCACAATCCATGCGGGATAAACCGCCATGCTGTCACAAACAAAATCACTAAACGCCAGCACGGCTTGAGCCTCGGGGCTCAGCGTCTGATGGTCAATCTCTTGTGGCAGACGCGCCAGCGCCGCCTGCAAATGCTGTTGTAAAAGTGGCGCTTGCGACATCATGGTCGTATCCCTTAGTAACGATAGTTATTTCCCGCTGTGCAGCCAGAAAGGAGCCTGCGAGATGGCTTCATTGCGATAATGTTCAATTTCAACCTGTTGGCGAGTCACGATGGCATGACGTAACCCTTGCCAGTTATCCAGCCAGGGTTGCGTTTTCGTATCGTCGTAAACACCCGCCAACAAGCGGATAGAACCGGTTTCTCGTGCCAAACGCGGCAGTTGATCGGCATAACTATCGCCCAACGGGCGCTGGAAAGTCTCTTTCAGTTCAGCCGCGTGACGGGAGAGATGGGTATCGGCAAAACGCTTGAACGAACCCGCCAGTTTCACGTTGGCTTTTTCGTCGGTAAATTTCTGCCACTGACGTCCGACCAACCATTCTGTCAGTGCCAGTTTTGCCTGGCTGCTTTGCGCGCTGAAAGCAAGTTCCGGTGCTTTCAGATCTTGCGGCAGCATCGTTTCATATGTTGCCAACAGTTCACGCATCTCAGTGCTCGCTTTACGCGGAATGATGCCGCCGAACAGTGCCAGCGCGTGGCGTACGAGGCCAACCGCTTCCAGTACCTGAGCTTTCGCTTTACCGTTACCACGCAGCCACAGTTCTTCGTGGTACTGCCAATGGGATAGAGCCAGTTCAAGCGCACCTTCCAGTCCTTGCTCAACCGTTGCTTTCGCAGGTATGCGCAAAACCGTTAACGGTTTAATTTCTCGTTCCTTGTTCCCCTGCGCCAGATGATAACCCCGCGCCGCTTTGCTCAGGCTACCCTGGCGTAACCCCGGTAGTGCAACCAGTTGTTTGGCAAAGGCCAGAACATCCGCTGTCTCACCTTCCAACAATTCAAGTTCCAGCTCACACAACGGCTCACTCAGTTCACCTGCTTTAACTTCACCGAGATCCAACGCCAGCTCGATACGGCTTAAAGCGTGCGTCACCACCCATTTTTCACGCGCAAAATCGGTGCTAAATAAAGGGTTCAGTTGAGTCTGCAATGCGTCGGCGCAGAGGCCTTCCGGCCATACATCTTGCGGGAGCAACGACAATGCCAGTTCCGGCCCGCTCAGCTCAACATTGTATTCCGGACGCTGATGTAGCCCACCAGTGACGCGGCCTGCGATTTTCATCGTCATTTCGTAACGGCCATTATCGCCACGGATACGCAGCCCCATATCATGACGGCGCAGTTGATTGTCGGCGGTTTCATAATAGATATTAAGCAACTGGCGAGGTTCGCTGTGCTGGCTTTCTAGCGAATGTAATGTGTTACGAAGAGAATCCAGTTCAGCTGGATTAACAATAAATTTGAGTTCGATTTCTTGAGTCATCGTCATTTTGCTTTTAGTTGTGTCACATCGAGCTAACGCCCGGCGAACTTAATCGTTTAATGGTGGTCAGTAGATAATATTTTTCACCAAATTACCATTAGTGGCGCGCATTTCGGCGGGCCATAAATCGCGAGTCAGTGGTCAAATTCACACCAGGATGATTCTCATTCAGGTTTGCGGATTGCGTCGTCAGACTGATGCCACTACTATCGTTCCACTATTTATGACAATAACGACGAAATCATGCACAAATTCCGCCTAATTTGCCTTACTTTGCTCTGTCTTAACGTTTCAGTTGTGGCTCATGCCAACGAAAAACGTTATGTATCTGATGAACTCAACACTTGGGTGCGTAGTGGTCCTGGGGATAATTATCGCTTGCTCGGCACCGTGAATGCCGGGGAAGAAGTCACGCTGTTACAAAGCAATGAAGAATCCAAATATGGTCAGGTGCGCGACAGCAACGGTCGCACCTCATGGATCCCTTTGGCGCAGTTGAGCACTTCGCCAAGCTTGCGTATTCGTGTTCCAGACCTGGAAAACCAGGTTAAAACACTGACTGATAAGCTGACTAATATCGACACAACCTGGAATCAGCGCACTGCTGATATGCAACAAAAAGTCGCACAAAGCGACAGTGTCATCACCGGCCTAAAAGATGAGAATCAAGAGCTTAAAAACCAATTGATCGTCGCGAAGAAAAAAGTTGAAGCCGCGAATGTTCAGTTGGATGACAAGCAACGCGCCATCATCATGCAGTGGTTTATGTATGGCGGTGGCGTTGCTGGTTTCGGTCTGCTGCTTGGCCTGTTACTGCCACACATGATCCCAAGTCGTAAGAAGAAAGATCGCTGGATGAACTGATCGCCGACCCTGTATCCTACACTTACGTATTATCGTAATTGGTTAACAGATGCAGGGGCATTAAAGCGTGAAGATTTATCTGGTCGGTGGTGCAGTACGTGATGGGTTGTTGAAATTACCGGTCAAAGATAAAGATTGGGTGGTGGTGGGTGCCACACCACAAGAAATGCTCGATGCTGGCTTCCAGCAAGTTGGGAAGGATTTCCCGGTATTTCTGCATCCTAAATCGCGGGAAGAGTACGCATTAGCGCGAACCGAGCGTAAGTCAGGCCCGGGATATACAGGTTTTACCTGCTATGCCGCGCCTGATGTCACGCTTGAACAAGACTTGTTGCGTCGCGATCTGACCATTAACGCCATTGCGCAGGACGAACACGGCGAGTTTATCGACCCGTATAATGGGCGTGCCGATATCGAAAAACGCCTGTTGCGCCATGTGTCCCCTGCTTTCAATGAAGATCCGCTTCGTGTTTTACGCGTCGCGCGTTTTGCTGCACGTTATGCCCATCTCAATTTTCAAATTGCCCCTGAAACTATGGCGCTGATGACCGCAATGGCGGCCAACGGTGAGTTGGCGCATCTGACGCCAGAACGCGTATGGAAAGAAACTGAAAACGCCCTCACCAGTCATAATCCACAGATTTACTTCGATGTTCTGCGCAAATGCGGTGCGTTGGCAGTGTTATTCCCGGAAATCGACGCGCTGTTTGGTGTCCCTGCGCCAGAAAAATGGCATCCGGAAATCGACACTGGTATTCACGCGCTGATGACGCTGGCAATTGCCGCGCAACTCAGCCCGGATGTTGACGTCCGTTTTGCCACACTATGCCACGATTTAGGTAAGGGATTGACACCAAAAGAGTTCTGGCCGCGTCATCATGGGCATGGTCCAGCCGGAGTAAAACTGGTGGAGCAAATGTGCCAGCGGATGCGCGTACCTAATGACATTCGTGACCTTGCCAAACTGGTCGCCGAATACCACGACCTGATTCACACCTTCGCTATTTTACAGCCGAAAACCATCATCAAATTATTCGACGCAATCGACGCGTGGCGTAAACCACAGCGCGTTGAACAAGTGGCTTTGGCCAGTGAAGCGGATGCGCGTGGGCGTACCGGTTTTGAAGCCAATGATTATCCTCAGGGCAGACTATTGCGTGCCGCATGGGCTGTGGCGCAAAGTGTCACCAACAAAGAGGTGATTGATGCTGGATTTAGCGGACCTGCGATTCGCGATGAGTTAACGCGTCGCCGTATTGCCGCCGTGAATACCTGGAAGCTCGAGAAAGGGCTGAACAGCGAACCAGTTGCGAAAACCCTGGAAAAGTAAAAAGGGGCTGAATGTTCAGCCCCTGTTATGACATTTCACCTTAATAAAAGGGATATTGCGTCGTTATCTACGGATGACGGTTCCTGAAGGTATCACGACGCCTCCTGTATTCGTCGGCTCTGGCTGCGGTTCTGGATCAAAGCTGGTGACGACAATTTTGGCGACAGTCGCTGGATTCGGAGAAATACGCTCAATGACAACGGTTTCACCGATAGAGATATCTCTCTCATCCGACTTGAGGTGGGTAAGAGAGCCATCTTCAGTCACGGTGCTGGCTACACATTTGCCATTATCGCAATTGAAAATATAGTTACCCTTCTTCTTATCGTCATTAATCACTTTACCGACATAAGAAGAACCGTCCGCGCTGTGAAGCATCCCTTTATGAAAATCAACGAACACATACGGCACGTTATTGACTTTCGACACGCTGATAGACTTCACGCTGCCATCAGAGACAACTGGGTTATTACCGTCGAGCATATCTTGCGTAACGGTTAATTGGCCCAGAACACCCTTATTCGGATAATTGCGCGTCACTTTGATTACAGTACCCACTTTCAGGCGGCTGGTGGCATCAACGTTGGAACGCAATGAAACCTCTTTTCCAAGTTTGCTGACGGCGCTGTCGTGAACACTAGAGCCTTCGGTACTGAACAGATAATTCCCGTCGGTAGAAACAGTGAAACCGTAGCCACTCTGCAGTTTGGTTGCATCAAGGTTAACAACAACTTTAGTTTGACCATCTTGCAGGTTGACCAGAATAGCTTTCAGGTCGGTCTGATCAACAACCGGGCCTACGTCTGGTGGTACCGGCACATCGGAATCATCCGGCAGCGGCGTGTTTTTCACTTCTTTAACGATATTACCCAGTTCGTGTTCCGGAGTATCGCCACTAATATCCCACAGGATCGCGCCACCAAAGCCTTGCGCATTGATATAGTCAACTTTTTCCTTAATAGACTGCGGATCGTCATAGGTCAGGAATTCTTGCTTGGTTTTGCTATAAAGATACGGAACGTGTGACTCAGAGTCCCAGTAGCGCGTGTATTCGCCGCTAGCCAGTTTCTGCTTGAGCACATACCACGGGTTGGTACCGGTAAGCTGACCCGCATCGTCCCACGCGCCTTTAACGGTTGCCGCGCCGGTGTTAAACATGCCCGGTAAACCAGGAATCAGCTCGGTTCCGGGAACATGACCC
>NZ_DATERI010000010.1:0-39307 GCF_035271705.1 Buttiauxella sp.
CTCTACAAAGGGAAAATAGAGCAAATTGGCACTCCGCTTGAGCTTTATAATTCACCTGCCAACCTGTTCGTTGCAGAGTTTATCGGCACGCCGAAAATCAATCTGTTGAATGCGACCTGGCAAAATGGAGGGCTGAAGTTCAGTAATGAGTTGTTCTTCCCGTTGTGCGTCCAGCCCCTTGGCATTAGCGATGGCGATAAGCTGTTTGTTGCCATCCGCCCGGAGAATATCCGCCCAGATGCTTCAGGCGATTTCTGCTTTAACGCCACGACGCGGCTTTGCGAATTACAGGGGGATTCAACGCTGGTGTGGTTTGCTTTCGAACAATACAACCTGTGTCTGAAATCTTTCCAGCAGCTTAACTATCCACCCCGGCATGCGCTTTCATTAAGCATTGATGAGCAACATCTGCATTTGTTTGACGGGTTGGGAAAACGAGTGAATTTAGCCAGATAGATGATTTTAAGCCTCTCCCCCAGCAGAGCGCTGGGGAGAGGGGCTGGAAAACTAAAACTACCCCGGCAGCAGCCCCACAAAACTCCGCTTCTTACGCGGTTCCGACATCATCCCATCCAGCTTTTCTACGCAGGCGAGGTAATGCGGCGTTTGCTTGTGTGCCAGTACGGCTTCGTCGTTTTGATAGGCCTCGTAGATAAAGAACCGCGTCGGGATAACCGGGTCTTGCAGCACATCAAAACGCAGATTACCCGGCTCCTGGATTGAGCCTTCGTGATTGGCGCGGAACACGTCCATAAAATCATCGACACACTCCGGTTTAATGTTGATTTCCACCAGCGTCACGTTCATGCCTTATCTCCATGGTGTTTTTCATCCAGCCAGAACTGATAAGCCTCATGGGCAGAGACGTTTTCATGTACCACCTTTTTCACCGCTTTTAGCATGGCGAGCGGTGCGTCAGACTGGAAGATATTGCGCCCCATATCCACCCCTGATGCGCCCTGGTCGATGGCGCGGTAGCACATATCCAACGCCTCTTGTTCTGGCAATTTCTTGCCTCCAGCGATAACAATCGGTACTGGGCAACTGGCAGCCACTTTCTCGAACCCCTCTTCGACAAAGTAGGTTTTCACAAATTGCGCACCGATTTCGGCAGCGATACGGCTGGCGAGTGAGAAATAACGAGCATCACGCGTCATTTCTTTGCCCACTCCCGTCACGGCAAGCGTTGGGATGCCATAGCGCGTACCTTCGTCCACCAGCTTAATGATGTTGTTGATCGACTGGTGCTCATACTCACTACCGATATAAATCTGCGCCGCCACGGCACAAGCATTCAGTCGCAGTGCATCTTCCATGGTGACCGCGACACTTTCTCGCGACAATTCGCTGAGAATCGAGTTTCCACCTGAGGCACGCAACACCACCGGTTTGTTGGTCGCGGGAGGCACTACGCTGCGCAAAATACCACGCGTGCACATCAACACATCGGTTTCGTGAAACAGCGGTGCAATGGATAAATCTATGCGCTCAAGCCCAGTCGTCGGCCCCTGAAAATAACCGTGGTCAAACGCCAGCATGACGGTGCGCCCAGTATCGGGATTGAAAATCCGCGCCAGCCGCGACTGCATGCCCCAATCCAGCGCCCCGCTACCTTTCAGGTAGAAAGCTTTATTTTCCTGAGGGCGGCCAATGCCGTAATCTTTGCCGTCTCTGATATCGTCAAGATCTGCCATTTTTCCCCCTCAGAAATCGTATTTACCGATGTTGTCTTTCGTGAATATGACACGCTCTGGCAGCAGCACAATCCCGTTACCTTTGGCTTCATACTGGTAGCCCTGCACACTGTTAGGCTCAACCTTCAGGCTGCCAATTTTCGCCACGTCGATAGTGTCACCGACGTTAAGATCGCCCTTTTTCAACAAGGTATTTGCGACGTTGACCGCAATTTCCCCCTGCTTAACGACATCCCACAGGCCAAAGGCTTTCACCGTGCCGCGCTCAACATACGGGCGCATGACGTTTGGCGTACTGAAGCCGACAATCGCGACATTAGTGCGTTTCAGGTTTTCTGCGGCCTGTGCTGCGGCAGGTAACGCGTTGGCATCAGGGGCGATGATCGCATCCAGATCCGGATAGGCTTTTAAGATCCCTTCGGCAGTTTGCAGTGATTTAGTGGCATCGTTGTAGCCAAACTGCGTGGTGACAATTTCCCACTCTGGATGATCCTTCGCAATTTTCGCCTTCGCCTCCTTCACCCACTGGTTTTGATCGGTAACCGTTGGGCTTGAGTAAAAGAATGCGACTTTAGCGGCAGGTTTGGTCACCTGTTTCGCGGCCATATCGACCAGCATGCCGCCGAGTTGTTCCGGCGTCCCTTGGTTGATGTAAATACTGCGGCACTCGGGTTTGGTGTCAGAGTCCCACGTCAGTACTTTCACCCCGCGCTGCATGGCGCGTTTCAGTGCCGGGCACAGGCCGTCCGGGGAAACTGCCGAGATAATAATCGCGTTGTAGCCCTGGTTAACGAAGTTGTTTATCAGCTGCACCTGGCCGGAAACGCTCGGTTCAGTTGGGCCATCGTAGGTCACCGGTACACCGAGGTCTTTGCCCGCTTGCATCGCGCCGTTACCCCCGCTGGTAAAGAAGCCCACACCCACCAATTTTGGGATAAAAGCAATCCTGTCGGCGGCTTGCGCACTCACCACACCAAAGGCCAGAGCCCATGCACTGAGCTGTAGAACGCGTTTTGTTGTCTGCTTCATAATCAAACTCCCGTTAGTTTTTTGTGACCGCGCAAACGACGCCACGTCGTCTGTAGATAATCGCGATGCAAACTCACCGAACGACCAATGACCACCACAATCAACAGCGCACCGGACAACGCACTCGATACCTGATTAGGCACGCCAGCCATCTGTAAACCTTGTTGTAAATACCCCACCAACAACGCAGCCAGCGCGGTTCCCAGAATCGAACCGGAGCCGCCATAAATGTTCGCCCCCCCCAGCACCGCCGCCGTTAATGCAGGCATTAATAAATCGCGGCCTAAATCAGAACGCGCAGAACCGAAGTAAGAAACCAGCACAATCGCCGCCATCGCCGAGGCCAGCCCAACCATGCCATACACGCCATAAAGCGAGCCGTTAACTGGCAGCGCCGCATAACGTGCAGCACGTGGATTTTGCCCAATCAGAAAAATGTGGCGACCAAAACGCGCACGATGAGTCAGCAGCCAGAACAGCAGTGTGATAACGGCAAACATCACCAGTGGGATGGGCAGGCCGAACAGCGTCAGATTAGAAAAATTAGTAAACGCGTCAGGGAAACCGCCGATGCCTTCATAACCTGTCGCATCCGCCATGCCAGAAAGCAGAAGAGCTGCACCACCGAACAGGTACAACGTGCCCAGCGTGATAACCAGCGGGCTGATACCGGTGTAGTGAATCAGGGCTGCGTTAAACAACCCGCACAGCAAACCGACGAAGAGCGTGAGGATCACCGCCAGAGAAATTGGAATTCCCGCCTGCAACATGACGCCCAGCGCAATCGCGCACAGGCCAATGGTGGAGCCGAGGGAAATATCAATGCCACCGCTAATAATCACCAACGTCAACGGCAGCGCCACAATCCCGATACAGATAAAATCACTGGTGCTAAGCAGCAGCATGTTGATATCCAACATGCGCGGATTGATTGCCCCAAACAGCAAAATCTCCGCCACCAGAATCAGTAGTAACGCCACTTCCCAGTTAAGTTTCAGCTTCATTTACGCCACATCCTTCTTCTTACGGGGAAATTGCCGCACGTTTTTGGCACCGGGTAATGGCGGTACAAAGCGGCTGTATTTCTGCGCCCGTTGGTGACGAGCCAGCGCCTGTCGCAAGCGCCCATCCAGCACCAGCACGCCAAGCAAAACCAGTCCGGCGATAAAGTCATTCCACCAGGCAGGGAGTTTGAACAGCACTAAGACGGTATCGATTTGGGTGAGGAAGAATGCGCCGAGGAATGCGCCCATCACGGTTCCTGTACCACCGAGCAGTGAAATGCCACCCAGCACGCAGGCGGCGATGGCTTTCATCTCAAGCCCACTGCCGGTTTGGTTCGGCACAAAACCGATTTGTGAAGCGAAGATAATTCCGGCGATGGCAGCCAACATGCCGTTAAAAGTGAACGCCAGCAGACGGGTGCGATTTACCGCCACACCCAACTGGCGTGCGGCGGCGAGGTTATCTCCCACCGCGTAGAAATCGCGCCCAAAAGCGGTGCGAGCCAACATCCAGGTAGCAATCGCGACCAGAATCAGCACCAAAAACCCCAGCGGTGAAACCCCTAATGCAACCGGTTCGGATAATGCTTTCAGGCTGGCGGGTAGCCCTTCAATCCATTTACCGCCCGTCCACAACAGCATGCCGCCACGATAAAGCCCGAGCGTGCCAAGTGTTGCAACAATCGCCGGAATACGTAGCCACACCACTAACACACCATTAAAGAAACCTGCGACTGCACCAATCAGCAGTGCAAACAGCATCGCTGCCGGCAACCCGTAACCACTGTTGAGCGCCACACCCACGGCGATTGCACATAAGCCGACAGTTGATCCTACCGAAACGTCGATGTTGCGTGTCAGCATCACCATGGTCGCGCCCACAGCCAGCAGGATCAGGATCTGCGCACTGGTGAAGATCATGCTCAGGGTTTGTAAGCTGAAGTAGCTATGATTGAGCGCCACCAGCACAGCAAACAGGGCGACGATCGCCAAGAGTGCGCTCAATTCGCGGTTACGGAGCAATTTCTTCATGCTTTACCTCCGCCAAACGCCATGCTCATCATGCTTTCGACCGTTATCGAGGGTTTGCGTAATTCACCGTTCATCGCGCCCTGATGCATAACCAGCACACGATCCGCAAGCCCACTGAACTCGTCGAGATCGGATGAGATCATCAGCACCGCGACGTTTTGCGCAGCTACACTTTTGATCAGTTGATAAATATCCGCCCGCGCGGCAACATCCACTCCGCGCGTGGGCTCATCGATTATCAGCAGCAACGGATTGGCTTCCAGGCAACGAGCTAACAGAACTTTTTGCTGATTGCCGCCAGATAACGTGCGCACGGTTTGCTCGGCATTATTAAGTTTTATCCCCAACGCCCGGTGATAGCGCTCCACCACTGCGGCTTCCCGTTTGCTTTGCTGCCAGACACTCGGCTCATTGAGCGCAACGGTATTCCAGCGAATCGGGGCATCCAGAAAAAGACCTGAAACTTGCCGGTCTTCCGGCAGATAAATCAACCCGCGATCGAGACGTGATTTCGTGCGATCGCCGCTAATGTCTCTGTTTTCCAGATAGATGCGACCACCGCGTACAGGGCGCAGCCCATATAACGTTTCAGCTAACTCCGTGCGTCCGGATCCGACCAGTCCCGCCAGTCCGACGATCTCACCTGCGTACAACTCAAAACTGAGATCGACAAAACCTTCTCCGGTGAGATCTTCCACACGCAATACCGGAAAATCCTGCGGCTCGGTACGCCGATTACCGGGCAGAGCCAGCCACAGTTTTTGCGTATCGGTCAGGGTATGTTTGCGGTCGACTGGCGTCATGGCATTGATCAACTGCTCATCCAATAGCTGCGAGGTTTCGCCTTGCAGTACCACCGCCCCGTCACGCATCACCGAAATATGGCTGGCGATCTGGCGGATCTCGGGCAGTTTGTGCGAGATAAAAACAATGCCGACGCCGAGGTTTTGTAACGATCGGATCTGACGGAACAGGCGTTCGGTTTCACCCGGTGTGAGGGAGGCAGTCGGTTCATCAAGGATCAAGATCTTCGCCTCGCGCATTAAACCGCGCAGGATCTCAACCATTTGCTGATCGGCCACTTCTAACGTGCTGGCGGTGGCGCCGAGCGGTATTTGGCACTCGAGTTGGCGCATTTTCTCTTGCAGCCGTTGTTCGATGTCGCTTTGGCGCGGTAGACGAAAAAGAATGTTTTCACGCACCGTAAGATTGGGGAATAACATCGGTTCCTGCGGCACCAGATAAATACCCAGCTCATGCGCTTGCCCCGGTTTAAGACGCCCAAATGCTTTACCGTGGACTTTCAGTTCACCGCTATCTGCGGTTTCGACACCAGCGAAAATCTTCATCAGCGTCGACTTCCCTGCCCCGTTCCCCCCCAGCAATGCGTGGACCTGCCCGGCATACAGAGCAAAATCAATACCTTTCAGGACACTCACGCCTGAAAATTGTTTGCTGATTTGGTGAGCTTCCAGCATTGCGGTGGTGTTGGGCATCTTCACTCCACAATTGAACAAAAGAGAAATTGAATTAATAATGTTCAAAAGCGTAGACGCAGGGTTATATTTACAACAGGGCAGAGATCACAAAATTTTTAAATAGATCAGCTAAACCATTTGCATCTGAAAATGATCTTTTTGCCGTGCGCTTCACATTTTCTTATCCCGCACTTTCGAACATATGATCTAAATTTTAATAAGAGTTCATCTATGAGCGATAAACGAACAGCAGAAGAAGGCAAGCTAGCCGCCTTGCCGATGGCAGAAGAAGAGTTGCTGGCGCGTGTGGCCTGGTCTTACTACCACGACGGGTTAACCCAGAATGATATTGGCGAGCGACTCGGCTTGCCGCGTTTAAAGATTTCTCGTCTGTTGGAAAAAGGCCGTCAGTCAGGAGTGATTCGCGTACAGATTAACTCCCGTTTTGAAGGATGTCTGGCACTGGAAACCCAGTTGCAGCAGCGTTTTGGCCTGAAAATCGCCCGCGTCCTTCCGGCACACAACACGCCGCCGATGAATACCCGTTTGGGCATTGGCGCGGCTCAATCGCTGATGGGCATTCTGGAACCGGGGCAATTACTGGCGGTGGGATTTGGTGAAGCGACCATGAACTGCCTGCAACATTTGAGTGGGTTCATTGGCTCACAGCAAATTCGCCTGGTGACGCTTTCCGGCGGTGTCGGGCCATACATGACCGGCATCGGCCAATTAGATGCCGCTTGTAGTGTCAGCATGATCCCCGCCCCTTTACGGGTTTCATCGCCGCAAGTGGCGGAGATTTTGCGCATGGAATCGAGCGTGCGCAATGTGATTCTTGCCGCAACTGCCGCTGATGTCGCAGTCGTTGGGATTGGTGCGATTAACCAAAAGCGCGATGCCACCATTTTGCGCTCCGGTTACATCAGCGAAGGCGAACAACTGATGTACGCCCGCAAAGGTGCGGTGGGCGATATTCTTGGTTATTTCCTGCAAGCGGATGGCGAACTGGTGGAGGGATTGGAAATTCACCGCGAATTACTTGGCGTGACGCTCGACGACCTGGCGCATCTCCCCACTATTGTGGGTGTTGCGGGCGGGACAGACAAAGCGGACGCGATTTATGCCGCACTGCGAGGTCAGCGTATCAATGGCCTGGTGACGGAAGAAGAGACTGCGCGGGCAATACTGGCGTTAGCGGATTAAACCTGATTCGTCGCCAACTGCGCTCATAAGAGGAATGGCGATGAGTTATTTACTTGCACTGGACGCCGGAACGGGCAGCATCCGCGCCGTGATATTCGATACTTCAGGCCACCAGATAACCGTCGGCCAGGCGGAATGGAAACACTTGAGTGTGGCCGATGTCCCCGGCTCGATGGAGTTTGACCTCATCACCAACTGGCAGCTTGCCTGCCAGTGCATCCGCGAAGCGCTGTACAAAGCGCATCTCCCCCCAGGTGCTATCAGCGCAGTGTCCTGCTGTTCGATGCGCGAAGGTATCGTACTTTATGACCGGAATGGCACACCTATCTGGGCATGTGCCAACGTTGATGCCCGCGCCAGCCGTGAAGTCACCGAACTTAAAGAGATCCACGATAACCAGTTTGAATCCGAGGTTTACCATGTTTCCGGTCAGACACTGGCGTTAAGCGCCATGCCGCGTCTGCTGTGGCTTGCGCATCATCGGCCCGATATTTATCGCCAGGCGGCTACTGTGACGATGATAAGCGACTGGCTGGCCGCCAAACTCAGTGGTGAACTGGCGGTCGATCCTTCCAATGCCGGAACCACTGGCATGCTGGATTTATCGACCCGCGACTGGCAGCCCGCACTACTGGATATGGCGGGGTTGCGTGCTGATATTCTCTCTCCAGTAAAAGAAACCGGTACCGTGCTCGGCCAGGTCACCCAAGAAGCCGCACAACAGAGCGGTTTGCTCGCTGGAACCCCAGTGGTGATGGGAGGTGGTGATGTGCAACTAGGCTGTGTCGGGCTTGGTGTGGTTCGCGCCGGGCAAGCTGCGGTATTGGGCGGTACCTTCTGGCAGCAAGTCGTGAACCTGCCCGCTATCAAAACTGATCCGGAGATGAACATCCGCGTGAACCCCCACGTTATCGGCAATATGGTGCAGGCAGAATCTATCAGTTTTTTCACAGGCCTAACGATGCGCTGGTTCCGTGATGCATTTTGCGCTGAAGAAAAGCTGCTCGCCGAAAGGCTGGGTGTCGACACTTATGCGCTGCTCGAAGATATGGCCGCACGCGTTCCGGCAGGCTCGCACGGCGTGATGCCGATATTCTCGGACGCCATGCATTTCAAGCAGTGGTATCACGCGGCACCGTCGTTTATTAACCTCTCAATCGATCCCGAAAAGTGCAACAAAGCCACGCTGTTTAGGGCACTCGAAGAGAACGCGGCGATTGTGTCGGCTTGCAATCTTGAGCAGATCTCCGGATTTTCGGGCATTCACTTTGAGTCGTTGGTGTTTGCCGGTGGCGGGTCAAAAGGTGCGTTGTGGAGCCAGATTTTAAGTGACGTGACGGGCTTACCTGTGCGTGTGCCGGTCGTCAAGGAAGCGACAGCGCTCGGTTGTGCGATTGCTGCAGGCGTCGGTGCGGGGTTGTTTAACAATCTGGCGGATACGGGCGAGCGACTGGTGCAATGGCAGCGCGAATTTACACCCAACCTTGCGCATCGCGATCTATATGATGAGATGAAACGCAAATGGATGAAGGTCTATGCCGACCAGTTAACCCTGGTTGATAGTGGTTTGACGACGTCAATGTGGCAGGCACCAGGGCTGGTGATGCGCCCTCACCCTTAGGATTAGGGTGAAGGCGTTGATACCCATCATACTTCAAGTTGTGGGTGCGTTGGCCACGTATGCGCGCCTGCTCACAACTCGGATTATTTTGGGTATATGTTTCCAATCAGAAGTAATATTTGAATCTTACGCGGCCACCGTAACGGGTGTTGTCGCTGTCTTCGCTGGCGTCATTATCCGCATCGACCCACGACACATAAGTCCCAAGATAGATATTAAAGTTCTTCATTCCCATCACGTTCGGGAACAGATATGAAGAGTGAATGGTATTGATATCATAGGTGCCAGCGTTGGTAATCCAGCAGTCGTTATCGCAGTTCTCAATCGCATTGGTGACATCAAACTTATCGATATCGTTATGCGCGTAGATATAGCCAAGTTCAAAGTTCTGCCACAGGGCGTTCACCCCTGCGGTGAAGTCGGTTTCATCGGCGGCGTCCATATAGGCAGTACTGAGACTTGCCACAACTCCGTTATCCGGGTTGTTTTTCATCCCGTTCCACGTCATGGTCAGGCCATAGCCAGTACGGCTTGATTGGTCTACCGTTTGACCATCTGCACCTTCATAACCGTATGCGTTATCCACGACTTGCGCTTCCATCGCGGCGGCGACCGAGATACTGTCTTTTGACCATGCAATAACAGGGCGCAGGTAAGCGACGTTTTTGTCGTTGACCATTTCATTGCCGTGATATGACTTGTCCTGATACATCGAAGTGCCGTTTTCCAGCAGGGTATTGAGCTCAAAGTACCAGTTGTCGATATTTTTGCTCAGAGTGAAATTGCCACCGGTATCGCTTCGCCCGCGCCCTTCTTTCATCATGTAGATGTAGCCGTAACCATCACCATAGAGATCATTGGCGGTGTTACCTGAATACTCGACAAAAGTATCCTGGTTAAGCGGGAACATATCGTAGGCTTCGAAACGGCCCACTTTCACCTTCCAGTCGTTCTCATGACCAAAGAAGAAAGCCGCATCATCAAGATTCATTTTGCCGCTTAAATCGGCTAACGGTTGCACAGTGAATCCGGCGAAATTACCATTTTGCATGCGCCTATAACCGTCAAAACCGAGCAGAATACGGCCATTAATATCCCAACGTTCATTATTCCCATTTGCCCAGTCTGTATTCGCGCTGTGGCGTACGGAAGTCAGGCCATTACTGCGACTGGCCGCATCCATGTTAAATTCCACATCACCATATATTTTTAAATCGCCATAACCGCTTAATGTTAATTTTGGCGACTGATTATCGGTTGTAGTATTAACTGATTGTTCACTCACCACCGCAACGGGTGCAGTTGTAGTTGCAGTTGCAATAGCCTGTGGCGGCGAAGGTTGAGATTTAAGCTGTTGAATTTCCGCTTCGGCACTAGAGGCCCGTTGTTCTGCGGCTTGTAAGCGTTGTTCTAATTGATTGAGGCGTTGTTCAAGTGCACTTTGCTGTGTTGACGCTATTGCCCCTGTTGATAACATCGCACTAACAAAGAGCGCCAGCGTTTTTATTTTTATACACATCCTATGTCCTTATAATATTCATTATAAAATAGCCCCAGGCAATGTATTAAGCAAACACATCACCAATGGTGATTAACCCGACAATATTTATTTACAAATAGTATTCAATAAGAACATAACAACTTTAATTTTTCGCCACACAGGTAAATACCCAATATATTAGCCGCATCACAATCTTATTCTTAAAATATAAAAAACCCGGCTTAATACATTTATATAAAATATGTATTTCTACTGATATATAATATCAACACATCTTTTTCGTGAATTTAATGAACTGGAAAACGTGAATTCATCATTCAACGTCGCAGTCGTAAATGTTGGAGGTGTGAGCAAGAAAACTGAAGAACTTTGAATCCCGTCACAATCATTTAATCCCTTTTTCCCATAAGCGCCACAGCCCGCTAAATTACTAACTCATCCGACCACATAATAATAATGACCCTGCAGGAAAAAAATATGAGCTATCCGTCGCTGTTTGCCCCGCTAGACTTGGGTTTCACCCAGCTTAAAAACCGTGTGCTGATGGGTTCGATGCACACCGGACTTGAGGAACACCCGAAAGGTGCTGATCGTTTAGCGGCATTTTACGCCGAACGCGCACGCCACGGCGTTGCGCTGATTGTCACTGGCGGTGTCGCCCCCTCACCTTCAGGCGTTGGCGTGGAAAGCGGCGCGGTACTCAATAATGTCAGCCAGCTTGCCCATCATCAGGTTGTCACCGATGCGGTGCACAACGAAGGCGGGAAAATAGCCCTGCAAATCTTGCACACCGGGCGGTACAGCTACCAGCCAAACCCTGTCGCCCCATCGGCTATTCAGGCACCGATTAACCGTTTTAAACCCCACGCCTTGAGCCATGAAGAAATCCTGACCTTGATTGAAGATTTTGCCCAGTGTGCGAGCCTTGCACAGCTTGCCGGATACGACGGCGTCGAAATCATGGGTTCCGAAGGCTACTTGATTAATCAGTTTTTGGCGGCAAGAACAAATCAGCGCGATGACGAATGGGGCGGCGATTACCCACGACGCATGCGTTTTGCGATAGAAGTCGTTCGGGCGGTGCGCGAAAAAGTTGGCGCGAATTTTATTATCATCTATCGCTTGTCGATGCTGGATTTGGTCGACGGCGGTGGCACGTTCGAAGAAACCGTACAGCTGGCTAAAGCCATAGAAAAAGCCGGTGCCACACTCATTAACACCGGTATCGGCTGGCATGAGGCGAGAATTCCGACCATTGCCACACCGGTTCCGCGTGGCGCATTTAGCTGGGTGACACGCAAACTCAAAGGCCTGGTCTCTATTCCACTGGTGACCACCAACCGCATTAACGATCCACGCACCGCTGAAAATATCATTGCCGATGGCGACGCTGATATGGTGTCAATGGCGCGGCCCTTCCTCGCCGACGCGGAGTTTGTTTCCAAAGCCCAGCAGTGGCGCGAAGATGAAATCAACACCTGCATCGGCTGTAACCAGGCGTGCCTGGATCAGATATTCCTCGGCAAAGTGACCTCATGCCTGGTCAACCCACGCGCCTGCCATGAAACCAAAATGCCGATTGTCCCAGCGAGGGTGCATAAAAATCTGGCGGTCATCGGTGCGGGTCCTGCGGGCCTGGCCTTTGCCATTAATGCCGCAGCGCGTGGCCACAAAGTGACATTATTTGATGCCGCCTCAGAAATCGGCGGCCAGTTTAATATCGCCAAGCAGATCCCTGGGAAAGAGGAGTTTTACGAAACGCTGCGCTATTACCGCCGCATGCTTGATCTGACCGGCGTGGAGGTTTGTCTGAATCAATACGTCACAGCCCCCATGCTCGAAGCCTTCGATGAGATTATTCTCGCCTGCGGTATCGAGCCACGTTTACCGCTTATCGAGGGCATCTCACATCCTAAGGTTTTGAGTTATATCGATGTATTGCGTGAGAAAGCACCTGTGGGGGACCGCGTTGCGATTATCGGTGCTGGCGGTATTGGCTTTGATACCGCGATGTATTTAAGCCAGGAAGGGGAATCCACCAGCCAGAATATTGCCGATTTTTGTGTGGAATGGGGTATCGACACCAGCCTGCAGCATCCGGGAGGTTTACGTCCTGAAGGCGCTCATCTGCATAAAAGCCCACGCCAGATTGTGATGCTGCAGCGCAAAACCAGTAAACCCGGTGAGGGCCTGGGGAAAACTACCGGATGGATACATCGCACCACACTTCTGGCGCGCGGTGTCAAAATGTTGGCGGGGGTGACTTACGAACGTATTGACGATGAAGGTCTGCACATCACGGTCGGCGGTGAGCCACAAACGCTGCAAGTGGATAACGTGATTATTTGCGCCGGGCAAGATTCGCGTCGTGGGCTGGTTGAGCCATTGAACGAACTGGGCAAAACATTACATTTGATTGGTGGTGCAGATGTAGCGATGGAACTGGATGCCCGGCGCGCAATTGAGCAGGGCACCCGTTTAGCTCTGGAAATTTAGAGCCAATCCAGTAGGCGTCATTGTTGCAGACAGTTTGGGCCAGGACAGCGTGGAAAAACCGGAGCGTACACGTAGTACGTGAGGATTTTAAGCACTGTCCGGGTCCAAAATGGCAAATAAAATAGCCCTGGTGGGTCGGCTCTAGCGGATACGGCCCAGCTTCACAGCCTTCAGCACCACAAATTTCTTGTTGGTGGCAACCGTATCGCAGTTACCGAAGATCTTCTTCAGTTTGTGGTAGTAGTCCAGGTGGCGGTTAGCAACGATGTATAGCTCACCGCCATTTTGCAGGCAACGACGCGCATGGTGGAACATCTCCCATGCAACCTGGTCAGTCAGTGAGTGCTGCTGATGGAACGGTGGGTTGCACAGAATCGTATTAAAACGATATGGCTCAACGCCCGACAGCCCGTTGTTAATCATAAACTCACAACGTTCCAGATTTTCTGGCATGTTGGTTTCAACATTCAGGCGGCTGGACGAAACGGCCATCGGTGATTCATCAACAAATACCACTTTGGTTTCTGGGTTCTTTTCCAGCAGGGTCAGGCCAATCACGCCATTACCACAACCTAAATCGACAATCTCACCTTCCAGATTTTCCGGCAAATGCTCGATGAAGAAACGCGCGCCGATATCCAGGCCGGTACGGGAAAAGACGTTCGCGTGGTTATGAATGGTCCACGGTGTGCCTTCCAGTTTCCAGCTCAGGGTTTCTGCGGTTTCTTTCACTGCCGGTGCATTGAAAGTACAGTTGATGAGACGCGCCTTTTTCCAGGCCAGTGTGGTCGTGGTCGGTCCAAGGATCTTTTCAAACAACTCGATAGTAGAGTTGTGAATATCACGCGTTTTTGCACCCGCAATAATGCGTGTTTCTGGCGTCGCTACATGACGCAGTGCGCGTAGCTGTTGTTCCAGCAGCGCCAGCGTTTTAGGGATCTTAATCAGAACGACTGCCGGTGCCTGTGGATATTTTGCAGTGCTATCAAGGAACGTGACGCTGGATTCAACGATACCGTTCTCACGTAAATTCTCACGGATAGCCAGTTCGCTAAGATACGAGTCGCTGATGCTATACGGCTTGTGTTCAGCCAGCACGCAAGAAAGCGCCCCGAAATTATCGTTAAAAATCAGGACCGGGCCACTGATTTCGATTTCGTCCAGTTGCTGCAGTAAGTAGTCATCCGCAGCTTCCCACGCCTGTAGTGGGTTAACATCATCCGTTTCTGGAAAACGTTTTAGTGTCAGTGAACGGAAACCGTTGTCTAATTGGCTCATCGGCCCTCCTGGATGGTAAAATTTCGGCGTAATCCCCGAATGGGGGCGTGAGTATACCTTCTTTTTCCCTCAAACTGCTCAATAGCTTTCAAAAGACAGCAAGATGCAAGAGAGAGAATCCCCCAGGAACTTACATGAGTCAGTGGCTGGGGTGAATGAGCGCAGTTACCACCGCTGACTTTTGAAAGATGACGAGCAGAGAGAACGAATGAGCAAATTAACTTATCTACAGGGCTACCCAGAGCATTTACTCTCCCAGGTTCGGACTCTGATTGCAGAACAACGTCTGGGGGAAGTGCTGCAAAAACGGTATCCAGATACACATAACATCACCACGGATAAAGCGCTCTATGCCTGGACGCAGGACCTTAAAAGCCAGTATCTGCGTAATGCTCCACCGATCAATAAAGTGGCTTACGACAGCAAAATTCATGTGCTAAATAATGCGTTGGGTTTACACACTGCGGTATCACGCGTTCAGGGAAACAAGTTAAAAGCCAAGGCTGAGATTCGTGTGGCGACAGTATTTAAAAATGCGCCAGAGGCCTTTTTGCGCATGATAGTGGTACACGAACTCGCGCACCTGAAAGAGAAAGATCACAACAAAGCGTTTTACTCTCTGTGCTGCCATATGGAGCCGCAATATCACCAACTGGAGTTTGATACCCGGCTTTGGCTGACACAGATGGCGCTAAGCGGGCAGGCTTAAAAGAAAGGGTGGATGACGCTGGCGCTTATCCACCCTACAGAATCACAGACCGTAGATCGGATAAGCGAAGCGCCATCAGACATATTATCTGGTGAAAGATGCTATCGCTTTTCCAGGCCTGCAAATACCGCCGCAATGGCGACAGCACCAGGATCTTTCACTCCTTTTAGGTTCTTGCTATTCACATACGACGAGCGTCCCGCGTTGGCTTTTTCCATCTGCGCGGTGGCTTCTGCTCCCTTTTGTGCGGCTTTCACAGCCGCATTCAAGTCACTATTTTTTAGCGCTTCTAACGCAGGCTGCAACGCATCAATTAATGTGCGATCACCAAGATCTGCACCACCGTAGCGTTTCATCTGTGCAAGGCCAAACAACAGAGCATCCACGAGCGTCTGCTTTTTAGCCATTTTTTGCCCACTCGCCGTGAAGAAAATAGACATCAGTACGCCGCTTGAGCCCCCCATCACCGTCGCCAGGCGTTCCCCGATTAACTCCAGCAATGCAGCGCTATCATTGAGTGGCAGTTTGCCGTCCTCATTGAGCTGCGCAATATCTCTCGCACCTTGTGCAAACGTGTAGCCGGTATCACCATCCCCCACTTTCGCATCCAGCGCATTCAACGCTTTTTCTTGCTCAATGAGCGTGCGCGTGATGCTTACAACCAACGATTTGACGTCTGCGTTTTCCGACGGTTTCACCGATGATTCTATACGTATTACTCTGTGTTTTTTTATTGGCATTGCGTGGAACTTCACCAAAGGACACCACCCAGCCGTTTCAACATCTGCCTGCAATGCTTTGATAAATTTATCATTGAGTACAATGGCGGACAGTGAAAACCCTTTCATATCCAGTGCGGTGACCAGCGGAGCTGGGCCAATCAAATAGTCGATTTGATCCTTTAATTCTGAATGCGCCAACTCTTTGGTGAGGATGGCCATTTCCAGAGATGAAACACCGCCAAGATTGTTAATCATCACCGCGAGCCTTGCGTCACTGCCGGTTTTTTTCCGCAAATGTTTCACCAGCGTAGCAATCATCTTCTGGCTATTTTGGCTCTCCAGCGTGCTGGCACCAGGTTCGCCGTGAATCCCCAGCCCTAACTCGACATGCCCGCTTTTGATGCGCCCTTCTACCTCATTTTGATCCGGCAGATTGCAGGTTTGCATAGCGACACCCATGCTGGCAATGCTGTCACAGGCACTTTGCGCGATGTCTCGAACATCACCCAAAGACTTCCCCTGCTCTGCGGCAAAGCCCGCAATTTTGTGCACCAGTACCGTTCCGGCAATCCCACGAGGTTGTTTGTTATCGGGCAGCGAAATATCGTCACCCACGATAACCATCTCCACTTTCAGGCCGTGTTTTTTGGCCTTCTGCGCGGCAAGCCCGAAATTGAGACGATCGCCAGTGTAGTTTTTGACGATAAGCAAACAACCTCGATCACCCGTGACCGCCACAATCGCGTTTAATACCGCATCCACGCTTGGCGAAGCAAACAGGTCTCCGCAGACCGCCGCGGTTAGCATCCCTTTGCCGACAAAACCTGCGTGAGCCGGTTCATGACCCGAGCCACCGCCTGAAATAACCGCAACTTTGCTTTTGTTCCAGTCCTTGCGTACCACCACACGAATGGCGGGATCGGTATCTAAGCGGGTCAAATTGCGAAAACGAGAACTGATGATGATCCCTTCAATGGCATCACTGACCATTTGATTGCGGTCATTAAAGAAGAATTTGGACATAGCTTCCCAATAATAAGTCGTACATATGCAAAGCATAGTCTTTGCTGCGAGAGATGTCGCAAACCGGTGCAAGGTATTCAAACTGCGGGTGAACGGCAAAATGCACCGCCAGCAAAAGGCGACTCTGTTGCGGTAGATGAAGGTATTATGGGTGGGCGTAGGCGCTAATATTCAACATTTGAACTCAGGCCCGAGCGACCTCAACATGCAGGTAGGCGGCAATCGAATGAATCCCGATGAGCTTACTCAAGTAAGTGATTCGGGTGAACGAGAGCAGCCAACAACCCTGCATGCTGAAGGGCGAAGGGTATTAGCCGGAGCGCTTCATCATCAGCCAAAGACTGATTAAAAAGAAAGTGGCACTTGGCAGCAACGCTCCCAAAATCGGCGGGATGCTGTACACCAGGCTCAGCGGGCCAAAGATTTGGTCGAGTACATAGAATACAAAACCAAAACTGATACCGGTGACGACTCTCACCCCCATCGGCACACTACGCAGCGGGCCGAAGATGAACGACAGTGCCATCAACATCATTACCGCGACAGAGAGCGGCGCAAAGATTTTGCTCCACATATTGAGCTGATAACGCCCTGCATCTTGTCCGCTGGCTTTAAGGTACTTCACATAGTTGTGCAGGCCGCTAATCGATAGCGCATCCGGGTCGAGTGCCACCACGCCCAGTTTGTCTGGGGAGAGGTTTGTTTTCCACTCACCGCTGACAGTCTGTGAGCCGGTAATTTGTTTCTGGTCGCTGAGATTAGATTCATCAACCTGAGATAATCGCCATATTTTGTGCTCCACATCGTATTGGGCAGACGCGGCATAGCGCACTGATTCCAGGCGTCGTTCTTTCGTAAAGGTATAGATGCTAACGCCTGCGAGATCGTTGTTACCTTTCACACGTTCGATATAAACAAAGCTATGGCCATCTTTTGCCCATAAACCTTGCTGGGTAGTCAACAAAGAACCGCCGTACATCTGTTGCGCACGGTAGTTACGCGCCATCTGTTCACCTTGCGGTGCCACCCATTCGCCAATAGCCATCGTCAGCAACACCAGCGGAATCGCCGTTTTCATGACTGACAATGCAATTTGCATGCGGGTAAAACCGGAGGCTTGCATGACCACCAACTCACTACGCTGGGCCAGCATTCCCAGCCCCAATAACGCACCAAGAAGTGCGGCCATCGGGAAGAATATCTGAATGTCTTTTGGAATACTGAGGACGGTATAAATCCCGGCTCCCATCGCCGAATAGCTGCCCTGCCCAGCCTTTTTTAACTGGTCGACAAACTTAATAATGCCCGACAACGACACCAGCATGAACAGCGTCATCATGATGGTGGTGAAGATGGTTTTACCGATATAACGGTCGAGAACACCAAACATTTATGCCGCTCCTCGTGTTTTGCTAAAGCGTGCACGTAGCTGGCGCATCGGCACCGTATCCCACACATTGAGCACAACTGCGATGGCAAAATAGACCAGGTTAACCAACCACATCCAGAACATTGGGTCGATTTTCCCCTTCGCCGCATTCGATTTCAGGGAGGTCTGAAGCAGGAAGAACACCAAATACAGCAACATGGCTGGCAACATCGAAAGCACACGACCTTGTCGTGGGTTCACCACACTCAGTGGAACAACCATCAGCGCCATGATAAATACCGTCAAAACCAGCGTGAGACGCCAGTGATATTCAGCTCGGGTATTAGGCGCATCGCTTGCCCACAAAGCACGCATGTACATCTGACTGGAGTCATCGGGATCAAGTGCTACCTTCTGGTGCCCAACAATCGCCTGGTAATCGAGGAAATCCGTGACACGGAAGTCACGCAGCAGTGCGGTGCCTTCAAAACGAGTACCGGTATTGAGCGTCACCACCTGGGAGCCATCTGACCGCTGTGATAAATGTCCGGAATCGGCCACGACAACGGATGGACGTGAGTTCCCTTTCGGGCGCAATTGCGCAAGGAACACATCGTTGAAACTTGAACCGTTGACGCTCTCGATAAACAGCACTGAGTTGCCATCGGTCGCTTGCTGGAATTGCCCTTGAGCAAGAGCCGCCATGCCCGGGTTCGCTTTGGCTTCTGCCAGCACTTCATCCTGATGACGCGAAGACCATGGACCGAGCCACATCACGTTGACGGTAGCAACTGCGCCAGTAAAGAGTGCGAGGATCATTGCAGCTTTGATCAGCACCGCTTTACTCAAGCCACAGGCATGCATTACCGTGATTTCGCTTTCGGTATACAGCCGGCCAAACGTCATGAGTAGCCCAAGGAAAAGGCTAAGAGGCAGGATAAGTTGCGCCATTTCAGGCACACCCAGTCCTAGCAGAGATAAAACAAGGTTTGTCGGAATGTCACCGTCAACCGCCGCTCCAAGGATCCTGACCAGCTTCTGACAAAAGAAAATCAGCAGCAGGATAAAGAGGATCGCAAGTTGGCTTTTGAACGTCTCCCGAACCAGATATCTTATGATAATCACATTAAATACGCCTGTGAAAACGAGTCTTTTTGCAGGAAAATTGCTTGTTTCATCGCTTATACGTCATTTATTCTCTTGAATCGTCGAAAACATCGCTAAGATTAATTAGCTCGGCATGTTTCTGGCTAAGGGTGATTTAATTGACGTCGCCAAAACAGTAAAAACATACTCGTAAGATTAACACGAAGTCATCGCAACCGCGGACATGAGTTACGCAAGCTTGCAATTCTAGCTGTAGCCACCGTCGTTGTCTTTAAGATTCAGGAGCGTAGTGCATGGAGTTCAGTGTAAAAAGCGGTAGTCCCGAGAAACAGCGTAGTGCCTGCATCGTTGTGGGAGTCTTTGAACCGCGTCGCCTGTCCCCGGTCGCAGAACAACTCGATAAAATCAGCGATGGCTACATCAGCGCCTTGTTACGTCGTGGTGAGCTCGAGGGAAAACCCGGTCAAACTTTATTGCTTCACCATGTTCCGAACGTGCTCTCAGAGCGTATTCTGCTGATTGGATGTGGCAAAGAACGTGAACTGGACGAGCGTCAGTATAAGCAAGTTATCCAGAAAACGATCAACACGTTAAATGATACAGGCTCCATGGAAGCTGTTTGCTTCCTGACCGAACTGCACGTTAAAGGCCGTAACACATACTGGAAAGTACGCCAGGCTGTGGAAACGGCAAAAGAGTCTTTGTATAGCTTTGATCAGTTGAAGACCAACAAAAGCGAGCCACGTCGTCCGCTACGTAAAATGGTCTTTAACGTGCCAACCCGTCGCGAATTGACCAGTGGCGAGCGCGCCATCCAGCATGGTCTGGCCATTGCTGCTGGTATTAAAGCGGCAAAAGATCTTGGCAATATGCCACCAAACATCTGTAACGCGGCATACCTGGCTTCGCAAGCGCGCCAGTTGGCAGATTCTTTCAGCAAAAATGTGGTCACTCGTGTTATCGGCGAGCAGCAGATGAAAGAACTGGGCATGCACTCCTACCTCGCGGTCGGTGATGGTTCCCAGAATGAATCGCTGATGTCGGTTATCGAATACAAAGGTAATGACTCACCGGATGTGCGCCCAATCGTGCTGGTCGGTAAAGGCCTAACGTTCGATTCCGGCGGTATTTCCATCAAACCAGCCGAAGGCATGGATGAGATGAAATACGACATGTGCGGCGCAGCTTCTGTGTACGGTGTTATGCGCATGGTTGCAGAACTTAACCTGCCGATAAACGTGATTGGCGTGCTGGCAGGCTGTGAGAACATGCCGGGTGGACGTGCTTATCGTCCAGGCGATGTGCTGACGACGATGTCCGGTCAAACGGTCGAAGTGCTGAACACTGATGCCGAAGGCCGTCTGGTACTGTGTGACGTGTTGACCTATGTTGAACGCTTCGAGCCAGATGTGGTTATCGATGTCGCGACGCTGACCGGCGCATGTGTGATTGCGCTTGGTCATCACATCACCGGTTTGATGTCTAACCACAACCCGCTGGCACACGAACTGATCGGCGCGTCCGAACAAGCGGGTGACCGTGCGTGGCGTCTGCCGATTGCTGATGAGTACCAGGATCAGTTGGAATCCAATTTTGCTGACATGGCAAACATCGGTGGCCGTCCGGGTGGCGCAATTACTGCGGCTTGCTTCCTGTCACGCTTTACCCGTAAGTACAACTGGGCTCACCTGGATATCGCAGGTACGGCCTGGCGTTCAGGTAAAGCCAAAGGTGCTACCGGTCGTCCAGTGGCGTTATTGTCACAATTCCTGTTGAACCGTTCAGGGTTTAACGGCGAAGATTGATTTAGCACCCTACCTCTCTCTCACTGACGAGAGAGGGGTAACACCATTACCAATAAAAAGCTGGCCTAATGAAAAACGCGACGTTCTACCTGCTCGACAATGACACGCCCTGCGGGGATCTGAGTGCCGTTGAAGCGTTGGTGTGTGAACTGGCGGCAGAAAGCTTTCGTGCAGGAAAACGCCTGCTGATTGCTTGTGTTGATGAACAACAAGCTATCCGTCTGGATGAAGCACTATGGCAGCGCGACGCACACGCGTTTGTACCGCATAATCTTGCCGGTGAAGGCCCGCGTTATGGTGCTCCGGTAGAATTGGCCTGGCCGCAGCGACGTGGGAGTTCACCACGCGATGTGCTGATTAGCCTGTTGCCACAGTTCGCAGATTTTGCCACCGCTTTCCATGAAGTGATAGACTTCGTACCTTACGAAGAATCCCAGAAACAACTGGCCCGTGATCGCTATAAGGCGTATCGCGTTGCTGGTTTCCACTTGACTACGGCGACTCATACCCCGCCGGGAACGACATAGCAGACAATGGAAAAGACATATAACCCGCAAGATATCGAACAGCCGCTTTACGAGCACTGGGAACAGCAGGGCTACTTTAAGCCAAATGGCGACACCAGCCAGGAAAGCTTCTGCATCATGATCCCGCCGCCGAACGTTACCGGCAGCTTGCATATGGGTCACGCCTTCCAGCAGACGATCATGGATACCATGATTCGTTACCAGCGCATGCAGGGTAAAAACACCCTGTGGCAGGCGGGGACTGACCACGCCGGCATCGCGACCCAGATGGTCGTCGAGCGCAAAATTGCCGCCGAAGAAGGTAAAACACGCCACGACTATGGTCGCGACGCCTTTATCGAGAAAATCTGGCAGTGGAAGGCAGAGTCTGGTGGCACCATCACCCGTCAGATGCGTCGTCTTGGCAACTCCGTAGATTGGGAGCGTGAACGCTTCACCATGGACGAAGGGCTGTCCAACGCGGTGAAAGAAGTGTTCGTTCGCCTGTACAAAGAAGACCTGATTTATCGTGGCAAGCGCCTGGTAAACTGGGACCCGAAACTGCGTACCGCTATCTCCGATCTGGAAGTAGAAAACCGCGAGTCCAAAGGTTCGATGTGGCACCTGCGTTATCCGCTGGCTGATGGCGCGAAAACCGCTGATGGCAAAGATTACCTGGTTGTCGCTACTACGCGTCCAGAAACCGTGCTCGGTGATACTGGTGTGGCAGTGAACCCAGAAGATCCGCGTTACAAAGATCTGATTGGCAAATTCCTGGTACTGCCGCTGGTTAACCGCCGCATTCCTATCGTTGGCGATGAACACGCTGACATGGAAAAAGGCACTGGCTGTGTAAAAATCACGCCTGCGCATGACTTTAACGACTATGAAGTAGGTCGTCGTCACCAGCTTCCAATGATCAACATCCTGACCTTCGACGGTGATATCCGTGAAGCGGCAGAAGTGTTTGATACCAACGGTGAAGAATCTACCGTTTACGCAACCGAGATCCCCGCTCAATTCCAGAAATTGGAACGTTTTGCCGCACGTAAAGCTGTGGTCGCGGTGTTCGATGAAATGGGTCTGCTGGAAGAGATCAAACCACACGATCTGACCGTTCCTTACGGCGACCGTGGCGGCGTAGTTATCGAACCGATGCTGACCGACCAATGGTACGTGCGCACGGCTCCGCTGGCGAAAGTCGCGGTTGAAGCTGTTGAGCAAGGCGACATTCAGTTCGTGCCAAAGCAATACGAAAACATGTACTTCTCCTGGATGCGCGATATTCAGGACTGGTGTATTTCTCGTCAACTGTGGTGGGGCCACCGCATCCCGGCTTGGTACGATGCCGAAGGCAACGTCTACGTGGGTCGTGACGAAGCGGAAGTTCGTGCTGAAAACAATCTTGGCGACGACGTGGTGCTAAACCAGGACGAAGACGTGCTGGACACGTGGTTCTCCTCCGGCCTGTGGACGTTCTCCACTCTCGGTTGGCCTGAGAACACCGAAGCACTGCGCACCTTCCACCCGACCAGCGTCATGGTCAGTGGCTTCGACATCATCTTCTTCTGGATTGCGCGCATGATCATGCTGACCATGCACTTCATCAAAGACGAAGACGGCAAGCCACAGGTTCCGTTTAAAACCGTTTACATGACCGGTCTTATCCGCGACGACGAAGGGCAGAAAATGTCCAAGTCCAAGGGTAACGTTATCGATCCACTGGATATGGTTGACGGTATTTCCCTGGAAGACCTACTTGAGAAGCGTACCGGTAACATGATGCAGCCGCAGTTGGCTGAGAAAATCCGCAAACGTACCGAGAAGCAATTCCCGAACGGTATCGAGCCACACGGCACCGATGCACTGCGCTTTACGCTGGCAGCTCTGGCCTCTACCGGTCGCGATATCAACTGGGATATGAAGCGCCTGGAAGGTTACCGTAACTTCTGTAACAAGCTGTGGAACGCCAGCCGTTTCGTGATGATGAATACCGAAGAGCAGGATTGCGGCTTTAACGGCGGCGAACTGGTTCTGTCGCTGGCGGACAGGTGGATTCTGGCTGAATTCAACCGCACAGTGAAAGCGTATCGTGAAGCGCTGGACAGCTATCGCTTTGATATCGCTGCCAACATTCTGTATGAATTCACCTGGAACCAGTTCTGTGACTGGTATCTGGAGCTGACTAAACCGGTCATGAACAGTGGTACTGAAGCGGAACTGCGCGGCACGCGTAATACGCTGATTAACGTGCTGGAAGGTCTGCTGCGTCTTGCACATCCGATCATTCCATTCATCACTGAAACCATCTGGCAGCGCGTGAAAACCTTCAAAGGCATCACCGAAGATACCATCATGCTGCAACCGTTCCCGGCGTATAACAGCGCGCAGGACGATGAAGCTGCGTTTGCAGATACCGAGTGGCTGAAGCTGGCTATCACCGCTGTGCGTAACGTTCGTGCTGAGATGAACATTTCTCCGGGCAAACTGCTGCCAATCCTGCTGCGTAATGTGAGCGCGGAAGCGGAACGTCGTGTCAATGCGAACCGTACCTTCCTGCAAAACCTGGCGCGTCTGGAAAGCATCACTCTGCTGCCTGCTGATGATAAAGGTCCGGTTTCCGTGACCAAAATTATCGAGGGTGCAGAACTGCTGATCCCAATGGCAGGCCTGGTGGATAAAGCCGCTGAACTTGCCCGTTTGGACAAAGAGATGGCCAAGTTGGATGTGGAAATTACCTCCATCGAAAACAAGCTGTCCAACGAAGGTTTTGTGGCGCGCGCGCCAGAAGCCGTTGTCGCAAAAGAACGTGAACGTTTGGCTGCATGTGGCGAAGCAAAAGTGAAACTGACTGAACAGAAAGCGACAATCGCCGCACTGTAATTCGTTTCGCTGAAAGTAAAAGGCCGGGAAATTTCCTGGCCTTTTTTATGAATGATTGAAAAGCTCACTCTTGCACCCTTTCCGAGGGAGTGCTATTAACTCGCAATATATGTTTAAAGGAACACGAGCCCAATTATGAATCTTGCTGCTCCGGTTGAAATCGCGCTGCGCCGGATAACCGCCTATGACAATGCGGCTATCGCGCGTGTTATCCGCGAAGTCTCTGCTGAATATGGTTTAACTGCTGATAAAGGCTATACCGTGGCCGATCCTAATTTGGATGAATTGTTCCAGGTTTATAGCAAACCTGGACATGCATTCTGGATTGTAGAACTGGACGGTAAAGTGGTCGGTGGTGGTGGTGTTGCGCCATTAACCTGCAGCGAGCCAAATGTTTGCGAATTGCAGAAGATGTATTTCCTGCCAGTGGTGCGAGGCAAAGGTCTGGCAAAACGTCTGGCTTTGCAGGCGATGGACTTTGCCCGTGAAGAAGGCTTTAAACTCTGCTATTTGGAAACCACGGCGTTTCTGACAGAAGCCATTGCGCTGTATGAGCGTCTGGGCTTTGAACATATTTCTGAGCCGCTTGGTTGTACCGGACATGTGGATTGCGAAGTGCGGATGCTCAAATCCCTGTAAGCGAAATAAGGCGAGTGCTGACTCGCCTGCTATGACGTTCAAATAGCCGTGATGGGTACGCCGCTGTGAAAACGAAACTCACTATCCGGGCTGCTAATTAAAGCCGCTTCTACCTCACCAAAGAAACGCACTCGGTCACTGATATCTCCACCCGCTATTTTCTCCGCTAAGGCTAAATAATCCTGATAATGCCGGGCTTCTGAACGCAACAGTGACAAATAGAATTTTTGCAGCTCATCATCCAGATGTGGTGCCAGCGCGGCAAAACGCTCACACGATCGCGCCTCGATATACGCACCACAAATCAATTTATCCACCAGCATCACTGGCTCATGGGTTCGCGTTTGGCTAAGCAAACCTTTTGCATAACGACTGGCGGTCATTTTTACGTAGGGAATGTTGCGGGCGAGCATGATCTCGCGCACCTGCCAGAAGTGGTGTAATTCCTCTTTAATCAACAAAACCATACTGTCGATGAGTTGCTGGCCCCAGACGTTTTCCGTTTTTGGCATCACGCTTTTACTCAGGCTTTTATGCAGCGCGATAAAATCAGGTTCTTTACCTTCACGGAAGGTGAAATCTTCGTAGGGTTTTAGCCAGTCGAGTAGCGTTTGAGCACTACTGCTATCCGCGACATATTTGCGAATCAAAAACATCGCGGTTTGCGCCGCTTTAAGTTCGCACACCAAATGGTCAGTCAGCAACAGGGGTAGATACTCTGGCTGTTTGGCTTTTTCGATCCACGCGTCAGGCGTTGGGCAGTGCAGGAAATTGAGTACCGGAGAGAGGAGTTGCGGGTAGTTCATAATGGAGGTTGTCTTTCCTTGATGTGCAGCGGCATGACGCCGCTGCACTGAAGAGATTAGTGGCGTACGCCGTCGTCATCTTCATCTAATGAATCTTCGTCATCACCTTCTTCACCCTCTTCACCGTTCGGGTCTTCGAAGTAAGTGCCCCAACCGTCATAATCCACACCGAATTTCTCGGCGAGGTTCAGCAGCTGTTCAACCTGCTCATCCAGCAGCTCGGCTTTCAACGCACATTCGCTCAACACGTCGCAGCAGATAACCGTGTCACCCTCTTCCACTTCCAGCTCTTCTGGGTCAGTCACTTCGTAGCCCATTTTGAAGGCTTCAACAGCGGCTTTTTCAAGAGTTTCGAAATCGTCTGCGGAAAGGTGATGTTCGATAGTGTACAGCGCGTCAGGATCGCTGCCGTCTTCCAGTAATTCTTCAATAATCAAACGCGTCTCTTCGCGTTGCTCTTCCAGCAGTTCTGGATTTGCCATGGCCCTTTCCTCAATTTTGTAGGCAGATACTTCTATTTTCACACACGGCTGAGTTTGCCTCCACCTTTCCCGCTAAAGATTTTACTTTCGGGGTTGCAAATGAATATCCATACATATAAATTGAATTTATATTCAATTACTGGCTTGTGCCATGAGAGGAAGATATGAGTCATTTCTATCAAAAGCATTTTCTAAAATTACTGGATTTCACCCCCGCACAACTTCATGAATTACTCGCCCTTTCAGCTAAATTGAAAAACGATAAGAAAAAAGGCACTGAAGTTCAGCATCTTACTGGGAAAAACATCGCGCTCATCTTCGAAAAAGACTCGACTCGTACGAGGTGCTCTTTCGAAGTTGCCGCATTTGACCAGGGTGCACGTGTCACCTACCTCGGCCCAAGCGGCAGCCAAATTGGGCATAAAGAATCAATTAAAGATACGGCTCGCGTATTAGGCCGGATGTACGATGGCATTCAGTATCGTGGGTTTGGTCAGGAAATCGTTGAAACGCTGGCGCAGTATGCTGGTGTGCCGGTGTGGAACGGGCTGACCAACGAGTTTCACCCAACGCAATTACTGGCGGATTTGCTGACCATGCAAGAGCAATTGCCTGGCAAAACCTTCCAGCAGATGACACTGGTTTATACAGGCGATGCGCGTAATAACATGGGCAATTCGATGCTGGAAGCTGCCGCGTTAACCGGGCTGAATTTGCGTCTGGTGGCGCCACAGCCGTGCTGGCCGGAAGAAACACTGGTAACCGAATGCCAGGCTCTGGCTGCGCACAACGGTGGGAATATCACCCTGACAGAAGATATTGCCGCAGGCGTTAAAGGTGCCGATTTTATTTATACCGATGTGTGGGTGTCGATGGGTGAGGCCAAAGAGAAATGGGCGGAGCGTATCGACCTATTGCGAGATTATCAGGTCAATCGCGCAATGTTGGAACTGACCGGCAATCCTGATGTGAAATTCCTGCACTGCCTACCCGCTTTCCACGACGACCAAACGACGCTAGGTAAGCAAATGGCGGAACAATATGGCCTGCATGGTGGTATGGAAGTGACGGACGAAGTGTTTGAATCACAAAACAGCGTGGTGTTCTCTCAGGCTGAAAACCGCATGCATACCATTAAAGCGGTGATGGTTGCGACGCTTACGGACATTTAAAAAAGAAACGGCGGATAGCGCATGCGCATATCCGCCCTGCTATTTACAGCGTGTTGATTTTTACACCATCAACATTTTCACGACGACTTTACGCACGAGTGCTGGGTTGCCCACCGCACACAGTGGCTTGTGAACTTCGCCCGGGTAGAACACCACGAAATCCCCTTCGTTCATGATAATCGTTTTTTCTTGCTCGCCTGCTGGGAGGAACGCAATGTCTTTTTCCGCCAACCAGTCAGTCTCAGGCGTGCCCGCAGGCAGACAGCTAAACGTCATCCCTTCCTGGCCACTCATCAGAATCTGGATATCAAGATAGCGCAGGTGAAATTCCGCCGGGCGCTCTTCAATTGGCTGTGTGGAATCTTCAGCAACCAGCATAAACAGGTTGTTACCGTCGATATCATGCTTCCCAAGTGGAGTTTCTGGGGTGACATGTTGTTTAACGTGCTCAATCGCCAGGCGAAGTTCTTCCGGCAGCCAGGATTGCAGAGAGTGAATGTTGCCAATGATCATGATCTATACCCTTTTTGAAACGATGTTTTATTATCGTATTTATACGAGTATTCACCTTCTACCGCTACGAGTTTTTTATGAAAATCTGTGCTGCATCCTAAAAAATTTGCGTTACATCAAGGCAGCACAAGTCTGATACCTAAAGCGGCAGGTAAGCATCTTCAGCAACCCATTACTGACAGTTTAAATATGTGAGTTAATCGCTTGAAGTGTCCTCTTACATGCGTATAATTCGCCACAATTTGCCGGGAGGAAGCATGGTCCAGTGTGTTCAAAAAATTGCCACACCACGTCGTCTAAAAGACGGCGCGAACCTGTTTTTCTTTCCGTTGCTTCAATCAATTCCAAAGGCCCCTCATTGAGGGGCCTTTTTTTTTGCCCGACGTCCGAGAACAGGAGATAACCATGGCTAACCCCCTTTATCAAAAACATATCATTTCCATAAACGATCTCAGTCGTGAAGAGCTTGAACTGGCACTCTCAACTGCGGCAAAACTGAAAGCCAATCCGCAACCTGAACTGTTGAAACACATCGTTGTTGCCAGCTGTTTTTTTGAAGCTTCAACACGCACACGCCTGTCGTTTGAGACTGCAGTTCACCGCCTGGGCGCATCGGTTGTCGGGTTCTCAGACAGCAGCAATACTTCGCTTGGGAAAAAAGGCGAAACGCTGGCCGATACCATTTCGGTCATCAGTACTTATGTTGACGCCATCGTGATGCGCCATCCGCAAGAAGGGGCCGCGCGCCTGGCGACAGAGTTCTCTGGCAATGTACCGGTGCTGAATGCGGGTGATGGTGCCAACCAGCATCCGACTCAAACGCTGTTGGATTTGTTCACCATCCAGGAAACGCAGGGCCGTCTGGAAAACCTGAATATCGCGATGGTCGGTGACCTGAAATATGGCCGCACCGTGCATTCTCTGGCGCAGGCACTGGCGAAATTTGAAGGCAATCGCTTCTACTTCATCGCACCCAATGCACTGGCAATGCCGAAGTACATTCTCGATATGCTGGACGAAAAAGGTATTGCCTGGAGCTGCCACGAAGATATCGACGATGTCGTGGCTGATTTGGATATTTTGTACATGACTCGCGTACAGAAAGAGCGTCTTGACCCATCGGAATACGCCAACGTGAAGGCGCAGTTTGTTCTGCGTGCCGCAGACCTGGTTGATGCTCGCGAAAACATGAAGGTGCTGCACCCGCTGCCGCGCGTTGACGAAATCACCACAGATGTCGATAAAACGCCGCACGCCTGGTATTTCCAGCAGGCAGGAAACGGTATTTATGCCCGCCAGGCTTTGCTGGCGTTAGTTTTGAATCCTGAACTGGTTTGAGTAAGAGGAAGATTAAGATGACACACGACAACAAATTACAAGTTGAAGCGATTAAACGCGGTACGGTTATCGATCATATTCCTGCTCTGGTGGGCTTTAAGCTACTGACGCTATTCCAGTTAACAGAAACCGACCAGCGCATCACCATCGGTCTGAACTTACCTTCAAAAGAACAGGGCCGTAAAGACCTGATTAAAATCGAAAATACCTTCCTGACGGATGAGCAAGTTAACCAGTTGGCGCTGTATGCACCGCAGGCGACGGTAAACCGTATTGATGAATATGAAGTGGTCGGTAAGAGCAAACCGAGCCTGCCTTCGCGCATCGATAAAGTGCTGGTCTGCCCAAATACCAACTGCATCAGCCGTAGTGAACCCGTTCATTCTTCATTTGCAGTGAAAAAAATCGACGAAAACATCAATCTCAAATGCAAATATTGTGAGAAGGAGTTCTCACATTACGTTGTGCTAGCTGATTAATCATTGCCGCAAAAGCTCTCGTCCCTATAATGGACGGGAGCTTTTTTGTTTGCCTACTCATCACGATTAATAACCTTTAGATTTCGAGTTGCAGGTAGGCGGCAAGTGATCTCATCCCCAGGAGCTTATATTAATAAGTGACTGGGGTGGGAGCACGCAGCCAACACCCCTGCGACTTGAAAGATATGGTTATTCTAAGGAGAAAGAATGTCTCGTATTATCAGCACCGAAAACGCACCAGCCGCTATCGGGCCATATGTTCAGGGTGTCGACCTGGGCAGCATGATTATCACTTCCGGCCAAATCCCAGTTAACCCAAAAACGGGTAGCGTGCCAGAAGATGTGGCGGCACAAGCGCGTCAATCTTTGGAAAACGTGCAAGCAATCGTTGAAGCGGCGGGCCTGAAAGTGGGCGACATCGTTAAAACAACTGTTTTCGTTAAAGACTTAAATGACTTCGCAACCGTAAATGCGACCTACGAAGCCTTCTTTAATGAGCACAAAGCGACTTTCCCAGCGCGTTCTTGCGTCGAAGTTGCTCGTCTGCCAAAAGATGTGAAAATTGAAATCGAAGCGATTGCTATCCGCCGCTAACGATTCAATTTAAAGGCCGTCATCGCGGCCTTTAAATTTTGTCGGATAACGCAAGTGTACGACCTACAAATTACTTCACACACGCTCGCAATAGTTTCTGCAACGGATAAACCGCCGCAATCACCACTTCATCCTGTGTTTGTGCTGCGTCATCGAGCTGTTTCTGGATGGCATGATATTCATCTGCACTCAATGTTCCCTGTTTCGCCACCAGATCCGTTAACCGTAATCCCATGCCTGCCAGTTTATCGACATTTTCAGCCACCGGTTTTAATGCCTTGAGCTGATAATTACCATCGATCAGTTCCAGCACATCTGTCGTGTTGCTTTGCCAGCGCGCGAAGGTATGACGCAGAGAAACCGCGCTGTTGCCGTCTTCCGGATCGGCAACCAGTTTTTCAACCCACAGTTCCAGCGCCCGTACCTGCGTGCTTTCCGCGCTCAGCGCATCCGCAAAACGGTTTAGCGGTTCGAAGTGATGGTAATTTCCGGCCTGGAATTTCAGATGCTGACGCGTGTAGTACTGTGCTGGTTCAACGGCCTGAGCCAGAATTTGTAACGGCATAATGTCCGGCGTTCCCGCCAGGCGCGTCAATTGCTGAACAGCCGCCGTGTGCTGCTGCAAGCCAACAGATACGGTTGACCAGGCATCTATCGTCTGCAAGCGCTGGTACATGTTATCGATGTCTTTCACATCTTCCGTCGACCATAAACGCTCTGCTACCGCAAAAGTACGTGGCCACAGTTTGATATCCAGCAATGGCGATATCACGTTTTCAGCCCATAGTGCCGCTTCACCACCGAGAATATTGGCCATCTGTTCAGGCGTTGGCACCACCGGTTGGATGCCGTCTTGCACATCATCTAGTTTTTGGCCAGTTGCCGGATAACGCACGTTGCCCACCAGCAAATAGCCGCTCAATTTATCTTTATCGAGTGTTAATACCGGACGCGTTTCCCCCATCCAGGTATCAACGGTAAAGGTCACTTGCGTCGGGCTCAGCCACTCAATATCACGCACCGCACGACGGGATTTACCTTTAAAGTCGATAAATCCGCGCCAGGCAATATTGCTGTTCACGAGTGTAAAACTGCCTTCTACCGCACTGCCTTTCAGGCGCGGCATACTGAAGAACCAACTTTGAGCACTGTCTTCATCGGTCATCTTGTCGATGCCATTCAACCCTTGAGGCAGGATCTCATTGCGGTAGTGGTATGCGGTTGATTGCGGCTGATCCACGTAAAATCCGGTGGAGAGGATACCTTTATAACCGTTAGCCGCGACCGTCCCTAATGCATCCTGCCCTTGCCAGGATTGGATCAGGATATTTTTCGGTAGATCCGGATGATAGATCTCATCCCAGCCCATCATTTGACGATGATGTTTTTCGAGGATCTTTTCCAGCCGCTGGTTGAAGTAAGTCTGTAAAGCGTGGGTATCAGCCAGATTATGCTGCTGCATAAACGCCTGAATGGCTGGCGACGCTTTCCATTGCGAGTCATCGACTTCATCGCCACCGATGTGTAAATAGCTGTCTGGGAAAATAGCGGTCAGCTCATCAATCAGCGTATCAACAAACTTATAGGCAGCTTCGTTGGTCGGGTTAAGCAGCGGTTTTAACACACCCCAATGCCGCTCCATTTGATACGACCCTGGCACACTCATCAATTCTGGATAAGCCACGGCAATGGCCGAAGCGTGGCCAGGCAGGTCCATCTCAGGCACCACACGAATGCCGAGCGATGTCGCGTAGCGCACCACTTCTTTCATCTGCGCCTGGGTATAAAAATCACCGTCACTGGCCAGTAGCTGCAATTTTGGATAAGCGGTGGAAGCAAAGCGCCAGCCTTGATCGTCAGTCAAATGCCAGTGAAAAACGTTCATTTTGGCGGCGGCCATCCCGTCTAACTGGCGCAGAATATCTTTGACTGGCATGAAATGACGCGCTGAGTCGACTAACAATCCGCGCCATGGGAAACGTGGCTGATCTTTGATGGCAACATATGGAATGGTCGTGTTTTCAGGACCGTTCTGGATCAGCTGTAATACTGTTTCCATGCCGCGCATGGCACCAAAACGCGTGTTCGCCGTGAGTTTTACCCCATCTGAGGTGACGCTTATTTCGTAGCTTTCGTCGCTGCCAAGGTTAGGTAATGGGGCGACGGCTTTTTTGATTTGGATATCTATCGTGGGTTTTGCAGGGTTGGCCAGTGCCGGTTGCAGTTGCCAGCCAGTCTGTTGGGAAATTCTCTGCCGCCAGCGCTCGGTAGCACCTGGTAGTTTATCGCCCGTTATTTTAATAGAGAGTGTGTTGTCGAGAACCAACATCCCTTCGGCTGATGGACGCTCAACTTGCTGTGGCCATGGCATTAATGGTAGATCACCTGCAGGAGCAGCCCAAGCCTGGCAAGTTGCAGCGATACAACCAGCCAACAGGCATAAAGGTATTGATTTGAACATGAAAATTCCTTTCACAATGACGGGCTGAAACGCAAAAACTATCTGGTAACACGTGTAGAAATATTCAGCAACACAGCGACGAGATGCAGATCACATCTCGCCAGAATTAAGATTTCTGCCAGCCGTAACGGCGGCTATAGAAGCCTGATCGCCAGGGATATCGTTGATATTTTCCATTGTGGTATGGTTGGCAAACTCTACTCTATAAAAAAACGATTGTTGGGAAGAACAAGAACAATGCAAAACCGTCTCACCATCAAAGACATCGCGCGTTTAAGCGGCGTGGGTAAATCCACTGTCTCGCGAGTTCTGAATAATGAAAGCGGGGTCAGTGCTCGCACCCGTGAGCGCGTGGAAGCGGTGATGCAGCAAGAAGGTTTCTCCCCTTCGCGTTCGGCACGCGCCATGCGTGGCCAGAGCGATAAAGTGGTCGCCATTATTGTGACGCGTCTGGACTCGCTTTCGGAAAACCTCGCGGTACAAACCATGCTGCCATCGCTCTATGAGCAAGGCTATGACCCGATCATGATGGAAAGTCAGTTTTCACCAAAACTGGTTGAAGAGCATTTGGGTGTATTGCAGCGTCGTCATATCGACGGCGTGATTTTGTTTGGTTTCACCGGCATTACCGAGAAAGTTTTGCAGCCGTGGCAGTCAATGCTCGTTCTGATGGCCAGAGATGCCAAAGGGTTTGCTTCCGTGAGTTATGACGATGAAGGAGCAATCAATATCCTGATGTCGCACCTTTATGGGCAAGGCCACCGGCAGATTAGTTTCCTCGGTGTTCCCCATAGCGATGTCACCACGGGTTACCGCCGCCATCAGGCCTATCTTGCTTTCTGTGCAACCCACCAACTGACAGCTAACTTTGCACTGCCAGGCCTGGCCATGAAGCAAGGCTATGATCATGTTGAAGAAGTGCTGACTTCCGAAACTACCGCTCTGGTGTGTGCCACCGATACCCTCGCTTTGGGTGCCAGTAAATATCTGCAAGAACATCAACGTACCAGCCTGCAATTGGCGAGCGTCGGCAGCACACCGCTGATGAAATTCCTCCATCCAGAGATAATCACCGTTGATCCTGGCTACGCTGAAGCCGGTCGTCAGGCCGCCAGGCAGTTGATCGGCCAGATCACACAAACCTGCGATCTACGCCAGATCGTTATCCCGGGATCATTGCAGTAACCTCCCCCTCATTTACGGTTTATTGTGATCGTCGCTGCGTTTCGGGAACGTTCCCATTTTAGAGAAAAAGAATAAAAGATAACCTTGCTGGCAGAAATACCTCACTACCTCGGGACATCATAATGGCCAAAGTGGAACAACAGAATATAGACAAGCTGATAGAGCTGGTCGGTGGACGTGCGAATATCGCAACCGTGAGTCACTGTATTACACGCTTGCGTTTTGTATTGAACAACCCAGTCGCTGCATCACCAAAAGATATTGAAGAATTACCGATGGTGAAAGGCTGCTTTACCAACGCCGGGCAGTTCCAGGTGGTGATTGGCCCAGAGGTGGGTGATTACTATCAGGCGTTGATCGCCACCAGCGGCCACAGTAATTCAGACAAAGAACAAGCGAAGCTCGCCGCACGCCAGAATATGAAATGGCATGAGCGTTTGATCTCCCACTTTGCCGAGATCTTCTTCCCTCTGCTACCCGCATTAATCAGCGGCGGTTTGATCTTAGGTTTCCGTAATGTGATCGGCGACTTGCCAATGAGCAACGGGCTTACGCTTGCGAAAATGTACCCGTCGCTGCAATCGATTTATGACTTCTTATGGCTGATTGGCGAGGCGATATTCTTCTATTTGCCAGTCGGTATTTGCTGGTCAGCTGTGCGAAAAGTCGGCGGGACACCTATCCTTGGGATAGTCCTTGGCGTCACGCTGGTATCACCGCAGCTGATGAATGCTTATGAATTGGGTAGCAAAATTCCTGAAGTGTGGAACTTTGGCCTGTTTACCATCGAGAAAGTGGGCTACCAGGCACAGGTGATCCCTGCGTTGTTGGCGGGCCTGGCTCTGGGCATTATTGAGACGCGTCTGAAACGCATCGTGCCAAATTACCTCTATCTTGTAGTAGTGCCTGTCTGTTCATTGATTCTGGCGGTATTCCTGGCACATGCGTTTATCGGCCCATTTGGCCGCTGGATTGGTGACGGGGTGGCCTTTGCGGTTCGCCACTTGATGACCGGTAGCTTTGCCCCGATTGGTGCCGCACTGTTTGGCTTCCTGTACGCACCGCTGGTGATTACCGGTGTGCATCAGACGACGCTCGCCATCGATATGCAGATGATTCAGAGCATGGGCGGAACGCCTGTTTGGCCACTGATTGCACTGTCTAACATTGCTCAGGCATCAGCGGTTCTTGGCATCATTATTTGTAGCCGTAAGCATAACGAGCGTGAGATTTCAGTTCCGGCGGCGATTTCTGCCTATCTCGGCGTGACCGAGCCGGCGATGTACGGCATCAACCTGAAATACCGTTTCCCGATGCTGTGCGCGATGATCGGCTCGGGTCTGGCTGGCTTGCTATGTGGTTTGAGCGGCGTGATGGCGAACGGTATTGGCGTTGGCGGCTTACCGGGCATTTTGTCCATTCAACCGCGTTACTGGGAAGTTTATTCCCTCGCGATTCTGATAGCCGTGATAGTGCCGATGGTACTGACTAGCGTCATGTATAAGCGCAAATACCGTCAGGGATCGTTGTTGGTGGTTTAGTTTTTTATGATTTAGTTTTTTATGATTTTGTTTTCAACACATGCCCTAAATAATTCGAGTTGCAGCCAGGCGACAAAAGAGCTCATCCCCAGGAGCTGACTAAAGTCAGTGACTGGGGTGAGCGAGTGCCGCCAACACCGCGGCAACTCGAAGTATGACGGGCATTTAGGAATGATTTATGAACACAACTCCCTGGTGGCAGCATGGCGTCATCTACCAGATTTACCCGAAGAGTTTCCAGGACACGACCGGGAATGGAACCGGCGATTTAATCGGCGTTATCAAGCGCCTTGATTATCTCAAGTTGCTGGGTGTTGATGCCATTTGGCTGACGCCGTTTTATGTCTCTCCGCAGGTCGATAATGGCTATGACGTGGCGAACTACTGCGCAATCGATCATACCTACGGCACGCTGGATGACTTTGATTTACTGGTAGCAGGCGCCCACGAGCGCGGTATCCGCGTCATTCTGGATATGGTGTTTAACCATACTTCCACGCAGCATGCCTGGTTCCACGAGTCACTGAACAAAGACAGTTCTTATCGCGAGTTTTACATCTGGCGTGACGGTACGCCGGAAACTTTGCCCAACAACTGGCGATCTAAATTTGGCGGTAACGCCTGGCGCTGGCACGCAGAGAGCGGCCAGTATTATCTACACCTGTTTGCACCGGAGCAGGCGGATCTCAACTGGGAGAATCCGCAAGTGCGCACCGAGTTAAAAAAGGTCTGCGAATTCTGGGCTGATCGTGGCGTGGATGGCCTACGCCTCGACGTGATTAACCTTATCTCTAAAGACCAGGATTTCCCGAACGATATTGAGAGGGGTGACGGTCGCCGTTTTTACACCGACGGGCCGCGCATTCATGAGTATTTGCAGGAGTTCAGCCGCGATGTGTTTGTCCCACGTGAGTTGATGACTGTGGGCGAAATGTCTTCCACAACACTCGATAACTGCCAGCAGTATGCCGCACTCAACAGCAATGAACTGTCGATGACGTTCAACTTCCATCACCTGAAAGTGGATTATCCTAACGGGCAGAAATGGGCATTGGCAGCCCCTGATTACATCGCGCTGAAAGCGATTTTCAGCCACTGGCAACAGGGAATGCATAACGTGGCATGGAATGCGCTGTTCTGGTGTAACCATGATCAGCCGCGCATTGTGTCGCGCTTTGGTGACGACGGTGAACTGCGTGTTCCGGCAGCTAAAATGCTGGCGATGGTGCTACATGGCATGCAAGGCACACCGTACATCTATCAGGGCGAAGAGTTGGGGATGACCAATCCGCATTTCAAACGCATCATTGATTACCGCGATGTCGAAAGCCACAACATGTACGCCGAGCTGCGCGCGCAGGGCCGGGACAGCGCCAATCTGTTGGCGATCCTTGCCCGTAAATCTCGCGATAACAGCCGTACGCCGATGCAGTGGGACGATGGCGAAAACGCAGGTTTCACCATCGGCACGCCGTGGATTAACCTGTGCGACAACTATCAAACCATCAATGCCAAAGCAGCAGTGAATGACCCTGATTCGGTGTTTTACGCCTATCAGCGCCTGATTAAATTGCGCAAGGCAAACCCGGTCTTCACTTGGGGTAACTATCAGGACCTGCTGCCGGAACACCCGTATTTGTGGTGTTATCGTCGCCAATGGCAAGGCCAAACGCTGGTTGTTGCCGCAAACCTCAGCCATGAAAATCAGTGGTGGATGCCAGAGGTCTTCGAAGGCGATTGGGAAGTGCTGATGAAGAACTACGCTGATGCGGCGGGTAAACCAGGCGAAATGAGCTTACGGCCATTTGAGGCGGTTTATTGGTTGCAGTAATTTTAAATAGCAGATAAAGGCATCCATTGAGTGTTTATCTGCTTTTACTCTTTTATACCCGTCATCCTTCAAGCTGCATCTTTGTTGGCTACGCTCGCTCGCCCAGGTCACTTAGTTTACTAAGCTCCCAGGGACTCGCTCTCTTGCCGCCGTGATACAACTCGAATTATTTTGGGTATAGTATTTCCCAGTATTACTATACAACAAATGGATCATAAAACCTTTAACACACCGTAATTAATTAATCACAATTTTTCCTGCCAACTTTTCATTTATTTGACAGGATGCTTATGAATACCTCTAATTCAAAAATAGCATTACTGACTTCATTAATAATATCTAATGCCGCCTGGTGTGCCACTACCGCCGTTGATGTACGATTCGGGCATAATACAAATTCAGATGTTAATGATTCGCGTATTAAAGTGATGCACCAGGCAGATAATGGTTTTTATTCTTCTGTTGAAGCAGCACAAAATCATAATGATACGTTTTTTGGCGATACCGATCGCCTGAATTCTGAGGACAAAGGCTTAACATAAGCAGCCCAGGAAATTGAAACCCGTTGGCGTTTTGATCTCGGCAATGGCTATGCCGTTGCTCCAAGTATAGTCACTGTTTTACCAGTACCAATACTCATTATCGTCCGTTTATTCAGGGCTGAACGCCGTACATCGAACTCGTTTCACTGGATAAAACCTACATCAACGAAGACGGTAATCACGAGAATGATTACGCCGTGCGGCTTGGGCTGGCTAAGTCTTTATAAACAATTGGATCAGACCGTATTGCCCTGTCAAAGTTGACAACCGATGCGGTCTACCGCCATCAGCAAATCCAGTTGCCCTTAACGCTGATATAAGGAAATTGGATTGCGGTTAATTTCCAATGGCCAGTAAACATTTCCTTTATTTTTTTTGAATTTAGAAATAGGCATTTATTTACTGAGTGTTTTCGGATTAACACCCAGAGCCTGTGCTGCATAGGTTATTGGTATAATTTTGTTCAAGAACCAGCACCGCCGCCTCACTTTTAAACTATACTGTAAAATGTCGCTTCTGTTCCACTGAACACCTCCATCATGACTGACAGTTTAGTGTCCTGTTAATTCAACCAAAATAGTTTTACTCCCTCGATACTGTCGGTGAATCTACTGTAATAAAATTTTCATGATTTCCATCCTGTTGTATGAAGTGGAATAATTTTGGTTTTCACGTTAAGAGCATCCAAAAACACCACCGGATGCATATGCCACAGGACTTCACTGCTGCGGATCTCCGGCACCTCCTTCATCCACACCAGCTTGTTTATATACTCCTGATTATATAATGCCAGCTCAGGGTAGCTTTTTCTCTGTTCATCCAGGGCCGCCTGCCAGAGCGCCGTCATACCATCCTTCAGCCATTCACTGTGATGCTTCACCACCAGGCGTTGTACCTGATGCCGGATATCGGGCTGGTGATTATGCAGGTACCGCCACAGCTCGTTGGTATCTATCAAACCATCCTGATTCATATCCATCTGCTGAAGTAACTTCTTATAGCTTTCAGCCTCACCCGACGAATAGGTGTCACTGGCATCGCTTCGGGTCAGCTTTTCCAGCCGGCCAAACGCCTGACGCAACCATCCTTCTTTCGGGGTCTGGAAAAAGCTCCGGGGCTCCTCATTTTGCTCCAGCCGGATAAAACCACGTTTTTCAAGATCAAACTGATTCACTTTCTCCACATCATTAGCGGGTATCCATGCCGACTCTGCGGGAATTTGATACCAGGTTTTTCCGTTTGATTCCTTACTCTGGCACTCGCT
>NZ_DATERI010000011.1:0-8670 GCF_035271705.1 Buttiauxella sp.
CCCCGCCAATAAACGAGCCTTCGCCGCCGCCGACCATACCTAAACGGATACGTTTCATGGTGACTCCTCAAGCCCAAGCATGCGACGCACCGCGGTTTTGTCGCTACCGTGCAGCGCAAAGTCGTCAAAGGCATAATCGGCGACCGGAATAATATGATCGGAGATAAATTTAGCCCCTTCGCACGCGCCCGCATCACCTGCTTTCAGGCAACATTCCCATTCAAGCGTAGCCCATCCTGAGTAGTCATATTGCGCGAGTTTGCTAAAGATCCCCTTGAAATTAATCTGCCCATCGCCCAACGAGCGAAAACGCCCTGCGCGGTCAATCCACGGCTGATAACCGCCGTAAACACCGCGGGTCCTGAATGACACCCCTGCGGTGCAACCGTCAATGAGATCCTTGACTGGAAATGGGTGGTGCGAGGATCGGTGTAGGGTCTAATTCAGCTCAGTATTCAACACTTAATAAAAAGATCACTTCTAAAATGGTTAGCATCACCATATATTCAACTACTTGATGAGTGAGGTAACTGGAAGCCACATGATTGTACCGTTCCCCCGCACTTCCGTTCTGTTCGTTGGGTTATTACTGGTTAGCCCGGCGAGTTTTGCTATAGATACAAATCGCCCTAAAAAGCATGCTGACGCGGTGCTCGCGCTGATGAGTTACACCGTCTGGCCAGACGTCACCGCCAGCGACCTGAATATCGATAATGGCAGTAGTGAATCACAAGAGCTTTCCATTACGCAGTTCGGCGGTGGTGCAACCATTAGCCAGGAAGTCCCTATCTATCTTGAAGGGACGATGGGCTACAGCCGTTACGATCCGCAATTTGTTCTGTCTGACGGTACTCAGAGTCGCAAAATCCCTGCCAAATGGAACAGTCTTACCGCCACGGGGGGTATTGGTTGGGACTTTCACCTCTATACCGATAGATGGGGCGGTAAACTGGTATTGCGCCCTATCGCCAATTTCATGCTGGGAACCATGGCCAGTGATTTGCGTATTGGTTCAAATGTCATCAAGAGGCGCACCAATAAAGAATTTGATTTTCTGAACGGTGGGCAGCTCAATGCTTATGGGCTGGGCGGCTCGCTGATGATCGATTATGAATTGTTCTCAAAACCTCAAGACATTGATATTGAGTTGCGCTACTCCGATATGACCCTGAACAGTTTCGGCAACACTTCAGAAGCCGTCAGTGGTGAGGCTAATACGCAAAATCTGGGTGTTTACCTACGCCGTCGCGCACCCATTTCTGACTGGACGTTGCTTAACAAGCCAGTACGTTATGTTATGGAAGGGGCGCATACGGAATATCTGGGGGAGCAACGCGGGCAACTCGGGTTTAATAGCCTGTCATCAATGGGGCTCGGGTTTGAACTCGATAGCAGTGATTATGATGTTTTCATCTCTCGCACACGGCTAGTAGCACGTTATATGTTTGGTCATAACACCAATGGTTATGGTGTAGGGCTGGCGATGAGTTTTTGACATTAATTTGTTGAACAAGTCACTGCAAAAGGGTGGATGTCGCTCACGCTAATCCACCCTAAATATTGCTATTGATTACTTCAAAGCTTCCGGCAGCTTAATCACCCACAGCTCGTTTTGCGACTCGGGTTTCTCCAGCGGTTTTAAGGCGATTTTCGTCGCCACTTCGCGCCCGTCACGTGTCAAATGGCCTTTGCCATCCACTTCATAATCATCGGCTTTTTTAGCGTCGGCATCCGGGTTTTCCAGCACCGCTTGCAGACCGAAATCGTTGTCATTAATAACAGCAATAGTTTGGTTATCAATCAGCGTCATTCCTTCAGCTTTCTCTTGCTGCCAACCCAGTTTGCGCAGATCAACCACCTCTTTTTTCTCAGCCAGTTTGATGCCACGGGCTTTGAGTTGCGCCGCGTCGTCAAATTCAGGGGCCTTTTCTTTATCGAAGGTGCTCAGCTCACTGGCCTGACTAAGATCGACCACATAAACCAGATTGCGCATCACTTTGTTTTTATCGCCGCCCTGTTCGATGACCAGCAGACGGTTATCGTCCAACGCAACAATATCGCCAATCTTGGCGTCTTTGGCTTTCTTGTAGACATCGACATCAATCGGGTAGCCATACATCTCGGTTTTGCCCGTTTGTGGGTTGAAGCTCACGAGGCGGGTAAACTGTGCACTGTTTTTACTTTTGCCGTCGATATCCAGCGTGCTTTGTACCGCAGCAATAATGCGTCCATCCGGCATCCGTGTAATACCTTCAAAACCACGGTTGGCCTGGCGCCATTTGAGGATATTCGGCAAACCGCCCGCCACACCCTGCTCGCCTTGTTCTACCTGCGGACCGTATTTTTTGAGGATTTTACCGTTGCTGTCGATATTCATAATGAATGGGCCATATTCGTCGCACAACCAGTAACCGCCTTGACCATCTGGCGTAATTCCTTCGGTATCCAGCCCGCGCTTGTCGCTCGACAATTGCTGCAAGGAATCACTCAGCGCAATTTCATTGGTCGCGCCAATCAATCCTTCCGGCAGTGGCAAACCACTGATTGGGCCATTTTCGTCATGCAGCGCATGGGCATCAGTCGCCAGCGCTTTGCCATCGGCTACGCGGATGGTCATCATCAACGGGGTATATTTTGGATTGGCAAAAATCTTCGACTCTTTTTTGCCGGATTTTGGCGAGTCAGCATTCGGGCCACGATCGGTTACGGTTGCGAAAACCAGCGTTTCTCCCTCTTTGCCAACAAACTGTAAACCTGAGCCCACGCCAACCGGCAAGCCATCAGGGAAGTTCGCGGCATACGCTCCCTGATATTCAACATGGTTGCTTTGAGGAAATGTGACAACGTAACGATCAACATGCGGCTCTGCCGCCTGACTTGCCAAGGGTAATAAAGTGGTCAGTAGTAACGCAAAAGGTTTTAATTTCATGGTGTTCGCATCCGTCGTTGGGGTCAACAAGGTATAAATGAGCTTTATGACACAAATATGACTATTTCTGATGTGATTATTTCCCTCACTAAATATCCCGCTCACCCTGCCGATAACCCTTCTACTGGATGAAACAAGTCAGATAATTTTTCAAACATCATAAGGGTATCGCATGTCAGTCAGACGTTTTTCGATTTTAGTTTTCAGCACATTACTGATTATTTTTCTGGTTAGTACTGCGTCAAACATCTGGTCATTAACCCGCAGCAATCAATCTCTGGATAACGTAAACCGTGAGATCAACGTGGTGTTATCGGTCATCGACCCTATTAACCACAGCCGAACCATGCGTGTTCGCGCCGTTGAAGCGTTAGAGGAGCAAAAGCAAGGGCTAAACGAGCAAGGACAAACGGCGTACGCTGCCGCACAAGCCGCGTTGGGTAAAGTCAACGCTTCGTTTCAGTCTTATCTTGAAGCACCGAAGCAACCCGGTGAACAGGAGCTGAGCGATGCTTATCAAAACGCTTTAGTGGACTATCGCGAGCACGGCTTGCAGCCATTGCTGGATGCCGTTAAAGCCAACGACACCACGCGTGCCAGCACCCTGATAACCTCTACTCTGCCACAACTGGATCGTCAGTTTGAGATTACGCTGGACAAACTGCTGGCGTTTCGTCAACAACACGCACAGCAACTGAACCAGGATTCGCAGGCCAGTTTCAAACAAAGTCTGATGAGTATTGCTATTTTCGCCCTGTTCTTCGCCGTTATTCTTGGCTCGGCATTCTTGCTGTTGAAAAAACGTGTGTTGAATGAGTTGGATAAAGCGAGATTGCATTGCACAGAAATCGCAAACGGTATGTTACATACGCCGATTGTCGCCACCGCCAAAGATGAAATTGGTGCGATGATGCGCGAGCTGGAGCAAATGCGCGTTTCGCTGGCAGGCATTATTGGCCAGGTCCGCGAGTCGAGCCAGTCTGTGGCTTACGCTTCTGATGAGATAGCCGCCGGGAATACCGACCTTTCTGCCCGAACCGAAGAACAGGCGTCATCGCTGGGTGAAACAGCGGCCAGCATGGAACAGCTCACCGTGACGGTGAAACTGACCTCTGACCATTCTCATCAGGCGAGTAAACTGGCGAGCGGTATGTTAATTGCGGCCAATGACGGTAATGAAATCACCATTAAAGTCATTGATTCAATGAGTAATATTCAATCCAGCTCAAGCAAAATTGACAACATTATTAGCATCATTGAAGACATCGCTTTCCAGACCAATATTCTGGCGCTGAATGCGGCGGTAGAAGCCGCCCGTGCAGGGGAACAAGGACGTGGATTTGCCGTGGTCGCAAGCGAAGTGCGCAACCTGGCGCAACGTTCGTCGGTCGCCGCGAAAGAGATCAAAGAGTTGATTGAGGTTTCTGCCGAACAGGTGAACATTGGCAGCAAGCTGGTGAACAGTGCTGGCGAAAGCATGGAGCGAATTTCCAGCTCGGTTAAACAGGTGACCACATTGATGGAAGAGATTGCGGTGTCTACCGGTGAGCAGAGCCGTGGTATTGAGCAAATCAACCAGGCCGTGGTGCAAATGGATGTGGTGACACAGCAGAACGCCGCGTTGGTGGAACAAGCTTCTGCTGCAGCAATGTCGCTTAAAGAGCAGTCGCAGGTACTCAACGAAACTGTGGCCGTATTTAAGCTCGCGTAATACTCACGTAGTCGCTGTAACAAGGGTGGATGTCGCTTACGCTCATCCACCCTACAATTTTAATGCATTAGCCCTCTACCACACTTTCTCAGCAAGCTCTGTCACCAGACGCACTTTGTCCCACTGCTGTTCAGTCGTCAGGCTATTGCCCTCTTCTGTTGAAGCAAAACCACACTGTGGGCTCAGGCAGATTTGGTTGATGTCGACAAATTTCGCCGCTTCTTTAATTCGCTCCTCAATCAGCTGTGGGTTCTCCAAATCGCCATTTTTGGTGGTAATTAATCCCAGCACCACCTGTTGATGGCCGGGGCGCACAAAGCGTAATGGTGCGAAATCGCCCGATCGATCGTTGTCATACTCGAGGAAGAAGGCATCGACGTTAACCGTACCAAACAGCACTTCTGCAACCGGCTCATATCCCCCTTCTGAAATCCACGTTGAGCGGAAATTGCCACGGCAAACATGCAGGCCGATTATCAAATCATCCGGTTTGCCTTCCAGCGCTTTGTTCAGCACTTGCGCATAAATTTGGGCAAGTTGGTCCGGGTCATCGCCACGTTCGCGGATCTCTTTACGCTGGGCGTCCGAACATAAATAGGCCCACACGGTGTCATCCAGTTGCAGATAGCGACAACCCGCCGCATAAAACGCCTGAATCGCATCACGCCAGGTGGTAGCAAGATCGTCAAAATAGTCTTTCAAATCAGGGTATACCGTGCTGTCGATAGCATTGCGACCACCACGGAAGTGCAACACACTCGGGCTTGGAATGGTCATCTTTGGTACAGCGCTACCACTGATGCTTTTCAGATAGCGGAAATCGTCCAGCATTGGGTGCGAGCCAAAACCCAGTTTACCGACGACCCGCACGCTGTGCGCTTTGGTCTGCACACCGTTGAACTGAATACCCTGCGTGGATTCGTAACGTTCTACACCTTCCAGTCCATCAAAAAAATCAAAGTGCCACCAGGCGCGGCGGAACTCACCATCAGTCACCACATGCAGGCCACAGGCGCATTGCTGTTCAACCGATGCACGGATGGCGTCGTCCTCAACTTTGCGTAACTGGCTGGCGTCTATCTCACCGGCGGCAAACGCCAGACGTGCATTTTTGATGGTGGCTGGGCGTAAGAAGCTACCGACAATATCGGCACGGAATGGCGCGCGATGTGGCAAAGAGTGTGGCATGTGATTTCTCCGCAGACCCTGCTAACTGATTTAGCAAGGTGATAATTCATTATTTGAATATTTAGCCATCTGGACGGCTACAATGAAATTAAGAATGGCAGATACCGGACATGAGGACAAACGAAGTTCTTTCATGGTTATTGAAAATAATTCATGTTGTTAAAACGATGTGAAGTGTAAGTTGATCTGCGTCATGGTTTGCCGTTAAATACCCCGTCCTGTTTTTGAGCCTCCCTACTATGATTGTTCGTCCGCATCAACATTGGTTAATCCGCTTATTTGTCTGGCATGGTTCGGTTCTACAAAAAATCTATTCACGCCTGCTGCTCAATGTCGCGCTCTCGATTAGCGTGATTTTCTTTCTGCCATGGTATGAAACGCTCGGCATAAAACTCACCATCGCGCCCTTCAGTATTCTTGGCGTGGCTATAGCGATATTTTTGGGTTTCCGAAATAGTGTCTGTTATGCCCGCTTTAACGAAGCACGCACCTTGTGGGGGCAACTGGCAATTACCCAGCGTTCATTCTTGCGCGAGACAAAAAGTTTACTGGGCGACGATGACGCTCAGATAAAAGCGTTGGTCAATTTGCAGGTTGCGTTCTGTCATGCTCTACGGCTGGCATTACGTCAGCGCCCGGTAGAAAAAACGCTGAAAAAACACCTGGCCTGCGATGACTTACAATGGGTGCTACAAAGCCACGCACCTTGTAATCGTATATTGCAGCTGATGGGGGATTGGCTTGCCGATAAGCGCAAGCAAGGCCTGATTTCCGACGTGGTGTGGAGCAGCTTGAATCATCATCTTAACGATCTTTCGGCGGTTGCCGGAGGCTGTGAGCGCATTGCCAACACGCCAATACCGTTCGCCTACACGCTGATTTTGCATCGTACCGTTTATCTTTTTTGCATCATGTTGCCGTTTGCGCTGGTGACCGACCTGCACTACATGACGCCATTCTTGTCGGTGTTTATTTCGTATACCTTTATTTCCCTCGACACCCTGGCAGAAGAACTGGAAGAGCCGTTTGGTACGGAAGACAATGACCTGCCGCTGGATGCCATTTGCAACTCCATTGAGCGGGATTTACACGATATGGATGAGAGTGAGCAGTTGCCCGAGAAGTTACGCCCGAACCGCTATTATCGCCTCAGTTAATCAGCGCTATTGATACTCTAAATAATTCGAGTGACGGAAAGGCGACCAGGCCGTAAGTCCCCAGGAACATAGATAACTATGTGACTGGGGCGCACGGGTGCAGTCAACGCATCAGTCGCTCGAAGTATGACGAGTATCAGAATGGGCCGACGAAATCGCGCTTCCCTAACGGCACTCCAGCCTGACGCAAAATGTCGTAGGCAGTGGTGAAGTGGAAATAGAAGTTCGGTGTGGCAAACTTGTAGACGTAGCTGCGCGCGGTGAAACGCAGTTCGTGGTCACGTGCCATCACGACGATTGGGCGCTCGTCGTCGCCATCGAGCTGTGTGTCGCTAATCCCTTGCATGAACACGGTGGTGGCTTTGATACGCGCCTGAAGCTGCGCGATAGTGGTTTCATTATCTTCCATGACCGGCGCATCAACGTTTGCCAGGCGTGCAACGGCACGTTTTGCCATATCGGTGGTGATTTGCACCTGACGCACCAGCGGATACATGTCTGCCGCAAGCGCTGCCGTAAGCAGGCTCTCTTCTGTTTTGTCGTTCTCTTTGGCCCATGTGGCGGCTTTCTCAAGGATGGCAGACAAATTGGTTAAGCCGTGGATGAACTGCGCATTGGTTTCGCTGTAAATCGACATTGTTACTTCCTTTAGACATGACAAAAGTGATGGCAAGATTACACTCACTTAGCGCTTCGCGGATAGCAAATTCCTGCCTCAGGCGAAGCTAAATCCTTCATCTGCCCACCCGGTAATCCCACCAATCATCACTTTCACTGGCCGACCCAAACGCGCCAGTTTTAACGCCGCACGGTCGGCACCGTTGCAATGTGGCCCGGCGCAATACACGACAAACAGCGTATCGGCTGGCCACTGCGCCATGCGTTCCGCCGATATTTCCCGATGCGGTAAATGAAGCGCACCAGGAATATGGCGATGAGCAAAAGTCTCTGGAGAACCCACAACATGCAGCAGCACAAAGTCCATATCTTGTTCTGTTATTGCACTATGGACATCGTCGCAGTCAGTTTCGAGACACAGACGCTGGAAAAAATGCGCGGCGGCAATTTCAGGGCTAGCAGCGGGGAAATCAGTAACATAACTCATAGCGACGCCTCATGACGGTTAATCAATAGTAGTAAGTTATCACTATAGAGTGCAGCGTGTGACTTGACGTGTGGCAGAAATGACAGATAACGTGAAGATCATGACAATCGTTCAGGATAGACCTTTGCAAAACCCTCTTGTTGTCGCGCTGGCCTATGACGGCCTGTGCACCTTTGAATTTGGCGTGGCGGTAGAAGTCTTTGGCCTGCCACGCCCGGAAATGGGCGAAAACTGGTATCGATTTGCGGTGGCGGGAATCGAACCTGGCGAACTTAGGGCGACGGGAGGCATTCGGCTGGCGGTGGACGGCGGCCTATCTCTGCTGGAGGAAGCCGGAACGATTATTGTGCCTGGCTGGCGCGGTGCCGACGAACCCGTTCCAGATGAATTATGCGAGGCATTACGCGCGGCACATTTGCGCGGCGCGCGGATTATGTCGATTTGCTCTGGCGTGTTTGTGCTGGCAGCCAGCGGTTTGCTTAATGGATTACAGGCCTCAACGCACTGGCGTTACACCGAAAAGCTGCAACTACGGTATCCTGAAATTCAGGTGATGCCCGATGTGTTGTATATCGATAAC
>NZ_DATERI010000012.1:0-32946 GCF_035271705.1 Buttiauxella sp.
TCATTTTGCCCGTAGCGCAGAGTTGCTGGATAACATGGCTCATGATTATCGCCAGCTTTATCAACATATGGCGAAAAGCTCTAGCAGCCTGTTGCCTGAAATGTCAGCCGAAGCGAACCCGTTCCGTAACCGCCTCGCTGAATCAGAAGCCAGCAACGATCAGGCTCCGGTTCAAATGCCGCGTGACTACTCTGACGGTGCATCTGGTTTGCTGCGTACCGAGCGTGCAAAACGCGATTAATCACAACTGTAAAATTTTTTTTCAGGGGTACGGCTTTCGTGCCCCAAATCTCTCTCCAGCGCAGCTATCATTTACGAGTAACTCTTCACTCTATAACAATATTGTTACCCGGCTGATATTTCAATAACATCAGAGTGTCATCCCGTTTAGATTTCGGGTGCAGGTCGGGTTTTCCTTTTCCAGGTCACGAGAGCAAGCCATCAATGAAGAAACAAACACTGTTATTGAGTGCCTTAGCGCTAAGTGTCGGACTAACGTTCGGTGTTACATCGCAGGTAAATGCGTCGTTGCCTGCGCAAATTCCGGGCCAGCCGGCGTTGCCCAGTCTTGCGCCAATGCTGGAAAAAGTATTACCCGCAGTGGTCAGTGTCCAGGTTGAAGGAACTGCCGCAGCCCCAACCCAGAAAGTCCCAGAAGAATTTAAAAAGTTTTTTGGCGACGACATGCCACCTTCTGAAGCTCAACCTTTTGAAGGCTTGGGTTCTGGCGTCATCATTAACGCTGAGAAAGGTTACGTGCTGACCAATAATCACGTCATCAATCGCGCCGAAAAAATCAGCATACTGCTCAATGATGGACGCGAGTTTGATGCCAAATTGATTGGCGGCGATGATCAAAGTGATATTGCACTGGTACAAATCCAGAATGCGACTGGCCTGACACAAATCGCGGTGGCGGATTCAGACAAACTGCGAGTGGGTGATTTTGCAGTAGCCGTCGGTAATCCATTCGGTCTTGGGCAAACAGCGACTTCGGGGATTGTTTCTGCACTAGGTCGCAGCGGTCTAAACCTCGAAGGTCTGGAAAACTTTATCCAGACAGATGCCTCCATAAACCGGGGTAACTCCGGTGGCGCACTGCTGAATCTTAACGGCGAGCTTATCGGCATTAACACCGCAATCCTCGCGCCAAGCGGCGGCAGCGTCGGTATCGGCTTTGCTATCCCGAGTAATATGGCGCAAACACTGGCAAAACAATTGATGGAGTTTGGCGAGATTAAGCGCGGTTTGCTGGGTATTAAGGGCACCGAAATGAGTGCTGATATTGCCAAAGCATTTAATCTCACCACTCAACGCGGTGCATTCGTCAGTGAAGTATTACCTCAATCGGGTTCGGCTAAAGCCGGCATAAAAGCCGGTGATGTGATTACCAGCCTGAACGGTAAAACCATCGGGAGTTTTGCGGAACTTCGCGCAAAAATCGCCACAACGGAACCTGAGACAGTGGTGAAACTTGGCTTACTGCGTGACGGGAAACCGTTGGAAGTGAGCGTTACGCTGGATAAAAGTACCGCGTCCTCTGCCAATGCAGAATTGATCATGCCTGCTTTGCAAGGTGCAACGTTGAGCGACGGTCAGTTAAAAAATGGGACTAAAGGCGTCAAGCTGGATAGCGTTGAAAAGGGCACACCAGCCGCACAAGCCGGGTTGCACAAAGATGATTTCATCATTGGTGTAAACCGTGCGCCAGTCACAAGTATTGCTGAAATGCGTAAGGTGCTGGAAAGTAAACCAGATGTGATTGCACTGCATGTCGCGCGCGGTGAAGAGAGTATCTATCTGTTAGTGCGCTAATCCGCTCAGTAATCGGACATCGCGGTACGATGTCCGATTAACTCATGCTATCCTGCTTCCGGTTTATTATTGACTAACTCAACTACATGTTTCTGAAGATATTACGTTCGGTGGTAATTGGCCTGATTGTGGCGGGTTTGTTGTTGGGAGCTTTGCCAACGCTTCGCCAGAAAATCATCCCCTTAGCACCCTCGAGTTTTGACAGTGCCGATGAAACTCCGCAGAGCTATAACTCGGCGGTGCGCCGTGCTGCGCCTTCTGTGGTAAATGTTTATAACCGCAGTGCCGGCAGCAATACCCAGAACCAGTTAGAAATTCGCACTCTCGGTTCCGGTGTCATCATGGATGAGCGCGGTTACATTATTACCAACAAACACGTCATTAATGATGCCGAGCAAATTATCGTTGCTCTGCAAGATGGTCGTGTTTTTGAAGCATTGCTCGTGGGGTCTGATAGCCTGACCGATTTGGCCGTACTGAAAATTAATGCCACCAGCCTGCCGGTCATCCCTATTAATAATAAGCGTGTGCCACATATTGGTGATGTCGTGATGGCGATAGGGAACCCGTATAACCTCGGGCAAACTATTACTCAGGGGATAATCAGTGCCACCGGTCGTATCGGCTTGAGCCCGTCTGGTCGCCAGTCTTTCTTGCAAACGGATGCCTCAATCAACCATGGCAACTCCGGCGGCGCATTGGTTAACTCGTTGGGCGAACTCATGGGTATCAACACCCTCTCGTTTGATAAAAGTAACGATGGTGAAACGCCTGAGGGTATCGGCTTTGCTATTCCCACACAGCTCTCCACCAAAATCATGGATAAGCTTATCCGTGATGGACGTGTGATTCGTGGTTACATTGGGATTGGCGGTCGTGAGATTACGCCTTTACATGGCCCGGCAACCGGTATTGATCAAATTCAAGGGATCATTGTCAACGAAGTGACCCCTGACGGCCCAGCGGCAAAAGCAGGCCTGTTGGTTAACGACGTGATTATCTCGGTGAACCACAAAACCGCAATATCGGCTTTGGGCACCATGGACCAGGTTGCGGAGATTCGACCAGGTTCTGTTATTCCAGTTGAAGTCATGCGTGATGAGAAGAAGCTGACGCTGCAAGTGACTATTCAGGAATATCCCGCCACAAACTGATAAACCCCAGGCGAAAAAAAACCGGAATACTCATTCCGGTTTTTTTTATCTCTTAAGCTCAGGGTTTATTTGTTCACAAACTCTTCGCCAAGGATAATATCTTTCTTCAGGGTATCCAGCATCCCTTCCAGCGCCTGGTGCTCAAAAGCACTCAGTTTGCCGTAAGATTTGTGCTCTGCGATGCCGTTTTTACCCAGCAGCAATGGCTGAGAGAAGAAACGAGCGTGCTCGCCATTCCCTTCAACATAAGCACATTCAACGACATTGCTTTCGCCTTGCAGCGCGCGAACCAGTGACAGACCAAAGCGTGCAGCAGCCTGGCCCATTGACAGCGTTGCAGACCCGCCACCCGCTTTAGCTTCTACCACTTCAGTACCCGCATTCTGGATACGCTGAGTCAGGTCAGCAATTTCTTGCTCGGTAAAGCTAACACCCGGGATCTGAGACAGCAGTGGCAGAATGGTCACACCGGAGTGGCCGCCAATCACAGGGACTTCGATATCAGTCGGCTGTTTACCTTTCAGTTCCGCAACAAAGGTGTTGGAGCGGATGATGTCCAGCGTGGTCACGCCAAACAGTTTGTTTTTGTCGTATACACCTGCTTTTTTCAGCACTTCCGCAGCGATAGCAACGGTGGTATTCACTGGGTTTGTGATGATACCAATACAGGCTTTCGGGCAAGTTATAGCAATCTGTTGCACCAGATTTTTCACGATTCCCGCGTTGACGTTAAACAGGTCTGAACGATCCATACCTGGTTTACGTGCTACACCAGCAGAGATCAGCACCACATCCGCACCAACCAGTGCAGGTGTCGCGTCTTCACCGCAGAAACCTTTGATTTTCACATCAGTAGGGATATGACTCAGATCGACTGCAACACCTGGGGTTACCGGTGCAATATCGTACAGAGAGAGTTCTGAACCTGAAGGCAGTTGGGTCTTGAGTAGAAGGGCAAGCGCCTGGCCAATACCGCCTGCTGCGCCGAGGACTGCAACTTTCATCCTAAACTCCTTATTATGATTAGCAAATAGGTGCCGTAACTCCATGCGGTGGCGACCATAATCCAGAGAAGAGGTAATTACAATCTTCCCGCTTTAGGAATGCGACGTTGAGCAATCCTGAAACGTTACTGCTGCATTTACTCGCTGGGTGGAAACGACGCCAAAGCGTCCGGTCACAACCTGATGTTGTCACATCAACGGCGGTTACATTACCCCTCGCCGCGCAGCAAAACAACATCATTTTGATAACATTTAGTTTACTTACCAACTTATTTTCGAGTCGTGACGAAGGTATGTTTCTCGATAACAAAATTTGATAATATCCGCCTCTTTCATAACATTATTTCAGGCTTTCACCCAGCCAATCATTTGCATAAAAATTCATTTAAATGCATAGTAATGTTATCTTCGTTGACCTGAATATGGGTGACATATGCGTATTTCCTCAAAACAAGAAGAATTAGTCAAAGCATTCAAATCATTATTGAAAGAAGAGAAATTCAGTTCTCAGGGCGAGATTGTCCATGCTTTGCAAAACGACGGCTTCGAAAACATCAACCAGTCCAAAGTCTCTCGTATGCTGACCAAGTTTGGTGCGGTGCGTACTCGCAATGCCAAAATGGAGATGGTGTACTGCTTGCCTGCCGAACTTGGCGTGCCAACGACCTCCAGCCCGCTGAAAAATCTGGTACTGGATATTGATTACAACGATGCGGTAGTGGTTATCCACACAAGCCCTGGTGCGGCACAATTAATTGCGCGTTTACTCGATTCTTTAGGTAAAGCAGAAGGTATTTTGGGCACTATTGCCGGAGATGACACCATCTTTACTACCCCTGCGAAAGACTTCACGGTAAAAGAATTGTATGAAGCGATTCTGGTGCTGTTCGAGCAAGAGCTGTAAGCATTGCTATCGCGTTCCCGTTGTCATTACACAGCGGGGACAACATCCTCAAAACCATTCTTCCATTACCCTCAATCTTCAGCCATTCACATTCCAAACACGTTCCCCGAGCCTAAACAGCCTTCTCATCAACCAGATACGTGATGAAGCGCACAAAAAGTCAAATTACGACATCTCATTGTTTTTACTTATATTAAACAAAAAACCAGCAATAATAGACTCATTTTAATAACTTTAAGTCATATCAAATGTTCCTATTATCAAAAAGATGCATAGATAATAATTAGCGTAGTATTAATTTTATAGGTTACTAGTGTATACTTGATTTTGTGATGGGGGTCACGAAATACAGACCCCAATAAAAGAATACGACGAGGTGAATATGATGAACATGAAATCAACTTTAGTGACCGCAAGCCTGCTCTCGATGCTGTCGTTTGGCGCTTTTGCTGCAACATCAATTAATGCCGACCAGGCACAAAACCGCGAAGCGCTGGGTTCAATTTCTGTAAGCCAGGTAGGCAGTACGCCAATGGATATGCACCAAATGCTGAATGAAAAAGCTGAACAGAAAGGGGCTTCTTCTTACCGCATCATTGAAGCCCGTACAGGCGGCCAATGGCATGCAACAGCTGAGCTGTATAAATAACCCCCCGTCGTCAAGTCTGACGGACTTGCCCCCAGCTCAGGGGGCTTTTTTATGCCTTAACATCGTGGTTAGCCACGAATGTTAAAACGCAATTGCCCTTCCAACTCCTCTTCTGCTTCGTCAAAAAGCAAAATCAACGCACCGTAACGCCGCCTTTGCATCTCTGGCAGATGAATAAACTCAATCTCCACCGGGAGCGGTAAAATCCCCCCTATGACGACATCCCATAAACTATCGAGATCGTGAACCTGTTTTTTCTCAAGTCGAAAAGCCTGGATAAAGTGACAATAAAAACCCGGTTGGTCTTCTATCTGACTAAAATCAAAGGTGTATTTTTTCATTACTTGCCACCTTACCAGAACAGTCTTATTTTCGGCGCTTCTACAGCCCGCCAATATGCAGGGTTTTGACTTCCAGAAACTCATCCAGACCCAATACTGACCCTTCCCGTCCCAGTCCAGATTCTTTCACGCCGCCAAACGGCCCCAGTTCAGTCGATACCGCACATTCGTTAATCCCAATCATCCCGCTTTCAAGCGCCTGTGAGACTCTGAATACACGCGCCAGATTCTGAGTATAGAAGTACGCAGCCAAACCAAATGGCGTGTTATTCGCCCGTTCAATGACTTCCTCTTCCGTTTTGAATCTAAAACAAGCCGCCAGAGGGCCAAAGGTTTCTTCCTGTGCCAGTTTCATGTCGTCACTGGCTTCGACAATCACCGTTGGCTGCCAGAAGTTGCCACCCAACGCATGACTCTTACCCCCCACCAGCACTTTGCCACCTTTCGCTTGTGCATCTTCGATATGCTCACGGACTTTATCTACGGCAGATTTTTCAATTAATGGCCCAACCACAACACCTTCTTCCAGGCCGTTACCTACCTTCAGAGCGTTAACGGCTTCCGCCAGTTTATTGACGAACTCGTCGTAAACTTTCTCCTGGATGAAGAAGCGGTTCACACTGACGCAAACCTGGCCTGCATTGCGGAATTTGTTCGCAATCGCGCCCTTCACGGCTTCGTCGATGTCAGCATCTTCAAATACGATATACGGCGCATTGCCACCTAATTCCATCGACACTTTTTTCATGGTTTCCGCGGCATTACGCACCAGGGTTTTCCCCACTGCGGTGGAACCGGTGAATGAAATTTTACGCACCGCGTGGCTCGCCATAATCGCATCACTGATTTCTTGCGTATTACCCGCTACGGCATTGAGCACGCCATCGGGTACGCCTGCTTTTTTTGCCAACGCCAGCAAGGCAAAGGCTGATAGCGGTGTATTGTTAGCCGGTTTGATTACGCCAGTACAACCCGCAGCAAGCGCCGGGCCGAGTTTGCGCGTCAGCATCGCCATCGGGAAATTCCATGGAGTAATTGCCGCGACAACACCAATGGGTTCTCGGGTTGCCAGAATGCGTGAGCCCGGTTTGGCTGGAGGGATGATTTCACCATTTGCTCGTTTGGCCTGTTCGGCAAACCACTGGATGAAACTTGCGGCGTACTCGACTTCACCTTCCGCTTCTTTCAGCGGTTTACCTTGCTCAGTGGTCATTAAGCGCCCGAGCCAGGCTTTGTTCTCAATAATTAACTGGAACCAGCGATAGAGAATCGTTGAACGCTCTTTGGCGGTTTTTGCACGCCATGCAGGAAAAGCTTTAGCGGCAGCAGCGATAGCGTCTTCGGTTTCCTTTTTACCTGCTTTTGCGACTTTAGCGACAACCTCACCCGTGGCTGGATTGAGAACGTCGAAGGTTTCATTCAGCTTGTGCCATTCACCATTGACCAGATAACCGGTGTTAAATAACTCACTATCCTGGAGTGCCTGATTTGTCATAATTTTCTCCCGTTATGAATTGCGCATCCAAATACCCAAGATAATTCGAGTTGCAGGCGAGTGACTTCCCATGAGCTTACTCTAGTAAGTGATTCGGGTGAGTGAACGCCGCCAACGCATCTGCAACTTGAAGGATGACGGGTATAAGTATAGATACAAAAAAGCCGACGTAGACGTCGGCTCGGGTCAGGCATTTATCAGGGCATGCTGGTATTTATGCAACACATCCGCGAGTCGTTTCACCGGTTCGGTGACTTGTAACGGTGCCTCCCAGATACGCAATTTCTCCTGGTAAATATCAAGCTCGTTCAATAACTGCTTAAAGTAACGCTGTTTTTTATCGTCACTCGAGGCCGATGTAAGCTTATCTGCGGTGTTTCTCAACTGGCGATGAAACGCGGAAAGATCATCATTCACCGGTATCGGTGCATCCCGCAATCGCTGGTGAGCAATAATCAATATCAGCGCCAGACGATAGCGATCGATATCTCCTGGAAACGTATTGAGCAGTAAGAAAAGTTGCTGATAAAGAGCCGGTAGATGATTCTCTTTGCGGCGTGTTTTATTGGTTGTCAGCGCGGAAACTGCCGCGGAAACAAACTGGTTCAACAAAGTGCGTCCCGTGCGTTCCTTGGAATTATCCCGGATAAGTAAGATAACCATCATGGCCAGGAAACAGCCCACTATTTGTCCCAGTGCACTGTCCAAAAACGAGCTGAAATGAAACGTCATCGGGTTATCTAATACAATCACGTTGATTGTTCCGGCCAGTGCCCCCATCGAACCAAGCCGTCGTTTCTGCACTTCAATACCCATGAAGAAGCCCAGTAACGCAAGGCTAATGCACAGTAACAACATACTTTGCTGAGTCGAAGGCAGGATCACTAAGAAATAGAAAGCCCCTAATGGGAGTGCGACTAACATGCCGTATAAAAAGTCGAGCGAGACCATGCGTGGATTGGGTAAACGCATTGCCAGCGACGTCACGACGGCAATCATGACCATCGCGCCACTGCCGGATGTCCACCCCGTCCATAACCAAAACAAGCAGCCGAGCACGCAGGAAATCGTAGTACGCCAGAAGTTAATCATCGCGTGATGCCCTTCCGCAGACTGCACTTTGATAACCACTTCTTGGGTTAAAACATCTTCTTCCACCGAGCTAATACGCGTGTTACTGATGACTCCATGTTTTAGCAATAGATAGCGGCTGATCGCGCCAACCCAACTGCTTACAGTGGCTGGCGTATTTTTATCACCAGTATAAGAAATGGCTCTGCGGAGCGCTTTCACCTGCTTGTGAACGTCAGCCGCGGTTTCTACAGGCATCTCAAACAACATGCGGAATTCCGCGGTCATATATTCCGGGCGCGTATTTTGAATCAGGAATGTTTCACATGCTTGGGTGATGAGCGTCAGCGAAAGCGTGTTGATAGCTTTCAGGCGGCGGTTAGCACGACTCCAGCGTGAAGACTCAAGTTTGAGATTCCCGCGCATTCCTTCCAGTGCGGTAGTACGGCGCACCAGACCATTCCACGCTTTATCAACATGTTCTTTATCACCATGCGCGATACATAGCTGCATCAGCCGATAGTGATCCACCAGCAGATTATCCAGTTCGCGGTCAATTTCTTGCTTAATGGAACGAGGGGAGAAAATTAAGTCAGCAAAAATCGCACAAACAATACCAATCACAATCTCACTACACCGCTCAACGGCAAATTGAGGGGCGACAAGTGGATTGGCTTGAATGGTGATAACAATGATTAACGCAGTGTAGCCAGAAAGCCCCCAGGCATAAGAGTTTTCGACTTTAACCAGTGAAGAGATCCAGGTACAAAAACCGGCCCAAATACAGCACACCAGTAGCATCACGACAGGTGCGCGAATCATCGAGGTGATAATAAACAGTGCGGCAAAACAGCCGATAAACGTCCCGATGATACGCAGCATCCCGCGATAACGAATCGCACCCGAATAGGGTTCACCCCCTGCCGCAAACGCTGGGCCAGCGGCAACTAGTGCTGCTGTCAGTACCGCCCAACGCGGGGTTTCCAGTTGAAACTGGAACCCAACAAACACCGCCAACACAATGGCGAAAGCCAGCTTGAAGGCAAAGCGTAAATGGAGTCGCGAGATAAAATACATATCAACCTACGCTTAGAGCCTGATGGACCAGGCGATTAGCCAAACTCACGCAACCGATGCATAAATTTAATGAATACCGAGTCATGGTTAATATCCCGGTCTTTTTCACCAGTGACGACGACTGTGGCCGTGGTCCCGGCGGGGAATAGGTTAGCTTGTTGCTCATCAAGACGAATTCTTACTGGCACTCGCTGTGCCAAACGTACCCATTCCAGATTGGAGTCAACTGTCGCCATACCTTTGCTATCTTTGGTACTGCTGGCATTGGTGACGCCGGCAGAAATGCTGTCTACCGTCCCGCGCAGTACGCGGTTGCTGCCAAGCGGTGTGATTTGTACGCGATAGCCTGGGCGAATACCGTCAAGCTTGGTTTCTTCCATGTAGGCCAAAATGTAAAAAGTACCGCGTTTAACCAGCGCCACCGCCGTGGAGCCGCGGGTAATAAACTCGCCAGTGTAGACATTTAGGTTCGTCACCCAACCTTCCGCGGGCGCACGAACAGTGGTGCGTTGTAGATCTAACTCGGCCAAATCACGCGTTGCTTCAGATTTCGCTAACTGATGCAGGACGGTCTGAAGCACGTTGTTGGATTGTTCAATTTCTTCCCGTGACATCGCCTGAGAACCCAACGAATTGCGGCGTCCGGCTTCTCGACGTTTTTCTCCGGCTAAAGCCTGGTAATAAGCAACGTCCGCGTCAGCCTGCTCCAGCGCTTTTTGATAACGCGGTTGGTCGATGGTGAATAAAACCTGATCCTTCTTCACCAGTTGGTTGTCATGGACCTTCACGTCGGTGATTAAACCCGATACGTCCGGCGCAATGGCGACAACATCAGCGGTAAAGCGAGCATCACGCGTCCATGGGGATTCGGTATAAAACACCCAGGCGCGGAAGATAGCGATGAAGGCCAGCAGCACCAAAATCAGTGTGATGGCAGTGCGAGTCATTTTTGTTGTAAGTGCTTTCACATCAACCTCAAACAAACAGGCGTGAGATTAGATAAAACAGGCAGCAATAAAGTGCTGTATTAAATAATGCTGGATGCCAGACAAAATCATAAATCCCCGTCGGAGTCAGCAGACGGCGAACCACCCAGAACAACGCCAGCGAAAGAATTAGCTCGAAAAATATCGGCGGAAAAGAAAGACCGAATATCACGATAACGGGAAATAAACTCATGTTAACCTTGCAGAAAATGCAGAAGACACAAGCCCTGTCACAGCCAGGAACGCTGTGCTAACAAGTGATACGGGTTGTGTTAGTTATAATATATTAACGTAATTGTTAGCCAGTTATCTATAATCTGTGATCTAAATCACTTTTAAGCCAGAGTTAACAATGGATAGACTTAAGCGCATGTGGGTTTTTGCCAAAGTTGTCGAGCTTGGCTCTTTTACCGCTACGGCCAGGCAGTTGGAAATGAGCGTTTCATCCATCAGCCAAACCGTTTCCAAGCTCGAAGACGAGTTGCAAGTTAAGCTTTTAAACCGCAGCACGCGCAGCATTGGGCTAACGGAAGCCGGTAAAATCTACTACCTGGGTTGCCGTAAGATGTTGCATGAAGCACAAGAGGTGCATGAGCAACTCTACGCATTTAACAACACCCCAATCGGCACTCTGCGTATCGGTAGTTCTTCAACGATGGCACAAAATGTCCTCGCGTCCATGACCGCCGATATGCTCAAAGAGTACCCAGAGTTGACGGTTAACCTGGTGACAGGTATTCCCGCGCCCGATCTGATTGCTGATGGTCTGGATGTGGTGATTCGGGTAGGTGCTTTGCAGGATTCCAGCCTATTCTCAACGCGACTGGGTTCGATGCCGATGGTGATTTGCGCCGCTAAAAGTTATCTGCAACAAAATGGTACGCCGGAAAAACCAGCCGATCTTGCCAGTCATTCATGGCTGGAATACAGCATTCGTCCGCACAATGAATTCGAGTTGATAGCACCTGAAGGGCTCACTACGCGGATGATCCCGCAAGGACGGTTTGTTACCAACGATCCCATGACATTAAGCCGCTGGCTAAAAGTGGGAGCCGGGATCGCTTATGTCCCGTTGATGTGGGTGATCGATGAGATCAATGACGGAACGCTTGAGATCCTACTGCCGAGTTATCAGTCCGATCCGCGTCCGGTATACGCGCTGTATACAGAAAAAGATAAGTTACCGTTGAAAGTGCAGGTTTGTATTAACTATCTGACGGAGTATTTCGTGAAGGTTTCGCACCTCTATCAAGGGGTACGAAATAAGAAAGGACGCACAAATGAAAACAGCCGGGATTAACCCGGCTGTCATTATTTTACGCTGTGCCGCCAACCGTCAGGTTGTCGACTTTGAGTGTTGGCTGGCCGACACCGACTGGCAAACTCTGCCCTTCTTTGCCACAGACACCGACACCGCTATCCAACGCCAGGTCGTTACCCACCATTGAAATCTGCTGCATGGTTTCAATACCGGAGCCAATCAGCGTTGCACCTTTCACCGGTGTGGTCACTTTGCCATTTTCGATGAGATACGCTTCAGAAGTTGAGAACACAAACTTGCCGGAGGTGATATCCACCTGCCCGCCGCCAAAGTTAGGGGCGTAGATCCCGTACTCAACCGATTCGATAATCTCTTGCGGAGTCGATTTACCCGCCAGCATATAGGTGTTGGTCATGCGAGGCATTGGCAGGTGTGCGTAAGATTCACGACGGCCATTACCTGTTGGCGCAACGCCCATCAGGCGGGCATTGAGTTTGTCCTGCATGTAGCCTTTCAACACACCGTTTTCGATCAATACGTTGTATTGGCCTGGTACGCCTTCATCGTCAATCGAAACGGAGCCACGGCGGTTCGCCATGGTGCCATCATCCACGACAGTACAAAGTTCAGAAGCAACCAACTGGCCCATCTGTCCGCTGAATACTGAGGTGCCACGACGGTTAAAATCGCCTTCCAGACCGTGGCCTACTGCTTCATGCAATAGCACACCTGGCCAGCCAGCACCCAGAACTACCGGGAACATGCCAGCAGGTGCCGCAACCGCAGAAAGTGTCACGAGTGCCATACGCACGGCTTCTTTCGCCCACGCATCAGCACGCACTTCACCCTCAACGGTTTCAAGGAAATATTCATAGCCGAAACGACCACCGCCGCCGCTTGAGCCGCGTTCACGTTTGCCGTTGTCTTCAACCTGAACGCTGACAGACAGGCGTACCAGCGGGCGAACGTCAGCCGCCAGAGTGCCATCGGTTGCCGCGACCAGAATCAGTTCATAAACGCCCGTTAGGCTCGCGGTCACTTCCTGAACACGGGGGTCAGCTGCACGGGCAACGCTATCGACACGCTTCAGAATGTCGAGTTTGTCTTCACGCGACATGCTCTGGAGAGGATCGGCGCTGGTATAGAGCGCGCTGTGCTGCACGGCACCTAATGTTTGTACGCGCCCATTCCCTTTTTCCTGCACGATGCTTCGTGCGGCATGAGCACTTTGTTCCAGTGCCAACAAGCTGACCTGGTCGGCATAAGCAAAACCGGTTTTCTCACCGCTAACGGCACGCACGCCAACACCCTGATCGATGTTGTAAGAACCATCTTTAATGATGCGGTCTTCCAGCACCCAGGATTCGTGATAACTGGACTGGAAATAGACATCACCGTAGTCGAGTCGGCGCTCGGACAATTGTCCCAAAATGGAAAACAGATCTTGATGGGTTAAGCCATTCGCAGACAGCAACTGCTCACTTACCAGGTTCAGACTCATCGTTTCGTTACTCTTTTTACAAACAATTTGAGGTGCCTTAAAGGCATGTCTATTGAGCTTGCGGTAATAAATGACGCGCGTCAAATCACTTAGCGTCTTTAAACCTTGGCTGGCGAAGCACTTCATTAATTTGTGGTTTATCGACCGATCCTGTGATGTGGTAGCGCAGTAACGAGATTTTACTCCACAGCGGCCCTAACACTTTACTGGCGGCAAACACCGCAGCACCGATTATCGGGCTAACCACGAATGCCGTCGCCACGCCGACCGTGGCTGAAATTTCTGGGGCGATGACCGCTTCAACGTCGACCTGACGCCGGACTAAATCGACCGAGCCTTTCATGCCAATATCTGCTTCCAGGCCATCCACCAGCGTGTCATCGCTGTTCAGTACACCGTCTTTGATCCAGGCCGTGCTGCGGATAGAGTCAAAGTAGAAACCCTCGCCGAAGGTATCGCTGAAATCGAAACGCAATTTACGCATCAACGCATCGACACTGACCAAACGCAACAGTTGCCCTGCATGGCCGGTGCCCAGATCAGCAATTTTCCCTTTACCCAATTTGGTATGAAGGATGCCATTTAATGATGCAATATCTGGCTTCCATGGTTTATCACGCCAGTGTAAATCATAGTCCGCATCAAACGATGATCCTTGAATCGGTGTCTTGACACCAAAGAAGTTCGTCGCCGCATCAAGTTTAGTGCCGTGTAGTTTGCCTTTTAAAGACGTGCGAACCTCCGCTGGGCTGTTCACCCACTGGCCATTCGCGGTGAGGCTTGCAAAGCCTGAATCGACTAGACCATTCTCCAGCGCCAGGGTGTTCCCTTTAACAGAGAAATCACCGTCAATGCGGCCATATTTCTGCCCCCAAAGCCAACATTCGGCACAGCGCAACTGCAAATCAGGCCAGTCACTGAAATCAATCGAATTGTTGTCTTTCAATGGTGAGACAGGGGTCGATTTGGCGGTAGTATTACCCCAGTCTGGGTTGAAATAGAGATATTTGATGACTGCACGCCACTGCGCATTATTTTGTATCGTCAACGAACCATTCACCTCACGCCCCTGCGCTTCGACGCGCTTACCATTTGCAATGGCATGGGAAACCAGACTCAGGTTGTTCCATTGCTGGCCAGCAAACGTCAGTGAAGGTGTGCGCAGTGTTATGTTAGTGGGGAATTCAGCCGAGTTGCCGACACTTTCCACCGCTCCGTGGCTAAACAACGCCAACCATTGCGCACCATCCATTGCCGGAAGATCCAGTTCTAAGCCGGCATTGGCAGGTAATGGCGGAACCGTGTGGCTATTGGTTGCCCAAATCGCCCGGTCAAGGGTCAGTTTTTTATTCAGCAGCCAACGACTGGAGAAATGATTTGCCGCGCCAGCGTTACCCGTCAGATTGAAACTATCAAGATTACCCTTAACCGTGATATCCAACGGCAGCGCTTGCCCCGCTGATTTATCGACTGGAGCAGGTAAGTGACTGCTCACATTCTTCAAATCCGCAGCGATGTTGACCTGATAATTAGCCTCTCCACGATAAGGTAGCGTAATCGCCACATCGCTTTTCCAGGGCACATTGCCACTCAATTCTTTGCTGATTGGCTCAGGTAAGATACCCATTTTTGTCGGCTGCCAGTCTCCCAGCAAATTGACGCCAACCTGATAGTCTTTCTCACCAGTTTTAGTATTGAAATCAACAACTATTGGTTGGTTAAACCAAGTGGCTTTTAACGGCTCGCTTTGCAAATCACCATTCACAAAACTGAACTTACCGCTCAGGTTAGACAGCGTGCTCGAGAGGGGTTTTATCAGCAATGTATTGTTGTTGAGCTGGACGTCACCCGAGGCTGTCGTCATTTTGCCATTGAATGGGATATCCAAATGTAAGTGAGCATTCACATCCCCACCAATCTGGAGTTGATCAAGGGCTGCTGCCAGGGATTTTTTGAGTGGGGTGTCTTTGAAGTACTGGCCTACCGCACTGCCTGGACCACTGATGTCCGAATCAACCAACAGTTTTTGTTTTTTATAATCCGGGATATCTGCCGTCAGATTACGCCCAGTCACGCCGCCAAGTTTCACTTCATCCGATTTCATCCACAAACCGTTATTGATGAAATCCAGACTAATATCAAAGTTTTCTAGCGCAGGCCAGCCAGGCTGGAAGGCATATTTAGCGTTGTACAACGGGACGTAGACCTGGAATTGGCCTTCATTTTTCCGATAAGGGAAAAGACGAGGATTACCACCGTATACCAGGGTCGCGTTATCGGCCTCGCCACCTTGAATCGCACCGCTGAGGTAATCAACCAGTTTTTTGCCCATCAAATTTTCAGGGAAATAACGCCAGGCATCCCCCCCATTATGGGTACTGATTCCGGCTAAGATCCCAAGCCAAGGTTCATCACCTGTCGGCTGGTAGTAGCGGAAGTCACCCGCGACCCAAACCGAACGGGCTTTCACATCCAGGTTTTTGCCATCAAGCTGGAAACCCGCCGCATTCTTCTGCCATTCGAGTGTGGCGACTGCGCGTTCAACTTCCAGCGGGGCGCGGAATACGCCCTCATATGGCATTTTGGCATCAAGTACCTGCGCATTAAGTCGCCCATGCCCGACACCGCCAGTAATCGATCCCGATAAGTGTTCGACGCCAGGTAACTTTTTCCATTGATTCCAGCTAACGTCTTTCCAGCGCCCTTGCATACGGGTGTTTTCGGTCTGCTGAAGAGGAATATCCACCGCCAGCACATCAATGTGCCCACGGGGTTGCAACGTGGTCCAGATCTCACCGAAATCAGGTGAAATCTTCTCGGCAATCGGCAACAAACCGCTGAAGCTTTCCAGTTCCATATTGGTTGCACGCACGCGGAGCTCGTCACTGCGTACGCTCTCTTTGCCACCGACATTTTGAGGAGCAATCCACGCAAGCGTCAACGAACCTTTAGGCCAGGTTTTACCATCAAGGGTGATATTGGTAGAAGGAATGGCAAGATCCCAGCCTGCGCCAGAACGGTTGACGCGCGCCATTAAATGATCAACCGACAACTGATGCTCGGTGCTTTTCCCAGCCCAGCTTGCACCACCTTGTTTCAACCAGACGCTGCCACCAGAAACATCACCAGCTTTGATATCCATCCAGGCTTCGAGGGAGAACTCAGCGGTCTGTAAATCGATATTGTCTTTCATCCAGCGGCCAAGCCACGGTTTCATGTCAACGTTTTCAGCCTGCAACCAGACTTTGCCAATGTTCAATAAGCCATTTTCGTCGCGCAGATCCATCCTGACTTTCGCCACGCCGTGCTGGCCATTAAAACTCGACAAGCTGACCAGCCCTTCGGCACGGTGACGGTTTTTGCTGTTAAGCCAGGTCAGTTGCGGAATGGTGAGTTCGGCGCGCTGGCCGGAAATCGTCAGGAAACTAAGGGAACTATCGCGCAGATCGAAGTGATCGAACTGGCGTAAAAAGAGATCACTGATTTTACCCGGCTCGAGTTTACTATCCCCTTTATTTCGACTTAATGGGGTATTGGTTCGCACCTGTAATTGGTAAAAAGTGAGGTCGCGGAATTGCCAGCGGGCGTGCAAAATACTTTGCCACAGGTCGAGCGCCAGCGTGACACGCTTGACCTTCAGTTCACCGCCATCTTTCAAACCCGCTTTGATATTGCGGACATCAAGCGTTGGGCCATAATTTTCCCAGTTCGCCTGGATTTGGCTGGCATCAACGGGTGCGCCCGTCATCGCCTCGATTTTTTCAAGCAGCGCTGGACGCCAGGCATCGAGATGCGGCAAAACCAGCCGCAAACCACTCACCAGTAGTGCGACGATAACGATCAACGTTGCGCCAGTGAGTAGCAGAATGCCGGGCAGTCGCCTCACGAAAATCTCCTTGTTTACCGCCTGAGCGGAACTCAAACCTGCACGATACCCAAGTGACTTCAATATGCAGGGCAATGGGTATATCCGTGCAGCGAGTTACATCATAACGACGTCGAATTGCTCTTGGTTATAGAGCGGTTCGATCTGAACTTTGACTTGTTTGCCGACGAAAATTTCCACTTCGGCCAATGAATGGGACTCTTCGCTTTTCAGCGCTTCCCCCACGGCTGGTGAAGTGTAAACCAGGAAACGGTCGGAATCGTAAGCATGATGTACGCGCACAATTTCACGCATAATTTCATAGCACACTGTTTCAACGGTTTTCACCGTACCGCGTCCATGGCAAGTCGGACAATCGTTGCAAAGCACATGTTCTACGCTTTCACGCGTGCGTTTGCGCGTCATCTCAACCAGACCGAGCTGTGAGAAACCATTGATACTGGTTTTCACGCGATCTTTACTCAAGGCTTGTTCGAGGGAATGCAGCACCCGTCGGCGATGATCTTCATTACTCATATCAATGAAATCAATAATGATTATTCCGCCCAGATTACGCAAACGTAACTGGCGAGCAATCGCCTGTGTCGCTTCTATATTCGTATTGAAAATAGTGTCATCAAGATTGCGGTGGCCAACGAAAGCCCCGGTGTTGATATCCACGGTCGTCATCGCTTCAGTTTGGTCGATAACCAGGTAACCACCTGATTTCAGCTCAACTTTTCGCTCCAGCGCGCGTTGGATTTCGTTCTCAACGTCGAACAGGTCAAAAATAGGCTGACGACCGCTGTAGTGTTCGATTTTGTTGTGCATTTCCGGCATGTATTCTGCGGTAAATTCCAGCAGCATGTCGTAGGTTAGACGAGAGTCGACACGAATTCGGTCAAGTGCCGCATCGGCAAAATCACGCAACACGCGCTGTGCCAGTGCCAATTCACCGTAAAGTTGGCAGCGGGTTTTGTTACGTTTTTTGCGCTCGCTGACTTTGGTCCAGACACGCTTGAGGTAAGCCGCATCTGAAGATAAATCATCTTCGCATACGCCTTCGGCTGCGGTGCGAATAATAAATCCGCCTTGCTCATCACAATACGCATTCACCACACGTTTAAGACGTTCACGCTCGGCTTCGCTTTCAATACGCTGGGAAACCCCTACATGAGAAGCACCAGGCATAAAGACCAAATAACGAGACGGCAGCGTGATATCGGTAGTTAAACGAGCGCCTTTGGTACCCAGCGGGTCTTTCACCACTTGAACCATTAAGTCCTGGCCCTGGCGTACCAGTTCGGAAATATCGCGTACTGTGAAGTTTTTCTGCTCTTCGCCCGCCACACATTCGGTATGTGGCATGATGTCAGAAGCGTGAAGAAACGCTGCCTTATCAAGGCCAATATCTACAAATGCCGCCTGCATCCCCGGAAGTACCCGGCTAACACGACCTTTGTAGATATTCCCTACGATCCCGCGACGTGCTTCGCGTTCAATATGAATCTCTTGCAGTATTCCACCATCAATGTAAGCCACTCGAGTTTCCGATGGGGTCACATTGACTAACAATTCAGCCGTCATGTTTTCCTCGTCCATCACGCAACGCGTGAAAATTGCTCAGCAATTCATAGGTTTCAACTAGTGGTAGACCGACTACCGCATGGTAGCTGCCATTTATCTTCCTGACAAAACAGCCACCAAGCCCTTGAATACCGTATGCACCTGCTTTATCCATAGGTTCACCGCTGGCAATGTAACCAGCGATATCTTGTTCTGATAATGCACGAAATGTCACTTCAGTCGTCACCAGGCAATCCAGCAGTGACTCACGATCCGCCAGCGCAACGGCCGTCATGACCTGGTGCTGATTCCCGGATAGCATCCGTAGCATCGCAGCCGCGTGTTGCTCATCTTTAGGTTTTTCCAACACATTGCCATTGTAGATAACAATTGTATCGGCACCTAAAACCGGTAAGTCATGCGGAGCGAGTGCTACGCCTGCCCGAGCTTTATCACCCGCCAGGCGCACGACATACTGTTGTGCGCTCTCAAAGCTAAGACGCTGTTCTTCCACATCAGTAATGATGCGCTCAAACGACACTCCCAACTGAGTCAGCAATTCTTGACGACGTGGAGAGCCAGATGCCAGATACAAAGATGTCATGTTCAATCCTATTGCACAGCAAATTGTTGGCGAATTTTACGCATCAATAAGAATATCCATGGCCACAGTACACCATTGACCACACTGCTCCAGAAAATTTCCGGGCGGAAAGTGACATTGATGACTATAAATTCAGACCAGAAAACAATGACATCTGTCATCAATGACAACAGCATAACCACCAAAGCCTGTTGCCAAAGCGCGAGATTACGGAATAGCTGGTACTTTAATGCCACCAGATAAGCAACGATGCTCAGCGATAACGCCCGTACGCCAAGGGTGGAACCGCTGATCAAATCCAGTATGGCACCCACGACAAAACCTGTACCGACATTTACGCGGTGTGGCAGCGCCAGAATCCAGTAAAGCAGGATCAGTAATACCCAGTCAGGACGATAGATTTTTAAATCGTCAGGCCAGGGCATGACTTGTAACAGCAAGGCGACGAGGAAAGAAAGCCAGATGACCCAACGGCCCTGGCTACGGTAACTTCCCACTACTGCCCTCCCAGGCTTGCAGGTACAGAAGAAACGGTGTTCCCTGTAGGAGCCGGCGTCGTAATGCCCGTTGCTGGAGGTGGGACCGGAACCGGTGGCCCGACAGAATTAGCTGCAGGTAAAACTTGCGGCATCATTTGCATCAGGCGCTCATTCGCTACGCGATGAACTTCAACAGGCGGCATCGGGGTTTTCCCTTCGCGATCCGCGCCCCACAACAGCAGCAAGTAACGCAGACGTTGTAAGCCAGCAGTTGGACGAGCCTGAATAACAGTGTATGCGCGCTGAGTATCAAGTTTCACTGAAGAAACAACACCCACTGGATAACCTTCCGGGAAGCGCCCACCTAAACCCGATGTCACCAACACATCACCGACACGAATGTCAGTATTTGCCGGTAAATGTTCCAGTTGCAGATCGTCGGTACAACCATTACCCGCAGCAATAATACGAATATCATTGCGCAGTACCTGAATCGGCAACGCATGAGTCGCATCACAGATCAGCAATACGCGGCTAGTGAGTTTCGCCACCGCGATGACCTGACCTACGACACCTTTATCACTGATGACCGGCTGGCCTTCATAGACTCCGTTCACGCTACCTTTATCAATAACCACTTGGTCACTGTAAGGATCGTTAACGGTTGAGATAACCTGAGTCACCATTTTTTGCTCGTCTTGACGCAATGGCGAGCCAAGCAATTCGCGCAGACGTGCGTTTTCCTGACGATATTGACCCATCATCAGAAGTTCGCTGTTTTTCAGGATCAGTTCCTGACGCAGTGCACGATTTTCGAGTTCTAGCTGATCGCGTGATGCCAGTGTTTGCGAGACGCTGTCGAGCAATTCACGGGGACCATTTGAGACAAAATAGAAAGGACTGACAGCAGTATCCATATACGTTCGAATCTGACTGAACGTACCCAGACGGCTATCAGCAATAACGACACCAATCGCCACCAGCACCGCCAGAATAAGGCGAAACTGCAACGAAGGGCCACGGCTAAAAATTGGCTTCATAGACTATGCGTATTCCAGGGCCAGCAAGAAAAGGCAGTGATAGTCACTGCCTTTTACGTGTGGCTGATTACTCTTCGCTGAACAAGTCGCCGCCGTGCATGTCGATCATTTCCAGTGCCTTGCCACCGCCACGGGCTACGCAAGTCAATGGATCTTCTGCAACTACTACCGGAATGCCTGTTTCTTCCATCAGCAGACGGTCGAGGTTACGCAGCAATGCGCCACCACCGGTCAGAACCATACCGCGCTCTGAAATATCGGAAGCCAATTCTGGTGGGCACTGTTCCAGCGCAACCATTACCGCACTCACAATACCCGTCAATGGTTCTTGCAGGGCTTCGAGGATTTCATTGGAGTTCAGAGTGAAGCCACGCGGAACACCTTCAGCCAGGTTACGTCCACGTACTTCGATTTCACGCACTTCATCACCTGGGTATGCAGAACCGATTTCGTGTTTGATACGTTCGGCTGTAGCTTCACCAATCAGTGAACCGTAGTTACGGCGTACATAATTAATGATGGCTTCATCGAAGCGGTCACCACCAATACGGACGGAAGAAGAGTAAACCACGCCATTCAGAGAGATAACGGCAACTTCGGTAGTACCACCACCGATATCCACAACCATAGAACCGGTTGCTTCAGAAACTGGCAGACCCGCACCGATAGCCGCAGCCATTGGCTCTTCAATCAGGAACACTTCACGAGCACCTGCACCTTGTGCGGATTCACGAATCGCACGACGTTCAACTTGAGTTGCGCCAACTGGCACACAAACCAATACACGCGGGCTTGGACGCATAAAGCTGTTGCTGTGCACTTGTTTGATGAAGTGTTGCAACATTTTTTCGGTCACGAAGAAATCGGCAATAACGCCATCTTTCATCGGACGGATAGCTGCGATGTTGCCCGGGGTACGACCCAGCATCTGTTTAGCTTCGTGGCCTACGGCCGCAACGCTTTTAGGGGAACCGGCACGATCCTGGCGAATAGCCACGACAGATGGCTCATTCAGTACGATGCCTTGTCCTTTCACATAAATCAGGGTATTCGCGGTACCCAGGTCAATGGACAGGTCATTGGAAAACATGCCACGAAATTTTTTCAACATACTAAGGGATAATCCTGAAAGCTGGGGCGGAAACAAAATCCGCTTACTTTATCAACCACTCATTGCAGCGACAAGGCGCAAATATGTTCTGCAATGGTGAAAAATTGTGCAGTTTACTACGATTTTGACACTTTCGACACGTTTATCCTCGAACTGCCGAGGAAACACACAAACGCTGTAGGTTAAACGAACAGTGCAAGGAAGCAAACCGGGTTCATTTCATGCTTTAACAATCTGGTCAGCAGGCGTATTAGCCCCCTTGAGATGCAGCGCGCGTTATTCTACGTGAAATATTAATAAACGGCAGGTTAAACCGAGTATCTTTGCGAATATTTTTTCACGTTGCTGTCTAGTGGTTGAGAAGCCGCAATAAAATCCCCCTGAGCCCCCGCAACGCCTTTCTCCACCAGTGTCTGCCATTCTCTTCGCGTTCTCACTCCGACCGCAAAAATTTGCGTCTGAGTCCCATTACAAGCCTCGACCAGACTCTGAACAAACAACTGATTTTCGGTTCGTTTCTCAATGTTACGCACAAGCCCTGGATGCAACTTTATCAACTCCACATCCAAATCTTTAATATAAGAGGCGCTGACTACGGTCAAACCCGCCTGGGAGACAGCAACACGAGCCCCCAAAGCTTTAATCAAGCGAATGACAGGCTGTAAACGGCTGATGTGTTGACACACATCTGCCTCTGCAAGTTCAAAAAGAATACGTCGTCGCAGCGATTTTTCTGATTGCATCAACGCATCACGCAACCAACGCTGGAACGGGGCACGAATCAGTGACTCTACCGACACCTGAATAGCCAGCGTTTCTTCTGGCCAAAAACTGGCTAACGGTAACAATCGGGCGATGGTTTGTCGGTCATATTGCTCGGATAAACCAAACTGTTTCACCATTGGCAAGTATTCTGCCGCCAGAACTTCGTGTTCGCCGTCAAAAATCCGACACATTATTTCGCGATGATGCACGTAGCCATCACGCATCACCGCCGGTTTTTGGTAAAAGCGCGGGCCGCCACGCTGCAACACTTGCTCAATAAGCGTACGCCATTTCACATTGCCGCGCCCTTTTTCCGGCAAACTATCGTCATAGACCGACCAACTGTTTGCGCCTTGCAAGGACGCATTACGTGTCGCAACTTCCGCATTATCCATGACCTGCTCTTTGGACTGCCCGCTGCGCCATGCACAAATACCGATGTGCATCATGTCATTACGGTCGAGCATTCGCGTTGGAGGCAAGGTGTCGACGGCTTTCAGTAACTGGCTGGCAATACTGTCGGCTTCTTTTAATGTGCGATGCGGTAACAAAACAGCAAAATCACTGCGGAAATAACGTGCCAGCAAAGCACCGGGATAACGCATCACAAATGTCGACAACATATTAATAATGGTAAACAAATACTCTTCTACCTCATTTCTTCCCCATGTTTCATGCAAGGTATCAAAATCTGGTAGGCGAATAATCATCACCACGCCATGGACACCCACTTGCTCTTGTTCATCAAGTAAGGTCGCCAGTTGGTTATCAAAAAACAGACGATTATTCAGACCTGTTTTCGCATCTTGCGCTGCAAAAGCACGAATCAAGGTATCCATTCTGCCGCGTTGATCGCTCGCGTTTTGCAGATCTGAGAGCAATAAATCCAGCGCGCTACTGGCTTGAGGAGGCCATTCCAGCACCGAGCCACGCACTTCAACACCTCTTTCACCATTCAGGATACGTCGAGCTCTGCTTTCCAGTAACTCTTGTCCAACTAGCTGATTTTTCATCCAACGGATAGCAAAAAACAGCACGATAAGCATCAAGCCAATGGTGATAGAAAGTGGGACTGTCGTGAAAAGTGAACTGTAGTAATTCGCAACCGGATCGCGATAGGTAAGAGTAAGAAACATCCCCGGATGCTTCATTAATTCAACGGTCACGGTGCGAAAACTGTAGTTATTTCCCAGTAAACGATAGGTTTGACTCAATTTATGTTGGTAAACCGTGTTACCGCCCACTTTGAATGCCACCTCGGTGATATCAATGGGAACCATGACTTCGTTGAGGCGTTGGATCAAAGCATCTGGGGAACTTGAAACTAAATCGTTATCAATGATGGTGGCAACCGCCACCACTCGCTGATGAACTTTAAAATGCATCGCATTAAAGAAACTTAATGAACAACCCACCAGCGTCACAAAAATGGCGAGCCCGGTCAGCAGCGTCATAAAAGCAGAAAGTTTCGTCGTTAATCGCATCCTTGAGTTAACTCCGTTTGGTGAAGACAGACCCGTCTGACTTGATGCGGCATTACATAGCAAAAGAGCTATTCAGGCAAACACGGTGAACAAGCTTTCATCCATTGTTGCAAAGGATGTGTGTAAACACCGAGATTCAAGTATAGCCTTCATCGACTGTTATCCCATTAACGCCATCACAACTAAACATGTCTCCTTACTTAAGTTTCAATTTTTTGTGACAAATTCGCAGGGTTAAGCGTTCTCCGTCATGCTTAGCTTATAAAGTCACGCAGGAGAACAAGATGAAGAAGATAACCCGCTTTACTGAAGCAGATGTCACACCCGAGTCGGTGTTCATGCTCAAGCGCCGCCAGGTACTGAAAGCACTGGGCATCAGTGCGGCGGCTCTCTCGCTTCCTCAAACTGCGCATGCGGATATTCTCTCCTGGTTTAAAGGAAACGACAGGCCACCCGCACCATCGGGAAAACCGCTTCAATTCAGTCAGCCTGAACAATGGCAGGCAAAACTCTCCCTGACGCCAGAAGATAAAGTCACGGGTTACAATAACTTCTACGAGTTTGGTCTGGATAAAGCTGATCCTGCAGCCAATGCCGGAAGCCTAAAAACCGATCCGTGGAAAGTCACCATTAGCGGTGAAGTGGCAAAACCACTCACACTCGATCTTGACTCCCTCTATAAGAAATTCCCGCTGGAACAACGTATTTATCGGATGCGGTGTGTCGAAGCCTGGTCGATGGTGGTGCCGTGGATAGGTTTCCCACTGAGTAAACTGCTCACACTGGTAGAGCCCACCAGCAAGGCGAAGTATGTCGCATTCGAAACGCTATTTGCCCCGGAACAAATGCCCGGACAGAAAGACCGTTTTATCGGCGGTGGGTTGAAATATCCTTACGTAGAAGGTTTGCGTCTTGATGAAGCCATGCATCCTCTGACTCTACTTACCGTTGGCGTATACGGGAAAGCATTGCCGCCGCAAAACGGCGCGCCAATACGACTCACCGTGCCATGGAAATACGGATTCAAGGGGATAAAGTCGATTGTCAGTATCAAACTGGTTAGCGAGTTACCCCCCACCACCTGGAACATGGCTGCACCAGATGAATACGGGTTTTATGCCAACGTAAACCCAGGTGTTGATCATCCACGCTGGTCGCAGGCCAGCGAGCGATTCATTGGTTCAGGCGGTGTGCTGGATGTCACACGCCAGCCGACTTTGCTGTTTAATGGTTATGCCGACCAGGTTAGCTCGCTATATCGCGGTTTGAATCTGAAGGAGAATTTCTAAAGTGAGATTAACCGCAAAGCAGGTCACGCTGCTGAAAGTGGTGCTGCATCTCGCAGCCTTCCTGCCTTTTGTCTGGTTATTTTATGCCGCAAACCAGGGGCTTTTAAGTGCTGACCCAGCAAAGGATATCCAGCATTTTACCGGCAGAATGGCGCTTAAACTCTTGCTAGCGACGCTGTTAGTCACACCTTTGGCACGTTATGGGAAGCAGCCATTGCTGATTCGAACCCGTCGCTTGTTGGGATTATGGTGTTTTGCGTGGGCCACACTCCATCTGGTCAGTTACGCCATGTTGGAATTGGGTATCAACAATCTGGCACTACTGGGCCGGGAGTTGGTCACGCGTCCGTACCTAACTTTAGGCATTATGAGTTGGTTGGTGCTGTTATCATTGGCGGCAACATCGACACAATCGTTACAACGAAAACTGGGGCCACGCTGGCAAAAACTGCATAACTTCGTCTATCTGGTCGCCATTCTCGCCCCGATTCATTATCTATGGTCAGTAAAGGTTATCTCACCGCAACCGCTACTGTACGCCTTGGGTGCAACCCTCCTTTTAGCCTTGCGCTACAAGAAATTCCGTCAGTGGCGGCGTTAACGAAAGATATGCGTTGTTCCCCACAAAAAAGTGATCAACCGTCCCCTGCAAAGGGATACCTGTTGATCATCTTCCCTGATAAGACCAGTATTTAGCTGCCAATTGCTACGAAATCGTTATAATGTGCGACTTTGGTTTTTCTGACAGGCCATTTTCTGGCTCTGAAGGTGACAACCGAGCAACTTAGGTATATTTTGTCAAATACCTACAAATTGCAGGAGATGGCAGCACGATGTCGGCTAACTTTCACATTTTGCTTTTGAACGGCCCGAATCTTAACATGCTGGGTACACGCGAGCCCGAGAAGTACGGCACGCTGACTTTAGCCCAAATTGTTAACTCGCTCGAAGAAGAAGCAAAAACGCTAAATGTCTCGTTCAGCCACCTGCAATCAAATGCAGAATATGAATTGATCGACCGGATTCATCAGGCTAAAGACACTGTCGATTTTATTCTGATTAATCCGGCTGCGTTTACTCATACGAGCGTTGCACTGCGTGATGCCTTATTGGCGGTAGATATTCCGTTTATCGAGATACATCTGAGCAATGTGCATGCGCGCGAACCGTTCCGCCATCATTCATATCTTTCTGATAAAGCGGTTGGTGTCATCTGCGGATTAGGCGCTGACGGCTATTTATATGCACTACAGACGGCGGTAAAACGCTTGTCAAAATCCATCTAAACAAGAGTACGGAACCCACTCATGGATATTCGTAAGATTAAAAAACTGATCGAGCTGGTTGAAGAATCAGGCATTTCTGAACTGGAAATTTCTGAAGGCGAAGAATCTGTACGCATCAGTCGTACACCGGCAAACACCGGTTACCCAATGATGCAACAGGCTTATGCCGCTCCAATGTATCAGCCACAACCGCAGCCTGGCCTGTCTAACGTTGTTGCACCTGCCGCTCCGGCAGAAGCACCAGCGGCTGCTGAAATCAGTGGTCACATCGTGCGTTCCCCAATGGTCGGTACTTTCTACCGCACCCCAAGCCCGGATGCTAAATCATTTGTTGAAGTTGGCCAGAAAGTTAACGTTGGCGACACTCTGTGCATCGTTGAAGCGATGAAAATGATGAACCAGATCGAAGCTGACAAAGCCGGTGTGGTGAAAGCCATTCTGGTTGAAAATGGTCAACCGGTTGAATTTGACGAGCCGCTGGTCGTCATCGAGTAACGAGGCGATTATGTTGGATAAAATTGTCATCGCTAACCGTGGCGAGATTGCTCTGCGTATTCTTCGTGCCTGTAAAGAACTGGGCATCAAGACTGTCGCTGTGCACTCCACTGCGGATCGCGATTTAAAACACGTATTGCTGGCGGATGAAACCGTTTGTATCGGTCCGGCTCCGTCTGTAAAGAGCTATTTGAATATCCCGGCAATCATCTCTGCGGCAGAAATTACTGGCGCGGTTGCGATTCACCCGGGTTATGGCTTCTTGTCTGAAAATGCCAATTTTGCTGAGCAAGTTGAGCGTTCAGGCTTCATCTTCATTGGCCCACGTGCTGAAACTATCCGTCTGATGGGCGATAAAGTTTCTGCTATCAACGCGATGAAGAAAGCTGGCGTACCTTGCGTACCAGGTTCTGACGGCCCGCTGAATGACGATATGGATAAAAACCGTGACCATGCTAAACGCATTGGCTACCCGGTCATTATCAAAGCGTCTGGCGGCGGCGGCGGTCGTGGTATGCGTGTCGTACGTAGCGATGCCGAGCTGGAACAATCCATTAATATGACCCGTGCGGAAGCGAAAGCTGCTTTCAACAACGACATGGTCTATATGGAGAAGTACCTGGAAAACCCACGCCATATCGAGATCCAGATACTGGCCGACGGTCAGGGCAAAGCGGTTTACCTGGCAGAACGTGACTGCTCGATGCAACGTCGCCACCAGAAAGTTGTTGAAGAAGCGCCAGCACCGGGAATCACACCGGAACTGCGTAAATTCATCGGTGAGCGCTGTGCCAAAGCCTGTGTTGATATCAACTATCGCGGCGCGGGTACTTTCGAGTTCCTGTTCGAAAACGGCGAGTTCTACTTCATTGAAATGAACACCCGTATTCAGGTTGAGCACCCAGTGACAGAAATGATCACAGGCGTTGACCTGATTAAAGAGCAGTTGCGTATTGCTGCGGGTCAGCCACTGTCCATCAAGCAAGAAGACGTTCATGTTAAAGGCCACGCGGTAGAATGCCGTATCAACGCCGAAGACCCGAACACCTTCCTGCCAAGCCCAGGCAAAATCACGCGCTTCCATGCGCCAGGTGGTTTTGGTGTGCGTTGGGAATCCCACATTTACGCCGGTTACACCGTACCGCCGTATTATGATTCCATGATTGGCAAACTGATCTGCTACGGCGAAACGCGCGAAGTCGCGATTTCTCGTATGAAAAATGCGTTGGCTGAGTTAATCATTGATGGCATCAAAACCAACGTTGATTTGCAGACTCGCATCATGAACGATGAAAACTTCCAGCACGGTGGAACTAACATCCACTATCTGGAGAAGAAACTGGGCCTTCAGGACTAAGTTTTCTCAAGAAGTTACATCGTAATACCCGTTAGCATTCGGGTTGCAGGTAGGCGGCAAAAGAGCTTATCCCGATGAGCTTACTTCAGTAAGTGATTCGGGTAAGTGATTGCAGCCAACACCCCTGTAACTTGAAGGATTACGGGTATAAAAGGCCGGATTCCGGCCTTTTTCTTTTTATGATCTCCATCCCACTGCTATGCGATACAATCGCCACTTTCCGCTAACTCAAGGGACAATAATGGACGCGCGTTTTGTTCAGGCCAATAAAGAAGCCCGCTGGGCGCTTTGGCTAACCCTTCTCTATCTTGCAGCATGGTTAGTGGCTGCTTACTTACCAGGTAATGACATCGGTCCAACCGGTCTACCGCATTGGTTTGAAATGGCCTGCCTGCTGGTACCTTTGCTGTTCATTTTACTGTGCTGGGCAATGGTGAAATTTATCTTCCGTGATATTCCTTTGGAGGATGATCATGCAGCTTGAAGTCATACTGCCGCTGGTAGCTTATCTGGTGGTGGTTTTTGGCATTTCGATGTATGCCATGAAACGCCGCACTACGGGGAATTTCCTCAACGAATATTTCCTTGGCAGCCGTTCAATGGGCGGATTCGTGCTGGCGATGACACTCACCGCGACCTACATCAGCGCCAGTTCGTTTATCGGCGGGCCTGGAGCTGCCTATAAATATGGGCTCGGTTGGGTACTGCTGGCGATGATTCAACTCCCGGCTGTGTGGCTGTCTCTGGGTATTCTGGGCAAAAAGTTTGCCATTCTTGCGCGGCGCTATAATGCGGTGACGTTGAATGACATGTTGTACGCCCGTTATCAAAGCCGTCTGTTGGTGTGGTTGGCAAGTATTAGCCTGTTAGTCGCTTTTGTTGGTGCAATGACCGTGCAGTTCATCGGTGGTGCGCGTCTGCTGGAGACAGCTGCGGGTATTCCTTACGAAACGGGATTGCTGATTTTTGGTATCAGTATCGCGCTTTACACGGCCTTTGGTGGCTTCCGTGCCAGCGTTCTTAATGACGCGATGCAAGGAATGGTGATGCTGGTTGGGACGATTCTTCTGTTGGTGGGTATCGTTCATGCGGCAGGTGGCTTGCACAACGCGGTTGATACGCTCCAGCGTATCGATCCTAAACTTGTTTCACCGCAGGGTGCAGATGACATTCTTTCGCCAACGTTTATGACCTCGTTCTGGGTGCTGGTCTGTTTTGGTGTCATTGGCTTGCCGCACACAGCAGTACGTTGCATCTCTTATAAAGACAGCAAAGCCGTACACCGTGGCATTATTCTCGGCACGATTGTGGTCGCCATTCTCATGCTCGGTATGCACCTGGCGGGGGCGTTAGGCCGCGCGGTAATACCTGATTTGAAAGTACCCGACTTGGTTATCCCCACGTTGATGGTCACGGTGTTACCCCCCATCGCTGCGGGGATCTTCCTTGCGGCACCGATGGCGGCAATTATGTCGACAATTAATGCCCAGTTGCTGCAATCATCCGCTACGATCGTCAAAGATCTTTATCTGAATATGCGGCCGGAACAGATCCACAACGAAAAGCGCCTGAAAAGAATGTCATCGGTGATAACGCTGATTCTGGGTGCGTTGCTGCTACTCGCCGCCTGGCGTCCACCAGAGATGATTATCTGGCTGAACTTGCTGGCATTTGGTGGACTTGAAGCGGTATTCCTGTGGCCGCTGGTGCTGGGCCTGTATTGGGAACGCGCCAATGCTACAGGTGCGCTGAGCGCGATGATTGTCGGTGGCGGGCTGTATGCGTTGCTGGCGAGCTTCAAAATCCAGTTGCTGGGCTTCCACCCTATTGTGCCATCCCTATTACTCAGTTTGCTGGCGTTCCTGGTGGGCAACCGTTTCGGTCAGCCGCTACCTGTTCCAGCACTCGTTTCAACTACTGATAAATAAAGAGTTTCGCTATGCCATGGATTCAACTGAAAATTAATACCTCTGGCGGAAACGCTGAAGAACTCGGCGATGCGCTGATTGAAAGCGGTGCGGTTTCCGTAACCTTTCAGGACACCCATGACACACCGGTATTCGAGCCATTACCTGGCGAAACCCGTTTATGGGGCGATACCGATGTTATTGGCCTGTACGATGCAGAGACAGACATGGAGGAAGTGGTCGCAATCCTCGAAAACTGCCCACTTCTGAGCGTGGGTTTCCTGCATAAAATCGAACAACTGGAAGACAAAGACTGGGAACGCGAATGGATGGATAACTTCCACCCGATGCGTTTTGGTCAGCGCCTGTGGATTTGTCCAAGCTGGCGTGATGTTCCCGATGCGACTGCGGTGAACGTGATGCTGGACCCAGGCCTTGCGTTTGGAACCGGGACTCACCCAACCACTTCGTTGTGTCTGGAATGGCTTGATAGCCTGGACCTGGCAGGAAAAACGGTCATCGATTTCGGTTGTGGCTCAGGTATTCTTGCGATTGCCGCCCTGAAACTGGGTGCGGTCAAAGCGATTGGTATTGATATCGATCCGCAAGCTATTCAGGCCAGCCGTGATAACGCCGAACGCAACGGTGTTTCTGAGCTTCTGGAACTGTATTTACCTCAAGACCAGCCAGAAGCCATGAGCGCCGATGTCGTGGTCGCAAACATCCTGGCAGGCCCTTTACGTGAGTTAGCACCATTAATCAGCGTGCTGCCGGTTGAGGGCGGTTTCCTGGGGCTTTCTGGCGTTCTTGCGAGCCAGGCGGAAGGTGTTTGTGAAGCGTATCAGGACAAATTCACCCTCGATCCTGTTGCCGAAAAAGAAGAATGGTGCCGTATTACCGGTATCAAACGCTAAAAAGTGCACATCAGTAACGTGGTTTTAGACCACGTTACTGAATCACAATCTCGCCAATCTTCATGCCCTTCAGAACAATTCATCACCGTGATATATCGTAATAAAATGAGATGCCGATCGCAGAAAATCACTGATTTTGATGGTTTAACCAGCAATTTATCGCGTGTCTATCGAGTAAATAATCATGAATTACGACTGATTATAGCGAAAATATAAAAGCGCACAAATCAACCAAAGCAACATAACCAATTGAAATTAATATTTAATTTATTTGTGTTGTGGTGCGAGATGCAGATTCATTGATCTACGACAGCTGATTGTTCAAAGTTTGGCCTTTCATCTCAGGTCAAAAATGCGTAATATACGCCGCCTTGCAGGCAAGTATGGTCATTTCTTAACTCATGCGCATTGGACAACACCAGCTTAGAAATCGACTGATAGCAGCACCTATGGCTGGCATCACTGACAGACCATTCAGGACACTGTGTTACGAGATGGGAGCCGGGCTAACCGTTTCCGAGATGATGTCCTCTAACCCTGAAGTTTGGGCGAGTGATAAGTCACGTTTACGGATGGTGCACGTGAATGAACCGGGTATCCGCACCGTGCAAATTGCCGGTAGTGATCCTGACGAGATGGCAGAGGCCGCACGCATTAACGTGGCTAATGGCGCCCAGATTATTGATATCAATATGGGATGCCCAGCAAAGAAAGTGAATCGAAAACTGGCGGGCTCCGCTCTGCTGCAATACCCAAGTCTGGTGAAGTCTATCCTGACAACGGTAATTAACGCAGTTGACGTACCTGTCACGTTGAAGATTCGCACTGGCTGGGATACGGCGCACCGTAACTGTGAAGAGATTGCCCAACTGGCTGAAGACTGTGGCATTCAGGCTTTGACAATTCATGGACGCACACGCGCCTGTTTATTTCAGGGAGATGCTGAATACGACAGTATTCGGGCAGTAAAGCAGAAAGTTTCCATTCCGGTAATCGCGAATGGTGACATTACCGACCCGCTTAAAGCCAGAGCTGTGCTCGACTACACAGGGGCTGATGCTCTTATGATAGGACGTGCAGCTCAGGGAAGACCCTGGATCTTTCGGGAAATCCAGTATTATCTGGACACTGGAGAGCTGCTTCCTCCCCTGCCTCTGGCAGAGGTGAAGCGCTTACTTTGCGGGCATATTGGGGAACTTCATGACTTTTATGGTCATGCAAAGGGATACCGAATTGCTCGTAAGCACGTTTCCTGGTACTTACAGGAACACGCTCCAAATGACCAGTTTCGGCGCACATTCAACGCCATTGAGGATGCAAGCGAACAGCTTGAGGCGTTGGAGGCATACTTCGAAAATCTTGCGTAATTAGAAATAAAGAGCTGACAGAACTATGTTCGAACAACGCGTAAATTCTGACGTACTAACCGTTTCAACCGTTAACTCACAGGATCAGGTTACCCAAAAACCTCTGCGTGACTCCGTGAAACAGGCACTGAAGAACTATTTTGCTCAACTGAATGGTCA
>NZ_DATERI010000013.1:0-10876 GCF_035271705.1 Buttiauxella sp.
CCTCAGGTGGGGGATCTTTTACAAGTCAACCTGGCTAATTTACAAGACGCCAACGGTATCGCCGCTAACACGGCAATAACACTGACATGGCAGGCATTTGTCGGCGGCAATTGGCAGGATCAGGCAACCGGGCCGGAGTTCCGCGTGCCGGCAACAATCCAGGGTGCGGCGCTGCGTGTTCAAGCCAGTTTCAACGACCAAATGGGTGATGCTGAAACCTTAACTTCAGTGCAAACCCAGGCGGTAGTGCCACGGGACCAGGCAACAACCGGTGTACCGGTGATAAATGACCTGACGCCTACCGAAAGCGTGACGCTTACCGCGGTTGTATCCGGTATTGCCGATGCTGACGGCTTGAGTGGCGGTAATTTTAGCTACCAGTGGAGAATGAGCTCACCTAACGGGTTTACGAATATTGTCGGTGCGACTGCCGCCACCTACACGCCACCTCAAGCGTTGTTGGGTAGGACTTTACTGGTAGTGGTCACCGTCATTGATGATGAAGGAAATCCTGCGGTTATCCTGACATCGGCAGCAACCCAGCCTATAGGGGACTTTATTGTTGGCACTAATGCCGGCAACTTCCTGACGGGTACGGCTTGGAGTGACATTATTCGGGGTGAACTTGGCAACGATACCCTGGCTGGTGGCGCGGGTGATGACCTGTTAGTGGGGGGTGACGGTAACGACAACCTTTCGGGTGACGCGGGACAAGATACCCTACAAGGGGATGCGGGTAACGATAGCCTCAATGGGGGTCTGGGTGCCGATAGCCTTGCCGGCGGTACCGGAAATGACACCTACATCGTTGATAATGCAGGCGACGTTGTCATAGAGGGGTTGAATGCAGGGACGGATGTCGTCCAAACCACCTTAGCCAGTTACGTTTTGACCGATAACGTTGAACAACTGGTGTACACCGGGGCAGGCAATTTCATCGGCACAGGGAATGCCATTGCCAACACCATCACTGGTGGTAATGGTAACGACACTTTGTCTGGGTTGGGAGGAAATGACCTACTGATAGGTGGGCTAGGAAATGACACCCTGGATGGTGGTGACGGTGTTGATGACCTTCAGGGCGGAACCGGTAACGACGTCATAGTCGGCGGCACAGGTGATGATGTCCTTACTGGTGGTATCGGTACAGACAGACTCAGTGGGCAGGCGGGTAATGACAATATGAATGGCGGCACCGGTAGTGACACCTTCGTCTTCAGCGCAAGCGTTGGACTGGACCGGGACCGCATTGCCGATTTCGATAGTAATGTCGCAGGCGGACAGGATTTCATCGATCTGAGTTTGTTAGGCATTAATGCGAATAATTTTGCCAGTAGCGTCGCTATTACCGCAAACAACGGCAACACCGTTGTGACTATCGGCGATGATAACATTACGTTGGTCGGTATTAACGCTACTACCGTCAATATTAATGATTTCAATCTAATAGCATAAGGAGCAGACTATGTCGCGCCAGCATACGCCAACAGAATTGAAAAATGCATTAAAGGGAACAAAGCCCACATTTATAATTCTGCTGTTTTTTAGTTGTGTGATTAATATGCTTATGCTGGCGCCGGCAATATATATGTTGCAGGTCTATGACCGTGTTCTGGTCAGTAAAAATACCACCACCTTACTGATGTTAACTTTACTGATAGTTGGTTTGTACATCATTATTGCGATGATTGAGTCTGCCCGTTCAAGTGTCATGGTAAGGCTGGGTAATCGACTGGATGTAAAATTAAGCCAGTTAGTCTTTAATGCCGCGTTTAAACGAAAGGTGGCAACCGGCGAGAATAACCCTGCGCAGTCACTGGCAGAACTGGACCAAATTCGACAGTTTCTTTCTGGTAACAGTTTATTTGCCCTGCTCGATATACCATGGACGCCGGTATATTTATTCATTGCATTTGTTGTCCACCCACTGCTGGGCTACCTTGCTTTGGGGGGGATACTCATATTATTTGTCCTGACTATAGTGTCTGAAATCTCGACGAAACGCCCTATCCAGCAAGCCCATTCGTTGACTGTCAGTAATGCCAGCAAACTCAATAAACAACTGCAAAACTCTGATGCCATTGAAGCGATGGGAATGCTTTCCACCCTGAAATTCAACTGGCAGGAGCAGCATAGCAAAGTGCTGGTTTTACAAACGCAGATAGCCGATAAAAACGCAGGGTTAAGCAGTCTGAGTCGCTTTGTACGCGTACTACTCCAATCCATCGCGCTGGGAGCCGGTGCCTTACTGGTGATCGGTGGTCAAATTACCCCAGGACTGATGATCGCCTCTTCTATCATTCTGGGGCGCGTATTGAACCCGGTCGAACAAATCATCGGTAGCTGGAAGCAGTTTGTGCAGTTTCGTAGTGCATGGCACCAGTTATCGACACTGCTGAAGGAATACCCGGCACCGAAAGATGTTCTGCCGCTGCCGCGCCCGAAAGGCAATATCAGCGTCGAAAGTGTTTTTGCTGCGGCGCCAGGCCAGAAAAACCCTCTGTTGCGTAATATCTCATTTCAACTCGAACAAGGTGAAGTGCTGGGTATTATCGGCCCTTCCGCATCAGGAAAAACCTCCCTTGCTAAGTTGTTGCTCGGCATCTGGACACCATTATCCGGCAAGGTTCGCCTGGATGGAGCTGATATTTGCCAGTGGGAGAAAGAGATACTCGGCCCGTCCATCGGCTACCTCCCGCAAGATGTTGAATTGTTTGACGGCAGCATCGCGCAAAATATCGCCCGATTTGCAAAAAATGACAGCGAACTTATTGTGGCTGCCGCGACTCTGGCTGGGGTACACGAGATGATTTTACGCATGCCTCAGGGCTACGACACGCTTCTGGGTGCGGGCGGACACCAGTTGTCCGGCGGGCAACGCCAACGTATTGGGCTGGCACGTGCAGTCTATAACAACCCCGCGTTCATCGTACTCGATGAACCGAATGCCAATCTGGATGACGCCGGTGAGTTTGCCTTGGTTAAGGCGATAAATACTCTGAGAACACAAGGTCAAACCACTGTCATTATTTCCCATCGTCCGACGCTGCTCGGTGTGGTGAATAAAATCTTATTACTCAATGAAGGAAACATTCAAGAGTTTGGAACCCGCGATCAGGTTTTTGCCAATCTACGCCAGGCCAACATATTAAAACCAGTGGCAACCGCATCTTCATCAAGTAGTGAACAGCAACGAGAGGCCTGATCATGAAAAAGAATGAAAAAAACACCGAAACTGTAGGCTCAGACCGTGTGGATACGCGTATCTGGCCACCCATTATGCGAGGCATCATCGTCATTGTGCTTGGCGTCGGGGGTTTCTTATTATGGGCGGGAAAAGCACCTTTGGATGCCGGTGTTGTTGCTGACGGCACGGTGACGGTTTCGAGTAACCGTAAAACTATTCAACACCTAAGCGGTGGGCGGGTAACTGATATTTATATCAAAGAGGGAGATATCGTCAAAAAGAATCAGGTATTAGTACGTCTTGACAAAATGCAGCTCGACATGCGTTACAGCACGTTAAACGCCCAATATATATCAGCAAAAAGTACTGAAGATCGTTTACTGGCTGAAAGAGACGACCTGGAAACCATTGTTTTCGATAATACACTCACCGAGAAGTTCGCCGACAATAAACGCCTGACAGACGTCAGAAATCTGCAAGCTAAATTATTTGAGACCCGCAGAAAAAACATTCAGGATGAATTGTCAATGATTCAGGAAACACTCGATGGCCTGGTCGGGCAAATTGAGAACCTCAATAAAATAAAGGGCTATCGTGATCACCAGTCTAACCTTATCAATAGAGAATTAGGTGCCATAAGATCGCTCAGTGAAAAAAACTACTACCCCAAAGCACAATTACTGGTACTTGAACGCGAAGCTGCAGAAATATCCAGCAGTGTCTCAGAAGATATTCTGAATATCGCCAAGCTAAAATCACAACAAAATGAACTGAGAATTAAAGCGTATCAGGTCCGCCACCAATACCAGCGGGAAGTGGAATCCGAGTTAACGGAAAAGCAAAAAGAAGTCGCTATGCTTGAAGATGAATTGGTTTCAACCCGACACGAACTGGATAACACGGAAATCCGCTCACCCATTGACGGTATTGTGCTGGATGTCAAAGTCAGTACCGTGGGGGGTGTTATTCAACCAGGCGAACATTTAGTGGATATTGTTGCCGCCAGACAAGCCTTGCAAATTGATGCCAAAATACCGGTCCACGCCATTGATAAACTGGTCCCAGGACTGACCGTTGATGTGCTATTCCCTGCCCTTAATCATGCCTTATTACCGTCGGTTCCTGCCCGTGTCTTAACCATTTCTGCCGACCGCTTAATCGATCAAGTCACCCAGCAGCCCTATTACCTTGCCGAAGTACAAGTTTCCGCCGAGGGCGTGCATTTACTGGGAGATTACAAAATTAAAGCCGGTATGCCTGCAAGTGTGACGATTAAAACCGGGGAGCGGACATTCTTAAGTTATCTGTTCAAACCTTTGCTTGCCCGCCTGGAACTGGCATTTAAAGAATACTGATACCCGATTCAATATTCTGATGCGTTTTAATATTTACCCCGGCGCAAAACACACCGATTTTTCGCAGCATTCATCACAACTGGGGGAAAGGCAGATAATTTCCCCCTCATTTTGCAAGCAGCGCTGGCGGTAGAAAAACTTCTTCCAGCGCATATTTTGCACATTAAGCGCCACCAGCTCAGGAAAACAGGCACTCATCAGCTCCCGCAGTTCAGCGCGGGAATCCAGTCCTAAATCTTGCCACAAATGATGATACGCCAGTGATGTTGAAGCCACTATGTGATGCATTGGCGCAGCACCGTCAGCCATAAAGGTTGCCAGCCAGTGTGCCAGTTGTTCCTGCTCTTCGCGCCTTGTGGCGCTAAGCTCCGACATCAAATGCAAGCGTAGCGCCGTTTCCGGCGTTGGCAGCCTGGCGGGACGCCCGCAAATCACCTGTACTTCGCGCCAGTCACGCGCCGACAGCCCGAACTGCCATGCAAAGCATCCGCAACCCGTTTCATACAGCGTGAGCAGCCGTTGCAACCATTCGTGTGGGGAGTGGTGCGGATGCATCATGCCACTCCTTTCTCACTGTCCTCGTTGTGCCAGTCTTGGCGGTTTGTTTCCCACCAGCGGCCCAGCGCATCGGGAATTTTCTCCCAGGCGGCGTCCACGCAAGGCTGAATGCCACGCGATTCGAGCTGCTGCCATGGGGCATAACCGATACGGGCGCAGAACACCGCTTTGACGTCGGCGAGCAAATCCATGATGGCACCTATCCGATCCTCGTTATCTGCCGGTTCACAATCGTCTTCACCGAGACAATATTTGGGTGTGAAACGCTCATTGACCATCACCACACCCGCCGATGACAGGCTGTAGATATAGAAGCGATCGGCATGACCAAAATGACAATCAATCACGTCGTTGCCGTTTGAGGCCACCGCCACAAGGCATGCGTCCGGCTCTTCCGACTCGCCGCGTGTGGCGATACTGGCATGCAATTGTGCGCGACGAAACATCACCGGTTGCCACGGTGGCGCAGGCGTGGTGATGGCGGACAGCGGGAACTGCTGACTGCGATCCTCGCCGAGCATACCGATAGCATCGGCGCGACACTGCTGGCAGTGTGTCATTTGCGGCATCAGTTCCCCACAGCGCTGGCGCACCTCGTTGACCATTTCAGTATCAGGCTCCGGCTGCCCGTTCAAACCAAAGACAGTACCGTGTTCCGGGCGTGAAATCAGCGGCATAATATTGTGAATAAACGCGCCCATTTCACGCATCTTGCGGCTGACGTCATGCAGCGCGGTATCGTTAATGCCGGGGATCAGCACTGAGTTTATCTTCACCAGCACGCCGCGCTCGGTAAGCCGCTGGATGCCAGCAAGTTGACGGGCCACCAGAATCTGTCCTGCTTCCCGTCCGCTGTAGCGTTCGCCATCAAGCCAAATCCACGCGTAAATTTGCGCGGCAATATCCGGATCCAAGGTATTCACCGTGACGGTCACATGATCAACACCGACATCAATCAGTCGATCTGCGGCATCCGGGAGCATGAGTCCGTTGGTCGACAGACACAGCTTTACATCAGGAAGCTGTTCACGCAGCAGTTCCAGCGTCTGAAATGTGCGGCCCATATTCGCCAGCGGGTCGCCGGGGCCCGCAATGCCCACCACTGAAAGCTGCGGAATGGCGGCGGCCACCATCCGTGCTTTGGCTACCGCCTGGGCGGGGGTCAACAGCGAGGAAGAGACCCCCGGACGTGACTCATTGCTACAGTCAAATTTGCGGTTGCAGTAATGACATTGCAAGTTACACGCCGGAGCGACGGGCAAATGCATCCGTGCGTAGCGATGATGACCGCTTTGTGAATAACAGGGATGATGAGCCACTTTATTGGCGACAGACGCCGTAAAATGTTCAGCATTCATTGTGTTGCAGCGTGAGCCACCTGCGGGCGAAGAAGAGCAAGACGTCATGGTCGTTACCTTAACTAAGGGACATACCGTCATATTGCAAGAAGCATACCGTTTGAAAGTGAAGGTAATTAATTGAAAATAAAGGAAGTCATATCAGATGTGTCGGGGGGGGTTGTCGGGATTTCGGCATGAAACTGACAAAGTGTCACACACCGAAATCCCACCGCATTACATACGCGGCATGGTGATATCCATAGTCTGAATGCGATACGCCACCTGGCGTGGTGTCATACCGAGCAGGCGCGCAGCCCTCGCCTGCACCCAGCCCGCTTTTTCCAGTGCCGCGATCAAACGCTGGCGCTCATCAAGGTTCTGATCGAGCCAATCGTCATCTGGTTTTACCGTCGTTTGCAGCGGCTTAGGGGCCACTTCGCAATGGTTAAACATAATTACGTCCCGGTCGATAAGCCCATTTTCCGACATTACCGCCGAACGCTCGAGGCAGTTCTCCAGTTCACGTACGTTGCCAGGCCAGTTGTAGCCGAGCAACAGACGGATCGCACCATCGCTGATGCGCAGCGTCCGTCCCTGATGCTGACCAATTTTACGCACCAGAAAATGTGCCAGTTCGGTGATATCGTCCTGACGCTCACGCAGCGGTGGCAGTGAAATCGGCATCACGTTCAGGCGGTAATAAAGATCTTCACGAAAATGTCCCAACCGCACCTCTTCTTCCAGGTTACGGTTAGTGGCGGCGATAATGCGCACATTTACCCGCAATGTCTCATCACCGCCGACGCGCTCCATTTCCCCCTCTTGTAATATACGCAGCAGTTTTGCCTGAAACGACGCACTGCTCTCGCCAATCTCATCAAGAAACAGCGTCCCGCCATCAGCCAGCTCAAATCGCCCTTTACGCTGGCGCACTGCACCAGTAAACGCGCCTTTCTCATGTCCGAACAGCTCACTTTCCAGTAGGTTGTCCGGCAGTGCTGCACAGTTGAACTTCACAAATGCCGCCGCCGCGCGGGGTGAATTATGATGAATAGCATTGGCGATAAGCTCTTTACCCGTGCCGCTCTCACCGCGTACCAGCACAGTGGTGTCCCAGCGCGACACCTGGCGGATCACCTCAAGAGTCTGGCGCATGGCCGGACTTTTCCCCACCATATTCTCAAAACCAAACGGGCGCTGTGCGGAAGGTACCGGCTGACGCTGTACGCGCGGCGTGGCTATTACAGGCGCTGGCACCACGGCGGTGGTCATCAAGCGCACGGTCTGCGCCACCAAATTGGCAACGGTTTCCAGAAAGCGCGTGCAGGACGGCAGTTTTTCCTCCAAACGCACCATCGGCTGTGCGGCCAGCACGCCAATCGGCTTAGCTCCTGGTCCACACAGCGGCACAGCAATAAAAGGCAAGTTGTAGTCATACATGCCGAGTCTGTCGAGAAAACGCTGATCGTCGGCAATACGCGGCAGCACCACCGATTGCCCCTGGGAAAGCACCGTGCCGACCAGACCCTCACCGGGACGGTAGCGGATCTGCGAACCGCTGGGGATCAACTGTTGATCCGCCTCATGCAGCGCTTCAATAGCCAGAATGCCCTGATTATCGTCATACAGGCAGATCATGCCATGCTGCATAAAAGCATCGTTATGCAGCACACACAGCACGCTTTGCAGTGTCTGACTGATGTCGGTGGCGCGGTTTAACACCACGCTGATGCGCTGCATGGCGGTGAATTGTTGAGAGAGATCGAAACGCCAGACGGTTGTACCTGCCTCGGGAAAATGCGTACTCATCGTGGGCCTCCGGTCAGTTCGTAAAAGAGCGGTAAACGTAACGTCAGGCAAGTACCCCCGCCAGAACGTGAATGCAGATCGATAGCGCCGCGATGGTGTGCCACCAGCGTCTGAATAAGCCGTATCTCCATGCCTTTGCCGGGCACATTAAAGTCATCAGGTGACGCGGTATACCGCACCTGTGTGAGTGGAATGTTGTCCTCGAAATAGAAACAAATCCACCCCTGTTCCTCCCGGGCGAACAGCTGCGTCATCAGCTGAAACGCCGGAATGTCAGCGGCGAGCGCCAGCGTACGATCGAGCCACAAACTCAGGCATGCCAGCAGTTGCGTACGTTGACCAAAACCCACCAGATGCGGGGAATCCAGTTCAATATCCAGCGCACCTATCGGGGTAAAAAGGTGCTGATATAAGGCGCGCACATCGTCAAACAGTGGTTGCAGTGGCCAGATGGCAGGCATTTCAAAGTCCAGTGACGGGCGGCAGCGTTGCAGACGAGCCAGAGCCTCTTCACCTTCGCGCCATGCGGCTTCGAGGGCGATATTGCTGCGGTCTGCGCCGTTAAGCCTGCGCGCGGCGGCCAGCATATTGAGTGGGCAATTGAGCTGAATGAGTGCGGCATCCAGTGACTCGCGGATTGCCGCCAGTAGTTTACCGGTTGTGATTTGTTGCTTGAGCTGATCAATGCGCCCGAGCTGTTGTTGATGCTGTTGCTGTGTGCAATCGGCAATCATAATCAACGTGCGCGGCAACGCTGTATCAATAAAATAGCGGCTGGCCTCTTCGCTCACGCCGGGCAAGGCCCAGCTGTTAACGGATAACCAGCGTACGGCACCGCGCATCGCAACGGGCATCACTTGCCCCTCATTAAAACGGCTTTTTTGCGCCGGATAATCCAGCAACGTCAGCAACTCGCGTCCGCCGCAATCGGCACACAGCGTTTTGTAGGCCAGGTTATCCAGCACAATCTGATCGTTTTCATCGACCACCACCACCGCCGCCGGAATGTTATTCAGTACGGCAACCATCAGCGTCATATGATTACGCAGCCGCTGCTCCAGCGCGTATTTGTCGCTGATGTCGCGGTGCATCGCCATATAGTGTTGCACTTCGCCGACGTCATTTATTACTGGCGTAATATCGATGTCGGCGAGATAAAGGCTGCCGTCAATGCGGCAGTTGATCAACTGACCATGCCACGCATGTCCCTGCATCAGGGTTTGCCACATCTCTTTATAGACGGCGGCAGGTGTTTGCTGGCTGGCGAGCATACGTGGGTTCTGATGCAGCAACTGTTCCAGGGCATAGCCTGTCTGGCGGCAAAATGCCGGGTTGGCATACACCATGCGGGCATCAGTGTCGGTCAGCGTTATCGCCACGGGGGCCTGTTCAATCAGCGTAAAAAACAGCGTCGGATGCTGTCGTGAAAGCATCCCGGCTATCTGTGCTGCTGAGACGACATCCGTCATCAGATTCATAGTCATTGCTCGCTCCTGTCAGTCGGTGCTGCGATGTCGGATCCACGACAATTTGTGCGATTTCACGACATCTCTCGGTGGCATTACCGGTCAACAATAACCATGCAATCACTACGCCTTACGGCGCGGAACTACACCAAAGTTTGATCAAACAGGGTATTTCATCGGCATTTTAACCTCCCCCCACGCTTGGGGCGCTAAGCGTGGGGGAAAAGCGCGTTTGTGCTGCACAAATAAAGGTCAATAAAACACCAGATTAGTGCAATAACAGTGCAATAAAATCCTTAAAGGTGCTGAAAAAAAACTGGCATAACCTTCGCAACACAGTCTGTGGAAGCCCGACATTACGCGGCGATTATTTCTCCCTCAAGACAGGAGTACAGCATGGCTAACATCGGCATTTTCTTTGGCACTGACACCGGCAAAACGCGCAAGATTGCCAAACTAATCCACAATAAACTGGGCGAAATGGCGGACACGCCCGTCAACATTAACCGCACATCACTGGATAAATTTCTCTCCTATCCAGTGCTAGTGCTGGGAACGCCAACACTTGGCGACGGGCAGCTTCCAGGGCTGGATGCCGGGTGTGAAGATACCTCATGGCATGAGTTTATGCAGGCGCTGAGCGAGGTGGATCTGGTGGGTAAAATCGTGGCGCTGTTTGGCCTGGGTGATCAGGTTGGTTACCCTGACAACTTCGCCAGCGCCCTGCGTCCGTTGTACGACACACTCGTCGCTCGTGGTGCGACGGTTATCGGACACTGGTCAAAAGAGGGATATAATTTTGCGTCATCCGCCGCACTCGATGTGGATAAGTTTGTCGGGCTGGTGTTGGATCAAGATAACCAATACGACCTGACCGATGAACGCATTGAGCAGTGGCTGGCGGAGATTAAACCGGCAATATTGTAAGTTTATCTCCCCCTCACCACAGGGTTGTACGGTGAGGGGGAGATATCATGCAAACCGTTGTAAATACTCCCGCGCTTTTTGCAAAGCGTCCGCCTCTGCCATCGCTTCTGGTGGGCGGATGTCCTCGCACCATAACACATGCCAGCCGAGCTCAGTTTCAAGCGGTTCGCTTAGGGCATTGCACTCGAGTAAAAACAGCGACGCGTCCAGCTCTGGGTACAACAACCCCTGGCT
>NZ_DATERI010000014.1:0-7186 GCF_035271705.1 Buttiauxella sp.
TCCTGGATCGTTGTCATTCGCTTTAGCTTCATGCTCTTGATCAGCGCAGGCTGGGTTGTCGCGCAGGCGTTGCATCTGCCAGGTGGTTTCTGCCCACCACATACGCAACTGGGTGCGGCTTTCGCTAAATACCGCGTGACCGTCAGCTGCCAGCGTGAAGCGATCACCCGCCACGGCTTTGCCGAGGAAGTGAACACAATCTGCCAGGCCGTAGTCAGCCAGGGTTTTCTCAACCGCTGTGCGATCAGCAGCCTTAACCTGAATGACCGCCCCCAATTCTTCGTTGAACAACGCCGCCAGATGATCTTTACCTAAGGTTGCGATGTCCGCTTCCACGCCGCAGTGACCAGCAAATGCCATCTCTGCTAGCGTCACCAGCAGACCACCATCAGAACGGTCGTGGTAGGCCAGCAGTTTCTGCTCGGCAACCAGTGCCTGAATAGCGTTAAAGAAACCTTTAAGCTGTTCGGCACTTCTCACATCCGCAGGTTTGTCACCCAACTGACGGTAAACCTGAGACAGCGCCGTTGCGCCCAGGGCGTTGTGGCCAACCCCCAAATCAATCAGCAACAGGGCGTTATCTTCGATGCAAAGCTGTGGTGTCACGGTGCGACGAACATCTTCAACACGGGCAAATGCGGTGATAACCAGTGACAGTGGAGAAGTCATCTCGCGCTGCTCGGTACCTTCCTGCCAGCGGGTTTTCATCGACATGGAGTCTTTGCCCACGGGAATCGTCAGGCCAAGCGTCGGACAAAGTTCTTCGCCGACGGCTTTCACAGCTTCATACAGACCCGCATCTTCACCCGGATGTCCGGCTGCTGACATCCAGTTTGCTGATAGCTTGATGCGATTGAGTGCACCAATTTGTGTGGCCGCAATGTTGGTCAGCGCTTCGCCGACCGCCAGACGCCCAGAGGCAGCAAAGTCCAGCAGCGCAACCGGTGCACGCTCGCCAAGAGACATCGCTTCGCCATAGTAGCTATCCAGACTTGCGGTGGTGACCGCACAGTTAGCGACCGGGATCTGCCACGGGCCGACCATTTGGTCACGCGCAACCATGCCGGTTACCGAACGGTCACCGATGGTCACGAGGAAGGTTTTCTCAGCTACCGTCGGCAAATGCAGCACACGGTTTACCGCATCAGCAATGGTGATGTTGCGGCAATCCAGCGCATCACCTTTCGCTTTCAAGGTTTCAACGTTACGTTCCATTTTTGGCGTTTTGCCAAGTAGAACGTCCAGCGGCATATCAATGGGCTGGTTGTCGAAATGGTTGTCGTTGAGCGTCAGATGTTTTTCTTCGGTGGCTTCACCGATGACGGCGTACGGTGCACGTTCGCGACGGCACAGTTCGTCAAACAGCGGCAACTGGTCAGGTGCGACAGCCAGAACATAACGCTCCTGGGATTCGTTACACCACACTTCCAGTGGGCTCATACCCGGTTCATCATTGAGGATATCGCGCAGTTCAAAACGACCGCCGCGACCACCATCGTTCACCAGTTCTGGCATCGCGTTAGAAAGACCACCCGCACCCACATCATGAATAAACAGGATTGGGTTGGCGTCGCCCAACTGCCAGCAACGGTCGATAACTTCCTGGCAGCGGCGTTCCATTTCTGGGTTATCGCGCTGTACGGAAGCAAAATCCAGATCCGCATCAGACTGGCCTGAAGCCATGGAAGAAGCTGCACCGCCCCCTAAACCGATGTTCATTGATGGGCCACCGAGCACGATGAGTTTCGCACCGACGGTGATTTCGCCTTTCTGAACATGGTCAGCACGAATGTTGCCGATACCACCAGCCAGCATGATCGGCTTATGGTAACCGCGCAGTTCTACGCCGTTATGGCTCTTGACCTTCTCTTCGTAAGTACGGAAGTAACCCGTCAGCGCCGGGCGACCAAATTCGTTGTTAAATGCCGCACCACCCAATGGGCCGTCGGTCATAATATCCAGCGCCGTCACGATGCGGTCAGGCTTGCCGAAATCTTCTTCCCACGGCTGTTCAAAACCAGGAATACGCAGGTTGGAAACCGAGAAACCGACCAGACCCGCTTTTGGTTTAGCACCGCGTCCTGTCGCGCCTTCATCACGAATTTCGCCACCAGAACCGGTCGCCGCACCCGGCCATGGAGAGATAGCCGTTGGGTGGTTGTGGGTTTCGACTTTCATCAGGATATGCGCATCTTCCTGGTGGTAGTCATAGCGGCCTGCGTCATGATTGGCATAGAAACGCCCAACCGCCGAACCTTCCATCACCGCTGCGTTATCTTTATAGGCAGATAACACGTAGTCCGGTGTTTTCTCAAAGGTGTTTTTAATCATTTTGAACAGCGACTTAGGCTGTTCAACGCCGTCGATAATCCAGTCGGCATTAAAAATTTTGTGGCGGCAATGTTCGGAGTTCGCCTGCGCGAACATATACAGCTCTATGTCGTTCGGGTTGCGTCCCAGTTGGGTGAACGCATCCTGCAAATAATCAATTTCGTCTTCTGCCAGAGCCAGACCCAGACGGATGTTGGCTTCAACTAGCGCTTCGCGACCTTGAGTTAACAGGTCAACACTTTGCACAGGTGCAGGCTGATGCTGCGAGAACAGTTGCTGTGCATCGTCAAGCGTATCAAACACGCTTTCCATCATGCGGTCATGCAAAAGTGCGGCGACTTCCTGGCGCTGTGCATCTGTCAGCGTGCTGCCAGTGACGTAGTACGCCACACCGCGTTCCAGACGTTTAACATTAGCAAGCGCGCAGTTGTGGGCAATATCAGTCGCTTTAGAGGACCAGGGTGAGATGGTACCAGGACGCGGCGTGACCAGAATTAAGTGGCCGGTCGGGGCGTGGTCAGCAAGGGTTGGACCATATTTCAGCAACCGTTGCAGACGGGCGTGCTCTTCAGAGTCGAGCTGCGCGTCGAGATCGGCAAAGTGAACATACTCGGCATAAATGTCGCTGACCGGAAGGTTGGCGTCATTAAAACGGGCCAGTAATTTGTTAATACGAAATGCCGATAAAGCGGGCGAACCACGCAGAATTTCCATCATCAAAGATCTCTCGTCTTCGAAACGCCAGGGGGACGCTTCAGTGGGCGCAAGGGGAAAACGGGCGCCATTATAGAGAATCCGCAGCCGCGACGAAACCGTTTGCGTATAAATAAACGGATTAGTTTTCATTGGCGAGAATTTAACCGTATATGTTGAATAAGTTGCACAGTGGCGTTTTGTTAAGCAAAATGCGCCACACCTTATTGAATAACCTCCATTATTGATGCTGTTGTTAGCTAAGACTCGACGCCTCGCTGCAGATTAACTATTTGAAAAGATTTAAAATTAATTATCTGTTCATCGGTGCCGTAACCGTATTGCTGGCAGTGGCGTTGTGGCCCTCCCTTCCCTGGTTCGGACAAGCCGAAAACCGCATCGCCGCCATTCAAGAGCGGGGGATTTTGCGCGTCAGTACTATTGAGTCGCCTCTGACGTACACTCTGTTTCAGGGCAAAAAAATTGGCCTTGATTATGAGTTAGCAGAACTGTTTGCCCAGTATCTTGGTGTAAAACTGGAAGTGACTATTCGCCCGAATATTCAAGATCTGTTTGATGATATTGATAATAATAAGGCCGATATTATCGCAGCGGGTCTGGTGTACAACACGCATCGCAGCCAACATTACCAGGCCGGGCCGACATATTATTCCGTTTCCCAACAGATGATTTATCGCATGGGTAGCCCACGCCCTAAGTCATTGGCTGACATCAAAGAAAACCAGTTGGTGCTTTCACCTGGTGTCACATCACTCATCGCGCTGATCAATCTAAAACGTCATAAATACCCTGATTTAAGCTGGCGTGTTGATGAGCAACTCAGCAGTAAAGAACTGATGCAACAAGTGGTGGAGGGCAAGATTGCTTATACCATTACCGATTCTGTTGCGATCAGCACTTTCCAGCGCGTTCATCCGAAGCTTGCAGTTGCCCTGGATATAACCGACGAACAGCCTGTGACATGGTTTAGTGCATTAGATAGCGACGACAGCTTGTCCGCTGCCCTGCTCGACTTTTATAACCGACTCAACATCGACGATACCTTTGCGCACCTTGAAGAAAAATATCTCGGCCACGTTGGGGATTTTGATTATGTCGATACCCGCTCCTTCCTCAAAGCGGTGGATGCGGTACTGCCAGAGCTACAGCCCTTATTCGAAAAATATGCCACCGAAATAGACTGGCGTTTGCTGGCAGCCATCTCTTATCAGGAATCACACTGGGATAACCTGGCAACTTCACCGACCGGCGTGCGCGGGTTGATGATGCTGACCAAAAATACTGCGCAAAGCCTTGGCGTCACCGACCGGTTAGATCCGGTGCAAAGTATTGAAGGAGGAAGCCGTTATCTGAAGGATATGATGGCGAAAGTCCCTGACAGTGTGCCAAAGGATGAACAGATTTGGTTTGCGTTGACGGCCTATAACATGGGATATGCCCATATGCTGGATGCGCGCCAACTGACGGCGAAGCAAAAAGGCAATCCAGACAGCTGGGCAGATGTCAAAATACGTCTGCCGTTACTGAGCAAAAAACAGTATTACACGACAACAACGTATGGGTACGCCCGTGGCCATGAAGCGTATGCGTATGTTGAGAATATCCGGAAATATTACATTAGCCTGGTGGGGTACATGCTCGAAAAAGAGAAACAGGAAGCGCAAGCGCTAAAATATGCCGAGGCGTATCCGGCCGTCACCCCTGTCGAGTTGGCTATTCCGGGCTTCGGGATTTTTTCTTTAGAGCTTTTTTCTCAAGGCGGCGGGCTCGAAAGAAATCACTTAACATTGCCGAACACTCTTCTGCCAAAACCCCCTCAGCCACAGTAACCTGGTGATTCATACCCGGATGACCCAGCACATCCATTAGCGAACCAATCGCACCGGTTTTGGCATCTCGCGCACCAAACACCAAATGACCAATACGGCCATGAACCATCGCCCCTGCGCACATTACGCAAGGTTCGAGGGTGACATAAAGCGTGGTTTCCAGCAGGCGATAGTTTTGCAACACCAACCCGCCCTGACGCAGTGCCATAATTTCTGCATGTGCTGTTGGGTCGTGTCGGCCAATAGGACGGTTCCAGCCCTCGCCAATCACCTGGTTGTTATGCACCAGCACCGCACCAACCGGAACCTCACCTTCTTCCCATGCACGGCGTGCGAGGGTCAATGCATGACGCATCCAGTGTTCGTGGGTAAATTCGCTTTCTGACAAGGGAGGCTCTCCGGGCTAGATTCGGGCGGCGCATTATATACCCGTCATACTTCAAACTGCATCTTTGTTGTCTGCGCTCACTCAAGCTGCTGTAGTTTACCCTGTGGCGTAACCCGCCAGCGGTGCTGGCAAAAATAGAGCAGTGGGTTGTCCTGATTGCTGTCGCTGTACCCACTGTAGAGTTGCAGTGGCGTACCGATTTGCTGTTCGAGTTGAGACACTTTTTCATGCCCGAGGCAGCGCAATGTGAGCACCCATCCACCGTGGGAGCGCTTGATTTGGCTGGCGATAAGCTTCACTTTTGGCAACCACGGCGTATCGAAATAAACCTGCTGCACCAGAGGTTGTGGAGAACCAGTAATCAACCAGACATCCGCATCTGAGCTGGTCAGGTAGTCAGTCAGGCGCTGTTGTACAACGGGGAATGCGGTCACGCGCTCACGGAACCATGTCACGAAATTGGTTTCCAGTTGCTTGAGGCGCGTTTCGCTGTGACCGAAGGTCGCGCCCCACAACAACAGACTCATCGGCCAGCGTGCAGCGCGCCCTTTAATCAGCAACGCACCACCTATCACCGGCAGGAGCGGAATGACAAGTAACAGATTGAGGGGTTGATGGCGCAGCAGATAGCGCAAGAAGCTGCCGAACATATCCTGCTGATGCAGCGTGCCATCTAAATCGAAAAAAACTACCCGACGCTCACTCTGAATTGCCAAACGTTACTCCTCTGGATCATTAAAGCCCATCAACCATGTAAATAAGAACCCGGCGATTACCGCTATCAGGAAGCCTAACAGATAGAACATCACTTTTCCGGCAACAATGGTTAATGCCAGCGGTAAACCTGAAATTCCGAAGGTGATGACGGTTGCCACTTTCCAGTAACTGATGAACGCTCCACCCACCGCACCGCCTAAACAGGCACCGATAAACGGTTTGCCGAGCGGTAATGTCACCCCGAAAATCAGCGGTTCGCCAATACCGAGTAGCCCAACGGGTAACGCACCTTTAATCAGTTTTTTCAGGCGCTGATTACGTGTTTTCAGCAACACAGCCAGTGCTGCACCGACTTGCCCAACACCCGCCATCGCCAGAATGGGTAACAACGCATTTTGGCCGTGAGTCTGGATAAGCTCTACATGAATCGGCACCAGTCCCTGATGTAACCCCGACAATACCAGCGGCAGGAAGACACCGGAAAGCACGGCGCCGACCACCATGCCGCCTTTATCAATGGCCAACGTCGCACCATGGGCAATAGCGTCAGAAATCAGACCACCCAGTGGTTGCAACGCCACAATAGCAATTGAGGCGGTAATTAATGTCGTCAGCAGCGGGTTGAAGATTAACTCCAGGGAACCCGGCAGCAACCGGCGTAAGCGTTTTTCAATCCAGCACATCAGCGCCACAACCAGTAATACGGCAATCACCCCTCCACGACCGGGTTGGAGGTTTTCACCAAACAGCTGGATTTGCGCCAGTTGCGGGCTGGAAAGAATCCCGGCCATCACGCCGCCCATCGCCATTGAGCCGCCGAATACTTTAGCGGCATTTACGCCCACCAGAATATTCATGATAGCAAACACGGCACTACCGAAGATGGCAAGTAAGCCGAGAATGTTCGGATACTGCGTGGCAAGGTCACCCACAATATCCGGGCGTTTGAGGATATTAATAATCCCGGTGATAAGCCCTGAAGCAATAAAAGCTGGAATCAATGGAATAAAGACGTTGGCCAGTTTACGCAGCGCTTCGCTCATCGGAGCCTGATAACGCGCTTTCGCCTGAGCTTTATTCTGTGCAATATCGTCTTCTGCTAAGAGCGTTTGGCCATTGCTTTGCAACAGTTCACGCATGGCATCGACTACCTGAGCTGCACGACCCGGCCCAACAATAAGCTGATGCTGCGTTCCTTGTTTCACAT
>NZ_DATERI010000015.1:0-35514 GCF_035271705.1 Buttiauxella sp.
CTCATCTGTCGAAGCTTCTTTTTGCGCCACCAGCATGATTTTTTTATCATGATCCATGGCCGCTTCCAGGCAACGAATGGATTTTTCTCGCCCGACAAACAGTGGAATTACCATGTGCGGATAAACCACCACATCGCGCAATGGCAATACGGGGATTTCAATGCGTTCAGAACGCTCAGGATTCATAGAGCTCTCTCTTAGTTTAATTTCCGCCAGGTGATGGGGCAATGCCCTTACCCTTCATCTTTCAAGTTACAGATGCGTTAGCTACTCTCGCTCACCCTAATCACTTACCTGAGTAAGCTCATCGGGATTTTCTCGTTTGCCGCCTTCCTGCACCTTGAAATCTATTGGGTAAGCCCCCTATATCTCTCAATTTCTCAGTAAGTCGCTAAACGAACGCACCTGTGGTTTCAAGAATGACGAATTTCATGGCATCGCCAACAAGTAAGTCAGTATATGGGGATGTTTCCCGAGCATTCAATGCCAGGAATGAAGGAAAAACAAAAGGGGGATATAAATCCCCCTTTTTATACTAACCGACTGGTTATTTTGGCGAATTATTCACCGGATGCTTGTTGCGCTTCCGGTTTACCATAAATTAATAATGGCTTGCTTTGACCTTCGATGACGGATTCGTCAATCACCACTTTCTCGACATCTTCCATTGAAGGAAGATCGTACATGGTATCCAGCAATGCACCTTCAACGATAGAACGCAGACCACGAGCACCGGTTTTACGTGCCATGGCTTTCTTAGCAATAGCATCCAGCGCTTCGTCACGGAATTCCAGGTCCACACCTTCCAGATTGAACAACGCCTGGTATTGCTTAGTCAGGGCGTTTTTCGGCTCTTTCAGGATTTGAATCAGCGCGTCTTCGCTCAGCTCAGTCAGCGTAGCAACGACTGGCAAACGACCGATAAACTCAGGGATCAGACCAAATTTGATCAAATCTTCTGGCTCGACCTGGCCTAATAACTGCCCTTCTGTCGCCTTCTGAGATTTACCTTTCACGGTCGCACCAAAGCCGATACCGGAACCGGTTTCAACGCGGTTGGCGATAACTTTATCGAGGCCTGCAAATGCGCCGCCACAGATGAACAGAATCTTAGAGGTATCAACCTGCAAAAACTCTTGCTGTGGATGCTTACGACCACCCTGTGGTGGAACCGCCGCAACAGTACCTTCGATAAGTTTCAGCAACGCCTGCTGCACACCTTCACCAGACACATCACGGGTGATGGACGGGTTGTCAGATTTGCGGGAGATTTTGTCGATCTCATCGATATACACGATACCGCGCTGTGCTTTCTGCACATCGTAATCACATTTTTGCAGCAGTTTCTGGATGATGTTTTCTACGTCTTCACCCACGTAACCCGCTTCGGTTAACGTGGTAGCATCTGCCATGGTGAATGGAACATCCAGCAAACGCGCCAGGGTTTCAGCCAGCAGGGTTTTCCCGCTGCCCGTCGGCCCGATGAGCAGAATGTTACTTTTGCCCAGTTCGATTCCGTTGGTGGTATCACCGTTACGCAGACGTTTGTAATGGTTATAAACCGCAACCGCCAGGACTTTCTTAGCCTGTTCCTGACCGATGACATAATCATCGAGATGGTGACGGATTTCATGCGGAGTCGGCAGCGCGCTACGTTCGCGATGTGGCGCGACTTCTTTGATCTCTTCGCGAATAATGTCGTTACATAAATCGACACACTCATCGCAGATATACACTGACGGCCCGGCAATCAGTTTACGCACTTCATGCTGGCTTTTGCCGCAAAAAGAGCAGTACAGTAATTTGCCTGAACCGTCTTTGCGCTTATCTGTCATCGGTAAAACCTCTTTTTTGTTTCTTTGCACCGTACAAGTCCGGCACAAGTGCCATTCTACGGCGCAGCCAATCGTAAGCGCGCCAGGAGCCGCTACTTCAACTATAGTATATGGCTCACTGTTTTCGGGCGTTAGCTACGGTGAGTCAGGATTGAGTCAACTAATCCGTACTCTACCGCCTCGTTTGCAGCGAGGAAACGGTCACGCTCGGTGTCTCTTTCGATTTCTTCCAGAGACTTACCAGTATGTTGCGCCATGAGTTCGTTCATACGAGCTTTCACTTTCAGAATTTCGCGCGCATGGATTTCGATATCCGTTGCTTGACCCTGATAGCCACCCAGCGGCTGGTGAATCATCACTCGTGAGTTCGGCAAGCAGAAACGCTTACCTTTAGCCCCAGCGGTCAGCAGGAAAGCGCCCATAGAGCAGGCTTGTCCCATACAAATAGTGCTGACATCTGGTTTAATAAATTGCATCGTATCGTAGATAGACATACCGGCAGTAATGACACCACCTGGTGAGTTGATGTAGAGATAGATGTCTTTTTCTGGGTTTTCTGCTTCCAGAAACAGCATCTGCGCCACAATCAGGTTAGCCATGTGGTCTTCGACCTGGCCTGTCATAAAGATGACACGTTCCTTGAGCAGACGGGAATAGATATCGTATGAACGCTCGCCACGCGATGTCTGTTCAACAACCATCGGCACCAGGGCCATATGGGGTGCAAATTGATCTCTTTCGCCACTGTATGACATTTCCGTCTCCTGGAATAATTAAGCCTTCGATACCTGTTCACTGATTCTACTTGAGACGATAAAAGAAGACTACGCTCCTTGCGCCTCGCAACCTTAATTGGACGGATTATCAGTCAGGGGTCCTATTTTTGAGCCATACCCGTATTTATGGGGATGACCTTACCCTGTTTCAAGCATAACAACCTTTTCTTGTTACGCTAACCCTGAAACTGCGTTTTATTGATGGATTTTCAGGGTCTCAGTGATAAAAAAAGCCCGCCACCTGTGGGTGACGGGCTTGATGCAGCAATATTTTGGCGATGATGCCAAAAATTATGCTTACGCTTGTTGGTTCATCAGTTCGCTAAAGGTAGTCGCTTTTTCAGAAACTTTCGCTTTAGACAGTACTGCTTCAACAGCTTGTTCTTCCAGAGCAACATTACGCATGTTGTCCATCAGTTCTTTGTTTTTGCCGTAAAACTCGACAACTTCAGTCGGATCTTCGTAGGCAGAAGCCATTTCTTCGATCAGACCTTTAACGCGTTCTTCGTCAGCTTTCAGCTCGTGGGTACGAATAACTTCACCCAGCAGCAGACCAACAACAACACGACGTTTAGCTTGTTCTTCGAACAATTCACGTGGCAGTTCCAACGCTTGTTTCTCGTTGCCACCAAAACGCTGTGCAGCCTGGCGACGCAGAACGTCGATTTCGCTGTCGATCAGTGCAGCTGGAACGTCGATGTTGTTCGCATCAACCAGACCGTCGATTGCTTGAGACTTGATGCGGTTACGCACCGCGCCTTTCAGCTCACGATCCATGTTTTTACGCACTTCGGTACGCAGGCCAGCAACAGAACCATCAGCCACGCCGAAACGCTTGATGAACTCTTCAGTAAATTCTGGCAGTTCACGCTCTTCAACTTTCTTCAGAACGATGTCGAACTTAGCCGCTTTACCTTTCAGGTTTTCAGCGTGGTAATCTTCTGGGAAAGTCACTTCGATAGTGAATTCTTCAGAAGCTTTGTGACCAACCAGCGCGTCTTCGAAGCCTGGGATCATACGACCCTGGCCCATTGCCAGTACGAAGTCAGACGCTTTGCCGCCTTCGAATACTTCGCCGTCAACAGAACCGGTGAAGTCGATGGTTACACGGTCTTCAGCAGTAACTGGCGCTTCTGAATCTTTCCAGGTCGCCTGCTGCTTGCGCAGAGTGTCCAGCATTGCATCAACGTCTTCGTCAGTCACTTCAACAACCGGTTTTTCAACTTCGATTGCATCCAGACCTTGCAGCTCAACTTCTGGGTACACTTCAAACTCAACCGCATAGGTGAAGTCTTCGCCCAGCTTGTATTCGCCTGGAACGTAGTTCGGTGCACCTGCTGGATTGATTTTTTCTTTGATGATCGCGTCAACGAAGTTGCGGCTCATCAGTTCGCCCAACACGTCCTGGCGAACAGAAGCGCCATAGCGTTGTGCGATAACAGTCATCGGCACTTTTCCTTTACGGAAACCGTCGATACGGGCTTTCTTTGCCACGTTGACCAGCTCGCTTTTTACAGCGGTTTCGATGCTGTCTGCAGCGATAGTAATCGTGAGACGGCGGCCAAGGCCCTGAGTGGTTTCAACTGAAACTTGCATCTTGTTACCTCAAAAAATCACAGTGCTCGGTCAACTCTGGAAGCGCTCAATTGCGTTTCACAGAACCGGGATGCCTTCTGAATCAGAATCACATTCCCTGTCGTCAGAATCGTCCCGAAGACATTCCGAAAAATAAGACGCAGCATTATAGCGGCATCACCAAGGTGAGTCGAGAACGGCAACACAGTGTTGCTGCGGCCCTTTTCACAGTTCTTTTGGATTTATTGCCCACCCCTTGAAACAACAAGGGCAATTTCAGACAAAACAAAACGGCCCGCAGGCCGTTTTATAAAACACGATTCATATACCGCAACATAAAGGAAAAGTTCCCTAAGTTGCAAGCCTGAAGGTTAACTTCAGGCGATTGTTCCTGCTCCACGGCAAGGTGGAGAGGCGAAAATTGTATCGTGCAACCCCTCCCATTCCTTAATGGTGTAGGTGTGCAGAGCCAACGCATGAACAGTGGTAGAGAGTTCGGCACTTAAGGTGCCGTAAATCATACGATGGCGTTTTAAGAAACGCTCACCAGCGAAACGGTCACTCACAAGAACCACTTTGAAATGGCTCTCTGAACCCGCCGGGACATTGTGCCGATAGCTTTCATCCACGACTTCCAGGAACACGGGTTCAAACGCTGCCCTTAATTTTGATTCTATTTGCTCGCGCATCATCATGAACTTACTCCTCGACTGCGTAGAGATGCCACTCATCCCTTTAAATCTTAGCCGCTTTTGGCCCTTTTAATAACAGAATGACAACAATTATTTAGCTTTCGTCTGATTTTCTTATCCAGGGCCCTGTAGATTAATATGATTACGGCACAAATCGAGGGCAAAATGGTCAGATAGCTCTGCAACCGCTTAGAAAAAGCGCAACGCGATGAAATTACGTGCGTTAACTGCTTCCACTAGGCACGCGCAGTGTTATGATGGCGTGATTTTTTATCTGCCTGCCCCTTGAGTACATTGAGATAGCGAACATGTTAAAAAAATTATTATTCCCGTTGGTTGCCATTTTTATGCTGGCCAGCTGTGCAACCCCACCCACCACTATTGATGTTTCTCCAACTATCAGCCTGCCACAGCAAGATCCAAGTCTGATGGGCGTAACTGTGAGTATCAACGGTGCGGATCAACGCAAAGACCAGGCTCTGGCAAAAGTCACTCGTGAAAACCAATTGGTTACGCTGACTCCCTCTCGTGACCTGCGCTTCCTGCTGCAAGAAGTGCTGGAAAAACAGATGACTACCCGGGGTTATATGATTGGGCCAAACAGCCCGGTGGACTTACAAATCATCGTAAACCAGTTGTATGCTGACGTCTCTCAAGGCAGCGTGCGTTACAACATTGCCACAAAAGCCGATATCGTGATTATTGCAACGGCAAAAAATGGCACCAAGATGACCAAAAATTACCGTTCTAACTACAACGTAGAAGGGGCGTTCCAGGCTACCAACAAGAATATCGCCAATGCAGTAAACTCCGTATTGACTGATACCATTGCTGATATGGCCCAGGACACCAGCGTTCATGATTTTATTAAGCAGAACGCTCGTTAATTAATACCCCACCAGCCCGCGTCATGCGGGCTGGCTTTAGAGCAAAGTATGCCCAACCACTACCTTCGTCTTTTTCAGCAGCCTAAATCAGCCATCCTTTTGATTTTAGGCTTTGCTTCTGGCCTCCCTCTCGCCCTCACTTCCGGCACACTTCAAGCATGGATGACGGTTGAGAACATCGATCTTAAAACCATTGGTTTCTTCTCGCTCGTTGGGCAAGCCTATGTGTTTAAGTTTCTGTGGTCGCCGATAATGGACAGATACACGCCGCCGTTGCTCGGACGTCGTCGTGGTTGGTTGCTGATTACGCAGATTCTGCTGCTGATTGCGATTGCCGGTATGGGATTTCTGGAACCCGGTTCGCAGTTGCGTTGGATGGCGGCGCTGGCCGTCATTATTGCTTTCTGTTCTGCCTCGCAAGATATCGTTTTCGATGCCTGGAAAACGGATGTTCTCCCAGCCGAAGAACGCGGTACAGGTGCAGCAATCAGCGTCTTGGGTTATCGCCTGGCAATGCTGGTCTCTGGCGGTTTAGCCCTTTGGCTTGCGGATAGATACCTGGGCTGGCAAGGCATGTATTGGCTGATGGCAGCACTGATGTTGCCGTGTATCATCGCCACTTTATTTGCCCCAGAACCTACAGATGCGATACCGGTCCCCAGAAGTCTGGAACAAGCGGTCGTTGCCCCGTTGCGTGATTTCTTTGGTCGCAACAATGCATGGCTGATTCTGCTGTTGATTGTGATGTACAAACTTGGCGATGCTTTCGCCATGAGTTTAACGACGACATTTTTGATTCGCGGCGTGGGCTTTGACGCCGGTGAAGTCGGCATGGTGAATAAATCGCTGGGCCTGATTGCCACAATTATTGGTGCCCTGTATGGCGGCATTCTGATGCAACGCCTGTCGCTGTTCCGCGCCTTACTGATCTTTGGCATTTTGCAGGGGGTATCCAATGCTGGTTACTGGATCCTGTCGATTACCGATAAACATATGGTCAGCATGGGAACAGCGGTTTTCTTTGAAAATCTTTGCGGCGGCATGGGCACGGCAGCATTTGTCGCGCTGCTGATGACGCTGTGTAATAAATCATTTTCTGCAACCCAATTTGCTCTGCTTTCCGCACTTTCGGCTGTGGGGCGTGTTTACGTCGGGCCGATAGCCGGTTGGTTTGTCGAAGCACAAGGCTGGCCGACATTTTACTTATTCTCGGTTGTGGCAGCCGTTCCGGGCATTCTCTTGCTGCTGGTCTGCAAGACGACTCTGGAATACACCCAGAATAACGATAGCTTCATACCACGAAGCGAGTTTTCTTCAGCCTATCGCATTGCTCTACGCGCCTTAATGCTGGGTTGTGGGCTTCTGACAGTCTGGCTCGTGGTGTTGATTACCAATGCAACGGGTCTGACACATTGGGCGTTCAACATCCAGTTCCTGGAATGGGGTGCATTGTTTGCTATCGGTGGGATTTTGTTTGGTGGGTTGCTTGATTATCTGGCATTACGCAAAACAGCATTAATGTAACAGCCCCAGATAAATAAAATAATAAGTTTCGCCACGTGACTACATTGTTCAATTAATAAACACCTTTTATTTATGGTGATTTATTTATCGAGAGTAAGACCCTTTTTTACATTATTAGCAGGAAAATTATTTCCACTCTCTCTTTAACCGATTCAGCTTTTGCTGAAATTAATTTGTAGGGCCTTTCGTTTGCCAATTGATGCTAATTTGTTAAAATTATGTTTAGCAAAATGATTGGTTATACCAATTAACCTGCACTATTTATGACAGAATAGGTTTTCGTTATAACCTAGCTAGCATGCGGGCTATCTCGATGTTTTACCGTTTGTTGCTTTCTATGTGACATTGTCGGCAGAACCTAGTAACACCCCACTGACACTACGCCATTCATGTTTACAGTAATGTAACCTTCCCGTAAAATGCTTCCACACTTTAAACGACAATAGAGCTCCCAGGAATTGAGGTCGTTAAATGAGACTCAGGAAATACAATAAAAGTTTGGGATGGTTGTCATTAATTGCAGGCACATTTTTACTCAGTGGCTGTGATTCTGCGCTTCTAGACCCCAAAGGACAAATTGGACTGGAACAACGTTCATTGATACTGACAGCGATTGGGCTGATGTTGATAGTCGTGATACCTGCTATCGCAATGGCTATCGGTTTTGCCTGGAAGTATCGTGCTTCAAACAAGAACGCCAAATACAGCCCCAACTGGTCGCACTCGAACAAAGTTGAAGCTGTGGTCTGGACGATTCCTATCCTTATCGTCATCTTCCTCGCGGTACTGACATGGAAAACCACGCACTCTCTTGAGCCAAGCAAACCGCTTGTTCACGATGCGAAGCCGGTGACCATCGAAGTTATCGCCATGGACTGGAAATGGTTCTTCATCTATCCAGAGCAAGGTATTGCTACGGTTAATGAAATTGCCTTCCCGGCCAACACCCCGGTGGAATTCAAAATCACCTCTAACTCGGTGATGAACTCCTTCTTTATTCCGCAACTGGGTAGCCAGATCTACGCAATGGCAGGTATGCAAACCAAATTGCACCTGATTGCAGACGAAGCAGGCACCTACGACGGTATTTCGTCTAACTACAGCGGTAAAGGTTTCTCCGGTATGAAGTTTAAGGCTATCGCCACACCGGATATGGACACCTTTAACCAATGGGTTGCTAAAGCGAAGCAATCTCCAGAAGTCATGAATGACATGGCGACTTACGAGAAGCTTGCAGCACCAAGCGAATACAACAAAGTCGAATACTTCTCCGCTGTTAAACCTGATTTGTTTAAAGACGTTATTAACAAATTCATGGGGCACGGGAAGAGCATGGACATGACCCAACCAGAAGGTGAGCACGCAGCACATGAAGGTATGGAAGGCATGGACATGAGTCACGCGGAAACCTCTCACTAAGGGGCCGAGGAATAATACGATGTTCGGAAAACTTACACTGGATTCAGTCCCATACCATGAACCCATTATCATGGTTACGGTGGCAGCAATTCTCGTCGGGGGACTGGCGCTAGTTGCAGCTATCACTTACTTCGGTAAGTGGGAATACTTATGGAAAGAGTGGTTCACCTCGGTTGACCACAAACGCCTCGGCATCATGTATGTGATAGTGGCTATTGTCATGCTGCTGCGTGGCTTTGCCGACGCCATCATGATGCGTAGCCAACAAGTGCTGGCCTCCGCCGGAGAAGCAGGCTTCCTGCCACCTCATCACTACGATCAGATCTTTACCGCCCACGGCGTAATCATGATCTTCTTCGTAGCGATGCCATTTGTTATCGGCCTGATGAACATTGTCGTGCCGTTGCAGATTGGTGCGCGTGACGTTGCCTTCCCATTCCTGAACAACCTGAGCTTCTGGTTCACCGTTGTCGGTGTGGTGCTGGTTAACCTGTCCCTTGGGGTAGGTGAATTCGCACAGACCGGTTGGGTTGCTTATCCACCGCTATCGGGCATTGAGTACAGTCCGGGAGTCGGGGTCGACTATTGGATATGGAGTCTGCAGCTCTCGGGTATCGGTACGACATTAACAGGTATTAACTTCTTCGTTACTATCCTGAATATGCGTACGCCTGGCATGACGATGTTCAAAATGCCAGTCTTTACCTGGGCTTCGCTGTGTACCAACATACTGATTATCGCGGCATTCCCTATCTTTACCGTGACCGTCGCACTGTTAACCCTTGACCGCTACCTTGGCACCCATTTCTTTACCAATGATATGGGTGGCAACATGATGATGTATATCAACCTCATCTGGGCATGGGGCCATCCAGAAGTTTATATTCTGGTGCTGCCGGTGTTTGGTGTGTTCTCTGAAGTGGTTGCGACATTCTCGAAAAAACGCCTGTTCGGTTACACCTCTCTGGTGTGGGCGACCATCGCGATTACCGTACTGTCGTTCATCGTTTGGCTGCACCACTTCTTCACTATGGGCAGCGGCGCGAACGTCAACGCCTTCTTCGGTATTGCCACCATGATTATCGCCATCCCGACTGGGGTGAAGATCTTCAACTGGCTGTTCACCATGTATCAAGGCCGTATCGTACTCAACTCCGCAATGCTGTGGACCATTGGCTTCGTGGTTACCTTCTCTATCGGTGGCATGACCGGTGTTCTGTTAGCGGTTCCGGGTGCTGACTTCGTACTGCATAACAGCCTGTTCCTGATTGCTCACTTCCATAACGTGATTATCGGTGGTGTGGTATTCGGTTGCTTCGCGGGTTTGACTTACTGGTGGCCAAAAGCGTTCGGCTTCACATTGGACGAAACCTGGGGCAAACGTGCTTTCTGGTTCTGGATAATCGGCTTCTTCGTCGCGTTTATGCCGTTGTACGTATTGGGCTTCATGGGTATGACCCGTCGTCTGAGCCAGCAAATCGATCCACAGTTCCACACTCTGCTGGTGATTGCAGCTTGTGGTGCAGGCTTGATTGCACTGGGTATCCTGTCTCAGCTGATTCAGTTCTACGTCTCTATTCGTGACCGCGAGCAAAACCGTGATCTAACGGGTGACCCATGGGGTGGCCGTACGCTGGAGTGGGCAACCTCCTCCCCTCCTCCGTTCTACAACTTTGCTCACTTGCCACACGTTCATGAGCGTGATGCATTCTGGGAAATGAAAGAGAAAGGTGAAGCGTACACACAGCCAACGCATTATGAAGAAATTCATATGCCACGTAACAGCGCTGCGGGCATGGTTATTGCTGCGTTCGCTACCGTGTTTGGTTTCGCGATGATCTGGCACATCTGGTGGCTGGCGATTGTTGGCTTTGCCGGCATCATCATCACCTGGATTGCAAAAAGCTTCGACGAAGATGTGGATTACTACGTTCCGGTTGCGGAAGTCGAAAAACTGGAAAACCAGCATTTCGATGAAATTACCAAAGCAGGGCTGAAAAATGTCAACTGAAACTCTCACTCACGCTAACGCCCACGCCGCGGAGCATGGGCATCACGATGCAGGAACCAATAAAGTCTTTGGTTTCTGGATCTACCTGATGAGCGACTGCATTCTGTTCTGTTGCTTGTTTGCTACTTATGCTGTTCTGGTGAACGGCACTGCTGGCGGCCCAGCAGGGAAAGACATTTTCGAACTGCCGTTTGTGCTGATCGAAACTGCCCTGCTGTTGTTCAGCTCCATCACCTACGGCATGGCGATCATCGCCATGAACAACGGCCACAAAAGCCAGGTTATCTCCTGGCTGGCGCTGACCTTCCTGTTCGGTGCGGGCTTCGTCGGGATGGAAATCTATGAATTCCATCATCTGATTGTTGAAGGTTATGGCCCGGATCGTAGCGGCTTCCTGTCAGGCTTCTTTGCCCTGGTAGGTACGCACGGTTTGCACGTAACTTCTGGTCTGGTTTGGATGGCGCTGATGATGTTCCATGTCTCTCGCCGCGGCTTGACCAGCACTAACCGTACTCGTCTGATGTGCCTGAGCTTGTTCTGGCACTTCCTGGACGTGGTATGGATTTGTGTATTCTCTGTTGTTTATCTGATGGGGGCGATGTCATGAGTCATTCAACTGAACACGCAGGCGCCCACCACGGTAGCGTTAAAACGTATCTGACCGGTTTTATCCTGTCGATCATTCTGACGGCAATCCCGTTTTGGATGGTGATGTCAGGAACAGCCTCCCACGCTGTGATTCTCGGCGCGGTACTGGTTAGTGCAGTGGTACAGATTCTGGTTCACCTGGTGTGCTTCCTGCACATGAATACCTCTTCTGAAGAGCGTTGGAACCTGGTGGCCTTTGTCTTTACCGCATTGATAATAGCCATTCTGGTGGTGGGTTCTATCTGGATTATGTGGAACCTCAACCAGAACATGATGGTTCACTAAGATCGGCATATACCCAAATCATTCGGATTGCAGGAAGACAGCAACCGAGTGAATCCCCGGGAGCTTAGGAAGCTAAGTGACCGGGGTGAAAGAGGGCAGCCAACACACCTGCAATCTGAAGGATGACGGGTATATATGATTAAGAAATACCTGCAAGTTACAAAACCAGGAATTATTTTCGGCAATTTAATTTCTGTCATTGGGGGATTTTTACTCGCCTCAAAGGGCAGTATTGATTACTCCCTGTTCATTTCCACCCTCGTGGGGGTGTCGTTAGTCGTGGCGTCGGGTTGTGTATACAACAACTTCATAGACCGCGACATCGACCGCAAGATGGAACGAACCAAGAACAGGGTTCTGGTCAAAGGCCTGATTGCCCCGAAAACCTCGCTGGTATACGCCACCTTGTTGGGTATTGCTGGCTTCATGCTGCTGTGGTTTGGTGCTAATCCGCTGGCCATGTGGTTAGGCGTAATGGGCTTTGTGGTTTATGTCGGCGTTTATAGCCTGTATATGAAGCGCAAATCTGTCTACGGCACACTGATTGGCAGCCTTTCTGGGGCCGCGCCACCTGTAATTGGTTACTGTGCTGTGACTGGCGAGTTTGATACTGGTGCTTTGATCCTGCTGGCTATCTTTAGCCTGTGGCAGATGCCGCATTCCTATGCGATTGCTATCTTCCGCTTTAAAGATTACCAGGCGGCTAACATTCCTGTTTTGCCGGTGGTTAAAGGGATTTCGGTCGCCAAGAACCACATCACGCTGTATATCATTGCTTTTGCTGTCGCAACGCTGATGCTGTCTCTGGGTGGCTACGCTGGATACAAATATCTGGCGGTGGCTGCTGCAGTAAGCGTCTGGTGGTTGGGCATGGCATTACGCGGATATAAAGTGGAAGACGACAAAGTCTGGGCGCGCAAATTGTTCGTCTTTTCAATCGTCGCCATCACCTCTTTGAGCGTGATGATGTCAGTCGATTTCATGGTGCCAGATTCACAAAATCTGCTGACTTACGTCTGGTAAGCAGTGAACCTGATAAAAGGGCACTTCGGTGCCCTTTTTTATTAGTACTTTCAATCTATAGCCGTTAGCATTCGAGTTGCAGGTAGGCGGCCAGGGAGCTTATCCCGATGAGCTGACTTAAGTCAGTGATTTGGGTGAGTGAATGCTGCCAACACCCCTGCAGCTGAAGGATGACGGGTATAATCATTTACCCTCATTTTCCCACGCACTACACTAAGAGGCTGGCTCATTAGGCGTTATTGTTGCAGGCATTTTGAACACGGACAGCGCGCAACAACCGGAGCGTACACGAAGCACGTGAGGATTGTGAGCACTGCCCAGGTTCGAAATGACAAATAAAATAGCCTAATGAACCAGGATCTAAGGCCTGCTTTTTATCTGAGGTAGTAATGAACGATTATAAAATGACGCCCGTCGAGTTACGTGCGACGTGGGGTTTAGGCACAGTTTTTTCACTGCGCATGCTCGGCATGTTTATGGTGCTACCGGTTCTTACTACTTACGGAATGGCATTACAGGGCGCAAGTGAGGCACTGATTGGCCTCGCCATCGGTATTTATGGCCTGGCGCAGGCTATCTTCCAGATCCCTTTTGGCCTGCTTTCTGATCGCATAGGTCGCAAGCCTCTAATTATTATCGGCTTACTGATTTTTGTACTCGGTAGTGTTATTGCGGCACTTTCAGTATCAATCTGGGGCGTGATCCTTGGCCGCGCATTACAAGGCTCTGGGGCGATTGCCGCCGCGGTAATGGCACTGCTTTCTGATTTAACGCGCGAACAGAATCGAACCAAAGCCATGGCGTTTATCGGCGTGAGTTTTGGTATTACTTTTGCCATTGCCATGGTGCTTGGCCCAATAATTACCCACAACCTTGGCTTAAATGCTTTGTTCTGGATGATTGCGATTCTGGCGACCTGCGGCATTCTGATAACCCTGTGGGTTGTCCCGAACGCCAAAAACCATGTACTGAACCGTGAATCAGGCATGGTGAAAGGTTGCTTTAGCAAAGTGCTGGCGGAACCGAAATTACTGAAACTAAACTTCGGCATTATGTGCCTGCACATCATGTTGATGTCGACGTTTGTCGCCCTCCCCGACCAGCTTGAACTGGCTGGTTTCCCGGCGTCTGAGCACTGGAAAATATACCTCTGCACGATGCTCATCGCTTTTGCGTCAGTGGTGCCATTTATTATTTATGCCGAAGTAAAACGCCGCATGAAGCGCGTGTTTGTCGGCTGCGTGGCATTGCTGTTGATTGCTGAAATCGTGCTTTGGGGTTCCGGCCCACACTTCTGGGAACTGGTGTTAGGCGTACAGTTATTCTTCATCGCCTTTAACCTGATGGAAGCCATTTTACCGTCGCTTATTTCCAAAGAATCACCCGCGGGTTACAAAGGTACGGCGATGGGAATTTACTCCACCAGCCAGTTTTTGGGCGTGGCGATTGGTGGCTCGTTAGGCGGATGGCTTGATGGGTTGTTTGATTCGCAAACCGTCTTCCTGGCAGGAGCGTTACTGGCAATGGTATGGTTACTGGTCAGCAGCACCATGACAGAACCCCCTTATGTCGCCAGCCTGCGTGTCGAACTGCCTGAAGGTGTGCTCGCCGATGAATCACTGAAACAGCGTTTGCAAGCACTGCCAGGCGTGAGTGAAGTGAATATTATTGCGCAAGAACGCAGCGCTTACGTGAAGATAGACAGTAAGCTGACGAACCGATTTGAGATTGAGCAGTTGGTGAAAGGGGCGTAACCGCCCCTGAGTCTACTCGCACGTGGTTAGGTTGCGGGGTTAGTCGCGGAAGTTTTTGAACTGGAACGGTTGCCCCAAATCGCCACCACGAACCAGCGCCATTGCAGCCTGTAAATCGTCGCGGGATTTACCTGTTACGCGCAGTTCTTCACCCTGAATCTGCACCTGAACTTTGGTTTTGCTGTCTTTAATCAGCTTCACAATTTTCTTGGCGATAGTCGATTCAATGCCCTGCTTGAGCTTTGCTTCCACGCTCCAGGTTTTACCGCTGTGCACAAACTCTTCCGGCACATCAATTGAAGCCCCTTCGATACCGCGCTTGAGTAGCTTGGCACGAAGAATATCCAACAGCTGGTTGACCTGGAAATCAGACTCGCTGGCCACTTTAATGGACTGATTTTTCTCATTCAGTTCAAATGTCGCCGGCACATTACGGAAGTCAAAACGAGTAGCAACCTCACGTTCCGCGTTTTCAATCGCGTTACGCACTTCCTGGATATCAATTTCAGACACGATGTCAAAAGATGGCATGCTTTCTTCTCCCTCTCTTTTTGTTGCGTTGCATAATACCTGCTGGGCCGAGCAAAACAACCCGTTAAAGCAGGAGAGAGCCCTGTATAATACAGATTAAGCAAAACATCTGCTGGAAGTGTATACCCAAAATGATGCGTGCGACGGGAAGGCAACATGTCCGTAAGCATGGACGCAGTCAACGTACCAGTAGCTCGAAGCATAAAGGGTTTGGGGAGGAAAAATGAAAATCACCGTGCTAGGTTGCGGTGCACTAGGCCAACTTTGGCTGGCATCGCTTTATAAGCAAGGACATGAAGTTCAAGGATGGTTGCGAGTGCCGCAGCCCTTTTGTCATGTCAACGTAGTCGAAACCGACGGCAGTATATTCAATCAAACACTGACCGCCAACGATCCTGACTTTCTCGCCAACAGTGATTTATTGCTGGTGACACTAAAAGCCTGGCAAGTTTCCGGCTCAGTGAAAGCGTTGGCCACCAAACTTCCACCCCATTGCCCTATTCTGCTACTGCATAATGGCATGGGGACACTTGACGAATTGCAGACGCTGCGCCAGCCACTGTTAACCGGCGTCACCACCCATGCGGCGCGTCGCGATGGCAATATCATCATTCATGTCGCGAATGGCACTACGCATATTGGCCCAGGCAACGCGGCGGGCAGAGATTTTAGTTTTCTCGCCGATCAACTGCATCGCGCCCTACCGGAAATGGCCTGGCATAACAATATCCAGGCCGCAAGCTGGAAAAAACTGGCGGTGAACTGTGTGATTAACCCGCTTACCGCACTCTATAACTGCCCGAACGGTGAGTTACTCCATTACCCGTCGGAAGTGAGCGACATCTGCCATGAAGTCGCCATGGTGATGGAACGTGAAGGTCACCACACGTCACCAGAAGCGCTGCTTTGTTACGTCGATGAGGTAATAAAGAGTACTGGCGCGAACATCTCGTCAATGCTGCAAGACGTACGGGTTCAACGTCACACCGAGATTGATTACATTACGGGTTATTTACTGCAACGCGCGCGTGCTCATGGCCTCTGCGTGCCGGTGAACAGCCGCTTGTATGAGCTGATAAAGCGTAAGGAGAATGAGTATGAGCGCACGAGCACTGGTTTGTCTGGCTCCTGGAACTGAAGAAACAGAAGCCGTTACTACCATTGATCTTCTGGTGCGAGGCGGGATTAGCGTCACTACCGCAAGCGTTGCCAGTGATGGAGATCTGACTATTACCTGTTCGCGTGGGGTAAAACTGCTGGCGGATGCACCGTTAGTTGAAGTGGCAGATGGTGAGTTCGATATCATCGTGCTACCCGGCGGATTAAAAGGTGCGGAATGTTTTCGCGACAGCACGTTGTTAGTTGAAACCGTACGCCAGTTCCATCTTTCTGGGCGAATCGTCGCCACCATTTGTGCCGCAGCTGGGACAGTATTGGTTCCGCACGAGCTGTTCCCGATGGCGAACATGACGGGGTATCCAGGCTTGAAAGAGACAATTCCGGAAGCTCAGTGGCAAGATAAACGCGTGGTCTGGGATCCGCGATTTAACCTGCTGACCAGCCAAGGGCCGGGGACCAGCATCGACTTTAGTTTAAAAATTATCGACCTGCTCGTCAGCCGTGAAAAGGCCTATGAAGTTGCTTCACAGCTGGTGATGGCTCCCGGTATTTACAATTACTACGAGTAGCGTTTCAGTTATTTTATCGTCGCCACGCCCGTGGCGACGCTCACACTTCCACTATTAATTTTCTTTCCCCCTGAAGTACTCAACGACACAAAACCTTTACTTTCAATCAATTAATCAAATCAACACCAAAACCATCGTCTTGACAGGCAAAATATTCCGTGGAAAACTCATTCTTAACTGGTCTAGTCCAGTTAAGAGTACCCGAAAATAATCCCCCCCCGGTAATCCACCTCCCGGGAGGAATAAAAACCTCATCAAGAGGAGTCGCCTGTGAATACGTTTATTGAGAGCAAGGTCGTCCCTGTCCTAATCCGGATTGGCGAAAACAAAATTCTGGTCGCGGTGCGTAACGGTATCGCCCTGACGCTACCCTTCACCATTACCGGCAGTCTTTTCTTAATCATCGCCAATTTACCCATTCCCGGCTGGAGCGAATGGTTAGGTCCGTGGGCCGATAAAATCAGCGCGCCCGTTGCCGTCACCTTTGGTGCGATAGGTTTAATTTCCACTGTCGGTATCAGCTATAACCTTGCAAAGGAATATAAGCTGAATGCGATAACCTGTAGTGCCGTTACCCTGGTGGTATTCCTCCTGGCGCAGCTTAACGATAAATATCAGCTGAATGTCGATAACCTCGGTGCTGCGGGTCTATTCTCCGCCATTATCCTGGCGGTGCTAACAGTGCATATTATTCGCTGGTTTATTGACCACGAAATCGTCATTAAGCTCCCAGAGGGTGTACCACCCGCGGTGGCGCAATCTTTTGCCAGTCTGGTTCCCGCCGCAGTAGCGATTACGCTGGTGTGGTTTGTCAGAGTGATGCTTGGCTTTGATATCAATGAGTTCTTTACTCAAATCTTCAGCCCGCTCGTCAGCGGTCTCGGCTCGCTGCCCGGTATGTTAGTCCTGATTTTCCTGATCTCGCTGCTGTGGTGTTGTGGCATTCACGGCGACAACGTGCTGTCCGGCATCACCAGCCCGATTTTCCTGAAATATATTGCCGAAAACACCCAAGCCTATTTGAACCACCAGCCGATTCCACACATTACCGCCGACGGCTTTTACATCGTCTTTATGTGTATCGGTGGCACCGGTGCCACACTCGGCTTGGTACTGGCCATGCTGCGTTCGCGCAATAAAATGTATAAATCGGTCGGTAAACTATCGCTGCCCTCGGCGATATTCTGCATTAATGAACCGATCATTTTCGGCTGCCCCATTGTCTTTAATCCGCTACTCATGATCCCTTTCACCCTCACCCCGATGCTGCTGTGTATTTCCACCTACAGTCTGATGTACTTCGACATCATCGGTCGCCCGGTGCTGCAAATCCCCTGGACCATGCCACCGATTTTCGCCGCATGGTTTGTGACAGGCGGCAATATCCCGGCGGTGATTTGGTCCGTCTGTACCATCGTCATTTCGGTCGCTATCTACTTCCCGTTCTTCAAACTTCTTGAACGCCAGCAACTTGCCAAAGAGAGTCATGAAAAACAAAGCGCTAGCGAATCCGTACTGAATACTGACTCTGCATTGTAAAAAGGATATCTGATGAAAAAGCTCAAAATAGTTACCATCGGCGGGGGGTCAAGCTATACCCCGGAACTGATTGACGGTTTTATCAAACGTTACGATGAACTGCCGGTCAGCGATTACTATCTGCTGGACATTGAAGAAGGGAAGGAGAAACTGGAGATCGTCGGCAAACTGGCTCAGCGCATGGTGAAAGAAGCCGGGATTCCAATGAATATTCACCTGACGCTCGATCGCGCCGAAGCGCTGAAAGACGCCGATTTTGTCACCACACAACTACGCGTGGGTTTCCTGGAAGCGCGTATCAACGATGAAAAAATCCCACTGAAATATGGTGTACTCGGTCAGGAAACGACGGGGCCAGGCGGCTTTATGAAAGCCCAGCGTACCATCCCTGTACTGATGGACATCTGTCGCGATATGGAAAAATATTGCCCGAATGCCTGGCTGATAAACTTCACCAACCCGGCGGGTATTGTCACCGAGGCCATCACGCGTCACTCGAAAATCAAAAGCATCGGTATTTGCAGTGGTGCCAACAGCATGCTGATGGACATCGCCAAAGCCTATGAGGTAGAGAAAAAAGACGTTTACGCGCGCATCATGGGTCTTAATCACTTGATTTTCGCCGATCAGATTTGCATTAAAGGCGAAGATTACACCGATGATTTTATAGCGAAACTCGCGCAGGGAACCGCCAATAACTCACTGAAAAACATCCCAGATATCGGCTTTTCCTCGCGCTTCGCTAAAGCACTGCACATGTACCCGATTTCCTATCTGAAATACTTCTTCCTGACCCGTGAAATGGTCGAAGCTGCACAGAAAGATGCCGACACCAAGGGCACACGCGGCGAGCAAACCCGTGAAATTGAACACCGCCTGTTTGAGCTTTATCAAGATGAGCACCTTTCCCATAAACCGAAAGAATTGGAAAAACGCGGCGGTGCCTGGTACTCCGATACCGCTTGTTCAATAATCAGCTCAATTTATAACAACAAAAAAGAAATCCACGTGGTGAACACCGTGAATAATGGTGCAACGCCGGATCTGCCGGATCACGTGACACTGGAAACCAATGCAGTTATCGATCGTAACGGCGCGCATCCGCTGGCTTACGGGCGTTTACCGGTGAAAATTCGTGGCCTGATCCAGAGCGTGAAAGCCTACGAAGAACTCACCGTTGAAGCTGCGATTACCGGCGATTACAGCACAGCGCTGATGGCGCTGACCATTAACCCGCTGGTGCCTTCGGCGACGCTTGCCGAGAAAATTCTGGATGAATATTTGGAAGTGAATCAGCGCTATTTACCTCAGTACCAGCGTAAAAATAAGGAACAGCCATGAAAACGCATATTTTCCCGGACTACCCGCAGTTGTGTCAGAGGGTAGCGAAAAATGTTATTGACTGCGTGAATGCAAAACCCCACGCGCTGATCTGCATCGCGGGCGGTGATACACCGTTGGGCGTATTTGCGGCACTGGTCGAGGCACAAAAACAGGGCCGCGTAGACTTCTCTCGTACACAGTTTCTCGGTCTGGATGAATGGCTAGGTCTGGGTAAAGACGATAAAGGGAGCTGTCGCGAAATGGTCTGGCAACATTTCTTCGATAAGCTGACGTTGCGTGGTGAGCAAATCTGCTTTTTCGACGGGCTAACCGCTAACCCGCAGGCGGAGTGTCAGCGTGTCGATCGTTATATTGAACAGCATGGGCCAATTGACTGCATCGTGCTCGGTATCGGTATGAACGGACACATCGGTTTTAACGAACCGGGCGCATCGCTGGACAATACCTGTCACGTGGTTGACCTCGATTCGGTAACCCAGGCAGTGTCGGTGAAGTATTTCGACACCCCCCGCGAGGTGAAACAGGGTATTTCGCTTGGGTTAAAAACCATTCTGGCGGCGAAAAATATCGTAGTGATGGCGAGCGGCGAGAACAAAGCAGCGATTGTCGCACAAACGGTAAATCACCCAGCGAGTACCGACATTCCGTCGACGCTGATGAAAACCGCTCAGCAGGCTAATTTGTACCTGGATGAAGTTGCGGCAAGCGCTCTGTAGTCAAAGTCTGGCAGGCGCAGATGCGCCTGCTAGCGTTCGATTCGTAGATTCTTGACTCGGAAAATATCGGCGCGGTTGTAGCTGATTGAATAGTTAAATATCGTTTTGTCAGCCAGGCGGGTTACTTCGGTAATTTTCAACATCGGCTGCCCACTGGAGATATTAAGCAGCGGTGCAAGCTCATTATCAAACAGCGCGGCTTCAATAATCGAGTCGGCGTCTTTGATTTTCTTACCGGTGTACTCTTCGATATAGCCGTACAAAGAGCTTTCTTTGAGAATGGTATCCGGGATTGTCGCAATCACGCTCTGCGGAATATTAGTATCTTCCACTAATACCGGATTACCATCAAGCAGGCGAATACGACGTATAAACCAGACGTTGTCCCCGATTGAAATATCCAGATGTTGAGCAAGCGTAGCATCCGCCTGAATGACGTTGAAGGCCAAAAGCTGGCTGCTGACCTTTACTCGGCCTTGAAATTCACGGGAAAAACCCAGAATACTGTCGCTGGTTTCATTGTTCAAAAGATACACGTTCGCAGTGCTGTTTTTCAGCACGAACATTCCTTTGCCGTGAATGCGCTCGATAAACCCTTCCTGCACCAGGCTATCCACCGCTTTTTGCACTGTCACACGAGTGACACCATACAGACTTGCCAGTTCACGTTCGGAGGGAATGCTTTCACCCTTTTTGTAGATCTGGTTAAGGATACCGCTCTTAATGCGTTCCTTAATCTCAATGTACTTGTGCACTTTTTGCATGGCAATCTCGCTGGATATTTTGCGCCGGATGCCCTCACCCACAGGGAGAAGGCATGGGTGAGAGGGTAAATCCAGATACGTTTATTCCTGACGATAAACCTTCACGTTATCAAAGCCTTGCTCACGCAGATACAGTGCTTGCAAACGGCTCATCACACCACGATCGCACCACAGCAAATAATTTTTGCTCTGATCCAAATCGCCGAATGCGGTGCTCAGTTTATAGAATGGCAGTGACGCCACTTCCACGCCTTCTGGCTTAAATGGCTTCTCATCTTGCTCGTCGATAGAACGAATATCCAGCAGCACATCATTCGGGCCAAATGCGTCAACCGTTTCAACTTCCGTTACCACTTCTTTGGATTGATTGGCTATCTCACGGATGTCGATATTGGTCGCTTCTTCAACCACGCGGTCAAGAATAGAGAAATCGAAATTGGCTTCTTCCGCTTCAATCTTCGCTTTCACTGCTTTCACAGTTGGGCTTTTCGAGATAACACCACAGTATTCCGGCATGGTACGCGCGAAGTCAGCAGTACCAATTTCACGCGCCAGATCGATGATGTGCTCTTTATCATGAGAGATTAGCGGACGCAGAATGAGCGTATCGGAAACGTTGTCGATCAAACGCAGGTTGGTCAGCGTCTGGCTAGAAACCTGGCCCAGCGCTTCGCCGGTTACCAGCGCCTGCACGCCATAACGTTCAGCGACTCTGGAAGCCGCACGTACAAACATACGCTTGAGCACCACACCCATCTGCCCATCTTCAACTTTCTCGAGGATTTCGCCTACGACGGGTTCGAAGTTAATCGCCACGAAACGCACACGGTGGGAACTACCAAAACGCGTCCACAAATAGTGCGCCACTTGTTTAACGCCGATTTCGTGCGCTGCACCACCGAGGTTAAAGAAGCAATAATGCACACGACAGCCGCGACGCATCAGCATATAGCTGGAAACGCCGGAGTCGAAACCACCTGAAATCAATGACAGTACATCTTCTTGCGTACCAATCGGGAAGCCGCCAATACCTTCGTAACGGCCTTTTACCAGCAGCAGACGATCGTTTTCGATTTCCAGATTAACCGTGACATCCGGCTTGGTCAGTTTTACGCGCGCTGATTCAATGTGTTGATTAAGGCCACCACCAACATAACGTTCAACTTCAATCGAGCTGAATTCATGTTTACCACGACGTTTCACACGCACACAGAAGGTTTTGCCTTCCAATTGCTCGCGATAAAGTTCCAGCGCCTGTTCGAAGATATTGTGCAAGTCGGTATACGGCACATCTTCAACTTCCAGAATATGGTGAATACCTGGAATACGGGTTAGCGCTTCACGAATGGCGATACGCTGATTTTCATCTTTAGCGCGAACTTCAATGTTGTCCCAGTGGCGAACAACCGCAAGATCTTCATCGTAGTGTTTTAAAACGTTGCGAATGTTCCCGGTGAGCATCTTAATAAAGCGTATGCGCACAGATTGACTCTTGATTGTGATTTCCGGGAACAATTTAATGATAAACTTCATGGCGCTCATGATTTGTTGGTGAGCCATACATGTTGAAACATGCGGGCTGAGGGACTTAAAGAATTGCAGCGGCGACAGCGCCGTTACATCCGAGGCGCAAAAGTATATCACTAACAGCTTGCCATAGCGTTACACAAATGACTCCGCTACCATGGCAGAGTCGCAAAAATTATTAGAGTCAGACATTCACTATGCCGAAAAAAACCGAAGTGCCTACCAGTTTTGAAACTGCGCTTGTGGAGCTTGAGCAGATAGTTACTCGTCTTGAGAGCGGCGATTTAGCACTCGAAGAGGCATTAAATGAATTTGAACGTGGTGTGCAACTTGCACGTCAAGGTCAGGTGAAACTGCAACAAGCAGAACAACGCGTGCAAATCCTGCTAAACGATAGCGAAGACGCCCCACTCAAGCCTTTTACCCCGGATAACGAGTAAATGGATTTTAACCATCAGTTGCAGGCCCACGCCCAGCGGGCCAACGATGCGCTGCAGCGTTTTTTAGCGCCGCTACCGTTTCAGAACACTCCTCTGGTTGAGGCAATGCACTATGGTGCACTATTTGGTGGCAAGAGACTTCGCCCTTTCCTCGTCTACGCGACCGGTGAAATGTTTGGCATAGCGCAAGAAACCCTGGATGCCCCTGCTGCGGCAATTGAATGCATCCACGCTTACTCTTTGATTCATGACGATTTACCGGCCATGGATGACGACGATTTGCGTCGCGGGCAACCGACCTGCCATATCAAATTCGGTGAAGCAAGCGCCATATTAGCTGGAGATGCCCTACAAACGTTGGCGTTTTCTATACTAAGTGATGCCCCAATGGCGGGTGTGGCGATTGCAGACCGACTCGCGATGGTAAAAGAATTGGCAACTGCCAGCGGGGTTGCCGGAATGTGTGGTGGCCAGGCGTTGGATTTGGAAGCCGAAGGCAAGCAGGTTGATCTACAAAGCCTTGAGCGTATTCATCGTCATAAAACAGGTGCATTAATTCGTGCGGCTGTTCGTCTGGGCGCATTGAGCGCAGGTGATGCGGGCCGTAACGCCCTGCCTTTGCTCGACCATTATGCAGATAGCATCGGCCTGGCATTCCAGGTACAGGACGATATTCTCGATGTCATCGGCGATACCGCTACATTGGGTAAACGCCAGGGCGCCGATCAGCAACTGGGTAAAAGTACCTATCCGGCGTTGCTTGGGCTGTCCAATGCCAAAACTAAAGCGTGGGATCTCTATCAGGAATCTCTCCGTGCGCTGGAAGGACTTGCTCGCCAGTCGTTAGACACTACTGCACTGGAAGCGTTAGCGAGCTACATAATCCAACGTGATAAATAATGATTAACTTACCCTTTGGCATTCAGGCAGAGGCTTGAAGGATGAAGGGTAAAACACCACGATGAGTTTCTAATGAGTTTTGATATTGCCAAATACCCGACCCTCGCACTGGTGGAATCTGCTCCAGAACTACGCCTGTTGCCCAAAGAAAGCTTACCGAAACTGTGTGACGAGTTGCGTCGCTACCTGCTTGATAGCGTAAGCCGTTCCAGCGGGCACTTTGCCTCAGGTCTTGGCACGGTAGAACTGACCGTGGCGCTTCACTATGTGTATAACACCCCGTTCGACCAGTTGATCTGGGATGTCGGTCATCAGGCTTATCCGCATAAAATCATTACTGGCCGTCGTGACAAAATTGGCACTATCCGCCAGAAAGGCGGCTTACACCCCTTCCCGTGGCGCGCCGAGAGCGAATATGACGTACTTAGTGTGGGTCACTCCTCGACGTCAATCAGTGCCGGAATTGGTATTGCGGTTGCTGCGGGAAAAGAAGGGAAAAACCGTCGTACCGTTTGTGTGATTGGTGATGGTGCAATCACCGCAGGTATGGCGTTTGAAGCGATGAACCATGCCGGTGATATTCGCCCAAATATGCTGGTTATCCTCAACGACAATGAAATGTCGATTTCCGAAAACGTCGGCGCGTTGAACAACCACCTCGCCCAGTTGCTTTCCGGCAAACTCTATTCTTCGCTGCGTGAAGGCGGGAAGAAAGTCTTCTCCGGCGTACCGCCAATCAAAGAACTGCTGAAACGTACCGAAGAACACCTGAAAGGCATGGTGGTGCCGGGAACGTTATTTGAAGAGTTAGGCTTTAACTACATTGGCCCGGTTGATGGGCATGATGTTGTCGGCCTGGTCAATACGCTTAAGAATATGCGTGACCTGAGCGGCCCGCAATTCCTGCATATCATGACCAAGAAAGGTCGTGGTTATGCACCTGCAGAAAAAGACCCGATCAGTTTTCATGCGGTACCTAAATTTGATCCACAAAGCGGAACGTTACCGAAAACGGCTGGTGGCTTGCCAAGTTATTCGAAAATCTTCGGTAACTGGTTATGCGAAACCGCGGCAATTGACGACAAGCTGATGGCTGTGACGCCTGCAATGCGTGAAGGTTCAGGCATGGTGGAGTTTTCACGCAAGTATCCGTCGCAATATTTTGATGTCGCCATCGCTGAACAGCACGCCGTGACTTTTGCGGCAGGCCTTGCGATTGGCGGTTTCAAACCGGTTGTGGCGATTTATTCGACCTTCCTGCAACGCGCTTACGATCAAGTGATTCATGATGTCGCTATCCAGAAGTTGCCCGTGTTATTTGCCATTGATCGCGCGGGGATAGTCGGTGCTGACGGGCAAACCCACCAGGGGGCGTTCGACATCTCCTTCCTGCGCTGCATTCCAGAAATGGTCATCATGACGCCAAGCGATGAAAACGAATGCCGCCAGATGCTGCACACCGGTTATCACTACAATGAGGGTCCATGCGCCGTGCGTTACCCGCGTGGCAATGGCACTGGTGCTGAGTTGCAACCGCTGGAATCTTTGCCAATTGGCAAAGGTGTGAAGAAGCGTGAAGGTGAAAAAATCGCCCTGCTGAATTTTGGCACGCTGTTGCCAGAAGCCGAAGCCGTTGCACAATCACTCAATGCGACACTGGTCGACATGCGTTTTGTGAAGCCGCTTGATGTAGCGTTAATTCTCGAATTAGCAGCCAGCCATGAATCGTTAGTGACCATTGAAGAAAATGCCATAATCGGTGGTGCTGGCAGCGGCGTTAATGAAGTGTTGATGGCCAACCGTAGAGTGGTACCCGTTCTGAATATTGGGTTACCAGATTACTTTATTCCGCAAGGTACCCAAGAAGAGGCGCGCGCCGCCATCGGCCTGGATGCCATCGGCATGGAAACCCGGATCTGCGACTGGCTTAAATAAACCCCTCCTCCACTCCTGCTATGCTGAATAATGATTGTTATTACTCAAAATAATTTGAGTTGTAGGAAGGCGGCAAAAGAGTGAATCCCCAGGAGCTGACTAAAGTAAGTGACTGGGGTGAACGAATGCAGCCAACCCCCCTGCGGCTCGAAGTATGACGAGTAAAATTATGCAGGAGTGGAACCATGCAATACAACACGTTAGGAAAAACAGACCTCAGGGTTTCGCGTCTTTGCCTGGGTTGTATGACCTATGGTGAGCCAGACCGTGGCAATCACGCCTGGACGCTTCCCGAAGAAAGCAGCCGTCTTGTCATCAAACACGCTATCGATAACGGCATTAATTTCTTTGATACCGCCAATAGCTATTCCGACGGTAGCAGCGAAGAGATTGTCGGACGCGCCCTGAAAGATTTCATGCGCCGTGAAGATGCCGTCCTCGCCACCAAAGTTTACTTCCCGGTGGGTGATTTAGCAGAAGGCCTTTCGCGTGCGCAGATTATGCGTTCGATCGATGACAGCCTACGCCGCCTGGGAACCGATTACGTCGACCTATTCCAAATCCACCGCTGGGATTACAACACGCCAATTGAAGAGACTCTTGAAGCGCTCAATGACGTGGTGAAAGCAGGTAAAGCACGATATATCGGTGCTTCGTCGATGCACAGTTCACAGTTGGCTCAAGCACTAGCTTTGCAGGATCAACATGGCTGGGCGCGTTTTGTCACCATGCAGGATCACTACAATCTGATCTATCGTGAAGAAGAACTCGATATGCTGCCGCTGTGCTACGAACAAGGGATCGCGGTGATCCCGTGGAGCCCACTGGCTCGGGGCAAACTGACTCGTCCATGGGGCGAGACCACCGCACGTTCAGTCTCCGATGAAGTCGGTAAAAATCTATACGATTCCAGCCATGAAAACGATGCGCTCATTGCGGAGCGACTAGCGAATGTTGCGGCAGATAAAGGTGTTACGCGCGCGCAAGTGGCACTGGCGTGGCTGCTGAGTAAGCCGGGTATTGCTGCGCCAATTATTGGCGTGTCTCGTGAACATCAGCTGGATGATTTACTGGCGGCGGTGGACTTAACACTGGAACCCGCGGAGATTGCGGAGCTGGAGATGGTTTATCGCCCGCATGAAAAGGTTGGATTTAAGTAAAAAAATGGCGGGTTGCTCAAGCTAACCCGCCATCTCAATGCTTATCGCGACAAAGTTATCCGCTTCACATTAGAACAGGCCAATCGGCCAATGGTGCCCAATCAGATAAATAACCCCCGCAGAAATAACACCCGCGACGATATCATCCACCATGATCCCCATTCCGCCGTGAATGTTGCGATCAAACCAGCGGATTGGCCACGGCTTCCATATATCAAGGATACGGAAAATCACAAAGCCTGCTGCCACCCAGCGCCAGTCGTTAATGGGCAGTGCCATCAGGGTTATCCACATGCCGATGAACTCGTCCCACACGATGCTGCCGTGGTCATGAACACCCATATCACGCGCGGTCTGGTGGCAGAGGTAAACCCCGATACAAATACCGAGCATAATGACCATGGAGTAGAGTTGCCACGGTAGCAAGGTCAGCAAATACCAGAACGGGATCGCCGCGAGCGAACCCGCGGTACCAGGCATAATCGGACTTAGCCCGCTACCAAATCCGGTGGCGAGTAAATGCCACGGATTGCTGAGCTTAAGACGGCTTTTAGCCACATCTTTAGTGCGAGGCAAAGTGGTCGTATCCTTTTAAATCCAGTGTTACCGGTTTGCCATTTTGCAAGAACTGTAGCCCTTCTGACGCAGGCCCTACCTGACCTATGCAGGTAAACGGAACACCAAGATTGCCGATTGCCACGTCCAGTGCGCCACGGTTTATTTCTGGCACGGTAAAGCACAGTTCGTAATCTTCGCCACCAGAAAGTGCCCATCGCTGAGCTTGATCAGCACTGACATTCGCTTTCATGGCATCAGAATATGGCAGAGCGTCGAGATCAACGCGCGCGCCACATTCACTGGCTTTAAGGATATGACCCAAATCGGAAATTAACCCGTCAGAAAGATCAATTGCGCTGCTCGCCAGATCACGCAGTGCCTGGCCGTGTAAAATTCGAGCCGTTGGACGCAAATGGCGTTGCTTCAGATATGCCGCTTGTACGGAATCTTTGACGGTTAAACGATCCTGCAAGATTGCCAACCCAGCAGCACTATCTCCTGGCGTGCCAGTAACATAGATCCAGTCGCCAATACGCGCACCGCTGCGTTTAAGCGCACGGCCAACTGGCACCAGACCATGAATGCCAAGTGTCATAGAAAGTGGCCCACGTGTTGTGTCGCCGCCAATCAGCTGCATATCGTAGTATTCGAGTTGTTCAAACAGACTATCGCTGAATGCTTCAAGCCAGCTTTCATCGACTTCAGGAAGGGTAATGGCTAGCGTCAACCAGGCAGGGTCAGCGCCCATTGCGGCCAGATCGCTTAAATTTACCGCCAGCGCTTTGTAACCCAAATCGCGAGGGTCAATATCAGCCAAGAAATGAATGCCCGAGACAAGTGTATCGGTACTGATCGCAAGGACCTGCTTTTCGGCTACCGTTAGCAATGCACAATCATCGCCAATTCCGGTTTCCACATCGCGGCGGGAACTGCTTACGCGATCAAAATAACGGGCAATTAAGGAAAACTCACCGCATGCCATGCGTTATGCCTCTGAATATAGCCGTCATCCTTCAAGCTGCGGGGGTGTGGCTGCAACTCGAATGCTAACGGATACAGAATAAAGAACAGGCCGGAATTAACCGGCCTGAAGATTACTTTTTGCGGGGACGAATATGCGGAGCAGCTTTATCAAGAACACCATTCACGAACTTGTGGCTGTCTTCGGCACCGAAGGTTTTCGCAAGATCGATGGCTTCGTTAATCGCAACTTTGTATGGCACGTCATCACGTTTGGAAAGCTCAAACAGTGCGATACGCAGAACCGCTTTTTCTACCTGACCCAACTCTTCGAGCTGGCGAGACAGATAAGGCTTCATTAGCCCATCCAGATACGCGCTGTTAGTAGCCACCCCGATCAACAGTTCGCGGAAGTAGTTAACGTCAACGTCTTTGACGTCCTGTTCAGCCAGGAACTGGTATTCGACATCAGCGATGTCATTTCGAGATAACTGCCAGGAGTAAAGCGCCTGAACGGCACACTCACGGGCACGGCGACGAGCAGCAGGTTTCACAGATTTCCCCTTACAAAAAATCAGGCCTTGATGGCTTTCAATACATTAATCATTTCAAGCGCGGTCAGTGCAGCTTCTGCACCTTTGTTACCGGCTTTTGTGCCAGCGCGTTCGATGGCTTGTTCAATACTTTCAGTGGTCAGCACGCCAAAGGCGACTGGAATACCACTTTCCTGAGCAACATGTGCCAGGCCATTGCTAGCACCGCCAGCAACATATTCAAAGTGAGCTGTGCCGCCACGAATAACGGTACCCAGCGCAATCACTGCATCATAACGACCTGTTTTTGCCAAAGCGTCAGCCGCCAGTGGCAGTTCATAAGCACCCGGAACCCAGACCACGGTGATATTTTCATCTTTAACCTGACCGATACGTTTCAGGGCGTCAATTGCACCGGAAAGCAGGCTGTCATTGATGAAATTGTTAAAACGCGCGATGGTGATGGCGACGCGAGCGTCTGGAGTAGCAACGGCTGCTTCAATGATGTTCATAATCTTCCTTTACGGGTTCTGTTTAGCCCCGCAACTAGGGGGGCGGATTTTATCACAATCTTTTCGTGCCTGCTTACGTTTTACAAGCCGGCGTATCGCGGCGTCAAATGCAGGCACAAATCAGGGCCGACCTGACGGACCTCACTAAAGCTAAACTCGGGCGCATCGGCTAATTTTTCAAGCCCTGGCAAGTTACACAAGCCACGCGCATCGTTGCCCAATAATTTCGGTGCAACGTAGACAATCAACTCATCAACAAGACCGGCCTGAAGCAGCGCACCACCAAGTGTTGGACCCGCTTCCACCCAAATAGAGTTTATCTGACGTTTGCCTAATAGCATCATCATCACCACCAGATCAAGATGGCCGTTATGTTCTGGTACGATAAATTGCTCGACGCTTGCAGGCCACTCTTGTGAGTCAGCGTTACAACGCGCAAGCCAGGTTTCGCCCGTTTGAGTGATGATTTTATGTTGTGGCGTCACGCGGTTTTCGCGGTCGAGAATAATACGCGTTGGCTGGCGCAGGTTTTCTTCGACGTAAATCGCCTGAGTCGCGCTATCTAATTCATTCCAACGCACAGTCAACGAAGGATTATCAGCAAGAACCGTGGCATTGCTACTCAGAATCGCTGAACTTTGCGCTCGCAGGCGTTGCACATCGCGACGTGATTCAGGCGAGGTAATCCATTGGCTTTCGCCGCTCGCCATCGCGGTACGCCCGTCAAGAGACGCCCCCAGTTTAAGTTGAATAAACGGGAAACCAGTACGCATTCGTTTCAGGAAACCGCGGTTGATTGACTCAGCATCATTCATCATCAAACCATGGCTGACTTCAATACCAGCCTGTTTCAGCGCATATAACCCACGGCCAGCAACTTGTGGATTAGGATCCTGCATCGCGGCAACGACACGCGAAACACCCGCGGCTATTAACGCTTCACAGCAAGGTGGCGTGCGTCCGTGATGGCTGCAAGGCTCAAGCGTGACATACGCCGTGGCGCCGCGTGCTTTTTCACCCGCCATACGTAAAGCATGCACCTCCGCATGGGGTTCACCTGCGCGAAAGTGAAAACCCTCACCGACGATTTCACCGTCTTTGGCAATCACACAGCCGACATTTGGGTTAGGCGTCGTTGTAAAACGGCCACGCTTTGCCAATTGCATCGCACGCGCCATAAATTTTTCATCAAGCAACATCAGCATTAATCCTGTAAGCGGGCGATTTCTTCGCCAAATTCACGGATATCTTCAAAGCTGCGATAAACCGAAGCAAAGCGGATATACGCCACTTTATCGAGTTTTTTAAGCTGTTCCATTACCAGATTGCCAATCATTTTGCTTGGGACTTCACGCTCACCGGTTCCGCGCAACTGGGATTTAATGTGGTTCACTGCCATTTCCACGTCGTCCGAGCTAACAGGGCGTTTTTCCAGGGCTTTCAGGATACCGCTACGCAGTTTGTCTTCATTAAACGGTTCACGAACATCATTACTTTTTACCACACGCGGCATCACCAACTCCGCCACTTCAAAAGTCGTGAAACGTTCATTGCAAACCAGGCACTGACGACGGCGACGCACGGAAGACCCTTCGCCGACAAGCCGGGAATCAATCACTTTGGTGTCAACTGCGAAACAGAATGGGCAATGCATGGCGCGTCCTGGAGGATTATTCAGATGAACAATAGTTTACCGCGAAGTGGCTGGAGTACAAAGGCATGCCACATTATCCCGAGAAATATGACTTTTCATTGGTGAACAGCTACGCTTAAATCAGGATAAAACTTTAAGGAAAATCGAGTTATGACAAACAGTTACCTAAGAATTATCTTATTTTCCAGCCTGGTCAATCTCAGCGCTTGTGCCCAACAAACCGAAGTGCGACAGATGAAGAGCGAAGTGGGTTCTTTAAATCAACAAATGACACAACTCACCGACCAAACCGTCAAGCTGACCCAGCAGAATGCGCTGAATGCCAAATCGACAACGGGTGTGTATTTATTACCCGGTTCAAACACACCGGCACGCCTGAACAGCCAATTAGGCAATTTGCAAATGTCTCTGAGTGGCGTCACAGCGGAGGCCAACGGCAGCCGTGCAATGTTGATAATTAAAGGTGAGTCTACTCATCCACTTCCCGCTTTCACGGGCAAAGTAGAATGGGGTCAAATTCAAGGCACCACCGATAACTACCAGGAAGTGAATGTACACACGCAACAATTCAATGCCCCGGCGAGTGTGCTCGCACCGAGCGATATCAGCATTCCATTGCTGCTTTCGGGTCTTTCACCTGAGCAGTTAGGTTTTGTGCGTATCCACGACATCCAGCCGATTGCCCCTTCTCAAGCATTACCAGGCCAATAATAGGCAACACCCCTGCATCTGCGGGGGTAATCCTCACTAACATTTATATTTTTATGTTACATCTCTCCTGATGAAATTCGAAAAAAGCCGCTTATCCCATCACTAAAACCAGTGATCTTAGTCACATAAATATGTAACAACTAGTCATGCGCATCCTTAAATTCACGAACCAGGTTCTATCTCGACCGTTTGGAAAGTACAAAAACGTGAAAGCAATCGATTACGTATGTGACGATAATGTGAAATGAAACATATTTTTGTGAGCAGGGATTTCTATAATAGGTGCGTCAATAAAAAACCAGCTGAATGGTTGATGACCTTAGGTGATCACACACCCCCGCTCTCACGGGAATCATGTATAAAACAGTGGCATAAAATATGAAAAAAATTATTTTGGCAGTCAGCACCGTCCTGGCGCTTTCAAGCTCTTTGACGGCTCACGCCGAAGATGCAAAAAATACTGAATACCTCTCTGATTGGTGGCACCAAAGCGTCAACGTTGTGGGCAGTTACCACACCCGCTTCGGGCCGCAGATCCGTAACGATACCTATCTGGAATATGAAGCTTTCACTAAGAAAGATTGGTTCGATTTCTACGGTTACATCGATGCCCCCGTATTCTTCGGCGGTAACAGCACAGCTAAAGGTATCTGGAACCACGGTTCTCCACTGTTTATGGAAATCGAACCGCGCTTCTCCATTGATAAATTGACTGACACCAGCCTGGCATTTGGTCCATTCAAAGAGTGGTATGTTGCGAACAACTATATCTACGATATGGGTCGCAGCGACGCTGACCGCCAGAGCACGTGGTACATGGGTCTGGGTACTGATATTGACACGGGCCTACCAATGAGCCTGTCTTTGAACGTGTACGCAAAATACCAATGGCAGAACTATGGCGCATCCAACGAAAATGAGTGGGATGGCTACCGTTTCAAAGTGAAATACTTTGTGCCGATTACCAGCCTGTGGGGCGGTAACCTGAGCTACATCGGGTTCACCAACTTTGACTGGGGTTCAGATCTGGGCAATGACAATTTTATCGACAATAACGGCAAAAATGCTCGTACCAGCAACTCTATTGCCTCTAGCCACATCCTGGCACTGAACTACGATCACTGGCACTATTCTGTGGTTGCACGTTACTGGCACAATGGTGGTCAGTGGTCAGATGATGCAAGCCTGAACTTTGGTAGCGGCGATTTCAGCGTACGATCTACCGGCTGGGGTGGTTATCTGGTCGCGGGTTACAACTTCTGATAAACGTCTGAAGCATTAAAAAAACCGCAGCACCATGGCTGCGGTTTTTATTATCAGTTAACAACCTGATGATTAAGGCAGAAGCGACGGCTGATCCGCACCTTCTTTTTCCACTTTCTGCTGCAACATGTGCTCGCGCTTCATGCCCAGTTTCAACGCCAGCGCGGACGCGACGTAAATGGAAGAAACAGTACCGATAGAAACACCGATAAGCATCGTCAGTGAGAAGCCTTTCAGCATTGCCCCACCGAAGAGATACAGCATCAGAATCACAACCAATGTGGTACCAGAGGTGATCAACGTACGATGCAGAGTCTGCGTCAAAGAAACGTTGAAGATCTCATAAGGTGTACCGCGACGAATCTTACGGAAGTTCTCACGAATACGGTCTGATACCACGATACTGTCGTTCAGTGAGTAACCGATAACCGACATCAACGACGCGACGATGGTTAGGTCAATCTCAATGTGGAATAACGACAGCACGCCCAGGGTAATGATTACGTCGTGCATCAACGCAATAACCACACCGGCAGCCAGACGCCATTCAAAGCGGAAACCGACATAAATCAGAATGGAGATAAGTGCAGCTAACAACGCTAAAGCACCATTCTGAGCCAGGTCTGCACCGACGCTTGGGCCGACGAACTCAATACGTTTTACACCGGCATTCTGGCTGGTCGCTTCGTTAATCACGTTAAGGACCTTGCTGCCTAATACCTGACCACCGGTTTCCCCGTGGGCAGGTGGCATGCGCACCATGATGTCACGACTGCTACCAAAGTTCTGAATCAGAGGATCCTGGAACCCAGCTTTCTCCAGCGCGCCACGCAACAAGTCCAAATCGGCTGGTTTTTCCAGCGAGATTTCGATGACCGTACCGCCGGTGAAATCCAGACCCCAGTTAAAACCTTTTACCCCAATAATGGCGATAGAAAGGATTAGCAGGAGCCCGGAGATGCCGAAAGCCCAGAAATCCCAGCGCATAAAGTCATGGACTTTACGGCCGTAGTTTAATTGTTCAACAGTATATTCCTGTGCCACAACGCACTCCTCAGATAGACAGCTTGTTAATGCGTTTGCCGCCGTACAACAGGTTTACGATGGCACGGGTACCGACGATTGCGGTAAACATTGACGTCGCCACACCAATACCGGTCGTGATCGCAAAGCCTTTAATTGCCCCGGTGCCTACGGCATAGAGGATGATGACCTTGATAAGCGTCGTGATGTTAGCATCGAAAATAGAGCTGAACGCGCCCTGATAACCTTCGTGGATAGCCTGTTGTATCGAACGCCCGTTACTAAGCTCTTCCTTAATACGTTCGTTTATCAATACGTTAGCATCGACGGCGACGGCAAGGGTTAACACGATCCCCGCAATCCCCGGCATGGTCAACGTTGCCCCTGGCAGCAGAGACATAATCCCTACGATCATGACAAGGTTTACCAACAATGCAGAAGTCGCAATCAGGCCAAACTTCTTATAGAAGAACAGCATAAAGATGATTGAAACCGCCAGACCCGCCAGACACGCTTCCAGACCTTGCTTGATGTTTTCCATACCCAAGGTTGGACCGATGGTACGTTCTTCAACAATCTGAATGGGTGCGATCAATGCGCCCGCGCGAAGCAGCAAAGAGAGCTGGCGAGCTTCATTCGGGTTGTCGATACCAGTGATACGGAAGCTGTTACCTAAGCGCGACTGAATATTCGCCACGTTGATAACTTCTTCTTGTTTCGCCAGAATTGAACGACCTGTCGCATCTTTCTTACCGCTGTCTTTGTACTCCACAAACAGGGTTGCCATCGGTTTACCGATGTTGTCCTTGGTGAAGTTAGACATGATGTTACCACCCGCGCTATCCAGTGAAATATTCACTTGAGCCTGGTTGTATTCATCGGTGCTGGAAGTGGAGTCAGTGATATGGTCACCGGTCAGAATCACACGCTTGTACAGGACAACCGGTTTACCTTCACGGGTTTGTTTCACTTCAGAGTCACCTGGCACACGGCCAGAAGTTGCCGCTGACTGGTCAACGTTGGTGTTAACCAGACGGAACTCAAGTGTCGCTGTTGCGCCGAGAATCTCTTTCGCACGCGCGGTGTCCTGAATACCTGGCAATTCAACCACAATACGATCTGCACCCTGGCGTTGTACCAGAGGCTCAGCCACACCCAGTTGGTTTACACGGTTACGCAGGATATTAATGTTCTGCTGAACAGCATATTCACGTGCTTCGCTCAGACGAGCATCCGTCATTACAGCACGCAATGCGTTGCTGCCCTGAGCAGAAATCACCAGATCACGATGGCGTGGAGTTAAATAAGAGATAGCGTCATCACGCGT